>CAZVSN010000048.1:0-4174 GCA_964629455.1 uncultured Micavibrio sp. | reverse complement strand
ATATGCTGCTTATTTTCAATTTTAATTGGAACGCGCTCTCTATTGACCGTCAGGTATCTGCCCAAAACAAACGATTGAAGGAATTGGCCAAGGCCGAGGGTGTTGATCAGAAAATCATGTTCAATTGCGCCAGTATGGCGGGCGGCGAATATATTTTAAACGCAGAAAAAGATATTAAAATCAATCAGATAACACTAGATTCCCTTCGTCATTTTCATCATCGGGCAAAAGCGGAATTGCGCCGTGATGAGGTCTTTGCGGCCAATCGTGATATTGCCGAGATGTTGATTTCGTTAAAGAGGGGCGGGCATATATTGGCGGCCGTATGGGCGGATGCCACCCATAAATTGGAAAAAACTCTGGAGGAAACCCGAATCCGTGATTATTTCGAAGATGATGTTTTTGGGTATGACAGGCGCGATTCCGCTCGTCAGAGTGATTTAACCTACCTTGCGCTCTATCGCACAGTCACAAAGCAGGAGCGCATGATGCCGTCAGACACGTTGGTGGTGGCTGATGACCCTGTGGGTGTTCATGAGGCCACCCATATCAAGCCCCGCGCAATTATAGGGTATGTATCGCCATTTCTTGAGAAGAAAGCAGAAAAACTTCAAGAAATGGAAATGGCGGGTGCCGATTATGCCGTTACCAATGCAAATGACGTGGCCGTGATGCCATGGCGCGTGTCTGGTGTAGCTGAGGATTCCCGAGGCTTTTCGCTCGATTCTTGATGGTTTATTTCTCCTTAAAAAAAACTTAAAAGAATCTTAAATAAAGAGTTGACTCATTCATCCCAAAAAGATTATAGTCCGCGAACTTGTTTTGGATGCGCTGGCTGTGAACCGCCTTAAGACCTTGAGAAATCAAGAGATTGAACGGTTTAAACGCAGTACTAAAAACTCCGTAAGGAGTATCCGTGAAAAAGAAAAAACGAGCGAGAAGCCACAAAACTTCTTGACTCTTATCTTTTGTCGCGGTAAACGCACGCTATCCACAACATTTTTATGATTTGAAAAAGGACTGAAGGGCACAAAAATATGCCAACAATTCAACAACTTATCCGTAACCCGCGGGAAAAACAGGTCGTTCGCAAGAAGAACCGTGCTTTGAAGCAAAACCCACAAGTTCGTGGCGTTTGCACCCGTGTGTATACAACTACCCCTAAAAAACCAAACTCCGCTTTGCGTAAAGTTGCAAAAGTCCGTCTGACAACAGGCGTTGAGGTTATTTGCTACATTCGCGGTGAGGGACATAACCTGCAAGAGCACTCTGTTGTTCTTGTTCACGGCGGTCGTGTAAAAGACTTGCCGGGTGTTCGTTACCGTATCGTTCGCGGTGCTTTGGATACCCAAGGTGTTAAAGACCGTAAACAATCGCGCTCACACTACGGCGCTAAGAAACCTAAGTAATTTTGAGGAAACACGAATATGTCACGTCGTCATAGTGCAAAAAAACGGGAAATTCTGCCAGATCCAAGATTTGGTGATTTGGTATTGTCCAAATTCATCAACATCATCATGACTCGCGGTAAAAAGTCAGTTGCTGAAAGCATCGTTTATGATGCGATCACAATGCTTGATAAAAAAGCAGCCAATGATATGGATTTGAATTCTGAGGCAGCAAAGAAAAGCCAAGGTTTGGCAATCATGTTGCTCGCGTTGAAAAAAATCGGACCACAGATTGAGGTTAAATCTCGTCGTGTTGGTGGTGCAAACTACCAAGTGCCTATCGAGGTAAAAGCGGAACGCGCGATTGCTTTGGCAATGCGTTGGTTGCGTGACTATGCTCGTGGCCGTGGTGAAAACACAATGGCTGAGCGTTTGGCTGCTGAGGCTTATGAAGCTGCTAACGATCGTGGCGCTGCAATTAAAAAGCGTGATGATACTCACAAAATGGCAGAAGCAAACCGCGCGTTCGCTCACTACCGTTTCTAATGTGGCGTTTCTAGTAAGGTTGATAAAAGGTTTAAGGATTTAAAATGGCTCGCGAAATTGATCTTCAGTACTATCGTAACTTTGGTATCATGGCTCACATTGATGCTGGTAAAACGACGACCACTGAACGCGTTCTTTACTATACAGGTAAATCCCACAAAATCGGTGAAGTGCATGATGGTGCTGCAACGATGGACTGGATGGAGCAAGAGCAAGAGCGTGGGATTACCATTACCTCTGCTGCGACAACCTGTATGTGGACTGGCCCTGCTGATGGAGCTGCTCCTGGTCAAAAAATCCGTATGAACATCATTGATACCCCAGGCCACGTTGACTTCACAATTGAAGTTGAGCGTTCCTTGCGCGTATTGGATGGTGCTGTTTGCCTTCTCGACTCTAACCAAGGTGTTGAGCCTCAAACTGAAACTGTATGGCGCCAAGGTGATAAATATCATGTGCCACGCATTATTTTCTCCAACAAAATGGACAAAATTGGTGCGAACTTCTATCAGTGCGTAGATGATGTGGATAAACGTTTGGGTGCAAACCCATTGGTTATCAACCTCCCAATCGGAGCTGAATCTGATTTCGCTGGTGTTGTTGATCTGATTAAAATGAAAGCCATCACATGGGATTCTGATAATCTCGGTGCAACTTTCACTGAAAGTGAAATTCCTGCCGATATGAAAGCGGATGCCGAAAAATGGCGCGCAAAATTGGTTGCAATGGCTTGCGAAATGGAAGACCAAGCAACAGAAGACTATCTGGAAGGCAAAGAAATTTCCATTGAAACATTGAAACGTTGTATCCGTAAAGGAACATTGGTTTCTAAATTCGTTCCAATGCTCTGCGGTTCTTCATTCAAAAACAAAGGCGTTCAAACAATGTTGGATGCTGTTGTTGACTTCTTGCCTAGCCCGCTTGATATCGGTGCTGTTAAAGGTAAAAAAGTTGACTCTGATGAAGATGATTCTCGTGAGCCAGAAGATAGCGCTCCATTCTCTGCATTGGCGTTCAAAATCATGAACGACCCGTTTGTTGGCTCATTGACTTTTGCTCGTGTTTACTCTGGTAAACTGGACTCTGGTTCATATGTTATCAACTCAGTGAAAGACAAAAAAGAACGTATTGGTCGTATGTTGCAAATGCACGCGAACAACCGTGAAGAAATCAAAGAAGCTTTGGCTGGTGATATTGTTGCTCTTGTTGGTTTGAAAGACACAACAACAGGTGACACATTGTGCGATCCAGACAAACCAATCGTTCTGGAGCGTATGGAATTCCCTGAGCCAGTTATCGAGATTGCTGTTGAGCCAAAAACAAAAGCTGACCAAGAGAAAATGGGTCTTGCTTTGCAACGTTTGGCTGCTGAAGATCCTTCCTTCCGTGTATCGGTTGACCACGAATCTGGTCAAACCATCATGAAAGGTATGGGTGAGTTGCACCTTGAAATTCTCGTTGACCGTATGAAACGCGAATTCAAAGTTGAAGCAAATATCGGTGCGCCTCAAGTGGCTTACCGTGAAACTATCACCAAATCTGTTGAAATTGACTATGTTCACAAAAAACAATCTGGTGGTTCTGGTCAGTACGCACGCATTATTTTGATATTTGAACCAAACGAAGCGGGTGCTGGATATGAATTCAAATCTGAAATCGTTGGTGGATCTGTTCCAAAAGAATACATCCCAGGCGTTGAAAAAGGTTTAAATGCATCCCAAGGCACTGGTGTGATTGCTGGTTTCCCTGTTGTTGACTTTAAAGTTCGTCTGACAGACGGCGCATACCACGACGTTGACTCCTCGGCTTTGGCATTCGAGATCGCTGCCCGTGCAGCTTTCAAAGAAGGTATGCAAAAAGCTGGCCCACAATTGCTTGAGCCAATTATGAAAGTCGAAGTTGTAACCCCAGAAGAATATATGGGTGATGTGATTGGTGACTTGAACAGCCGTCGTGGCCAGATTGCCAATATGTCTGACCGTGGAAATGCAAAAGTGATTTCAGCAATGGTTCCACTGTCCAGCATGTTTGGTTACATCAACAATTTGCGCGGTATGTCACAAGGTCGTGCACAGTACTCAATGGTGTTTGATCACTATGAGCCAGTGCCGCCAAACGTAGTTGAAGAAGTTAAAAAGAAATTAGCAGCATAATTTAAAAGATTTAGAAAAAGAGGAAATATAAAATGTCAAAAGAGAAGTTTTTACGCGACAAGCCACATTGTAACATTGGAACGATTG
>CAZVSN010000047.1:3945-13783 GCA_964629455.1 uncultured Micavibrio sp. | reverse complement strand
CGTGAAGGCGGTCGTACCGTCGGCGCAGGCGTTGTTGCTTCGATCGTTGAATAATTGAATTAAAGGAAATTGAACATGGATCAAACTATCCGTATTCGCCTTCGGGCTTATGATCATCGCGTTCTGGATAGCTCCACGAACGAGATTGTCAACACTGCAAAGCGTACTGGTGCACGAGTTCGTGGTCCAGTTCCTCTTCCTACACGGACAGAGCGCTTTACTGTTCTTCGTTCACCGCACATTGATAAAAAATCAATGGAGCAGTTCGAAATGAGAACACATAAACGTTTGATCGACATCGTTGATCCAACTCCTCAGACAGTTGATGCTCTGATGAAATTGGATTTGGCTGCTGGTGTTGATGTTGAAATTAAAATTGGCGCGGCCGCTTAATTAGTTAAAGGGAATCTGGAGTAGAAAATGAGAACCGGATTAATTGCAAAGAACGAGGGAATGACCCGCATCTTCGGTGAAGATGGGTCGCATATTCCTGTAACCGTTCTGAAAATTGATGACTGTCAAGTTGTGGCTGTTCGTACAGAAGAGAAAGATGGCTATGTTGCTGTTCAACTCGGTGCGGGCAAAGCAAAAGTGAAAAACGTATCCAAACCGATGCGTGGTCACTATGCGAAAGCAAAAGTTGAACCAAAGAAAAAATTGGTTGAATTCCGCGTATCCCCAGACAACGTTCTGGATGTGGGCGCAGAGCTTTGTGCAAGCCATTTCGTTGTAGGTCAATTCGTTGACGTTCAAGGCGAAACCAAAGGTAAAGGTTTTGCTGGTGGTATGAAACGTTGGAATTTCGGTGGTTTGCGCGCATCCCACGGTGTTTCAGTTTCTCACCGTTCTATCGGTTCCGTTGGTTCCGCACAGGATCCAGGCCGTATTTGGAAAGGCAAAAAAATGCCTGGCCATTTGGGTGCTGAAACTGTGACAACACAGAATTTGAAAATTGTTGCCGTATATCCTGAAGATGGATTGATCCTTGTTCAAGGTAACGTTCCTGGTAATGCTCGTGAATGGGTTATTATCAATGATGCTGTAAAAAAACCTGCTCCGGCTGACGCGCCGAAGCCTGCTGGTTTGAAATCTGCTGCGAAAGCTGCTGCTCCTGTTGAAGCTGCTGCTCCTGCGGAAGATGCACCTGCAGAAGAAGCAAAAGAATAAGAGGGGTCTGACATGAAATTTGCAGTCAAGACATTAGAAAATAAAGAAGCTGGATCTATCGAGTTGGATGATTCCGTGTTCGGTGTTGAAATTCGCGCTGATATTTTGCATCGTATGGTGCACTATCAATTGAACAAACGTCGTTCCGGTAATCACAAGACAAAAGGGATCTCCGACGTATCCGGTACAGGTAAAAAGCCTTACGGACAAAAAGGAACAGGTCGTGCCCGTATTGGTACGCTCCGCGCTCCTCAATATGTTGGTGGTGCGACTATATTTGGTCCAGTTGTTCGTTCCCACGCGACCGAACTTCCTAAGAAACAACGTGCTTTGGCATTGAAAACAGCCTTGTCAGCAAAAGCAGCAAGCGGTCAGTTGATCGTGTTGGATGCGGCTGTTGCAAAAGCTGCTAAAACAAAAGACATGGTTGCAAAAATCAACGCATTGGGTTTGAAATCCTCTGCATTGTTTGTTTGCGGTGAAGAGCTTGATCATAATTTCGCGCTGTCCACCCGCAACATTCCATTGATTAATGTCATGCCATCTGATGGTGCAAACGTTTACGACATTCTGCGTCATGACACTTTGGTGTTGACAAAAGAAGCTGTTGAAAACCTGACCAAGCGTTTGATGGCGTAAGGAGTAGAGAAAATGGCAAAAGCAAAAGAAGTAAAACCTGCTCTGACAGAAAAAGTATATACAACGTTGACAGCCCCGATTGTGACTGAAAAGTCGATGATGGGATCTCAACATGGTCAAGTAACTTTCCGTGTTCCATTGGAAGCTACCAAACCAGAAATTAAAAAAGCTGTTGAAGCTCTGTTCGAAGTGAAAGTAACTGCGGTCAATACTGTTTTGACCAAAGGGAAAACAAAACGCTTCAAGGGAGTTCTCGGTAAGCGCGTTGATGTGAAAAAAGCAATTGTGACCCTCGAAGAAGGCCAAACAATTGATGTTGGCGCAAACGTGTAGTGACAAGATTTAGGTGAGAAGGATACGTAAATCATGGCGTTAAAGAAATATAATCCAACGACCCCCGGCCAACGCCAGTTGGTTTTGGTGGATCGCAGCCAGTTGTGGAAAGGGAAACCAGAAAAGTCCCTGACCGAAGGCAAGCAAAAGAACGGTGGACGTAATAACACTGGTCGTATCACTGCCCGTTTTATCGGTGGTGGTCACAAACAGCGTTATCGTATCGTTGACTTCAAACGGAATAAGTTTGACGTTGAAGCGACTGTATTGCGTTTGGAATATGATCCAAACCGTACTGCTTTCATTGCGTTGGTTCAATATGCAGATGGCGAAAAAGCCTATGTATTGGCTCCACAACGTTTGGCCGAAGGCGATAAAATTGTATCCTCTGAGAAAGCGGATATTAAAGTTGGCAATACATTGCCACTGAAAAACATTCCTGTTGGGACAATCATCCATAACGTTGAGATGAAAGTCGGCAAAGGCGGACAACTGGCTCGCGCTGGTGGAACTTTTGCTCAATTGGTTGGTCGTGATCAGGGTTATGCCCAGATTAAATTGTCATCAGGCGAACTTCGCGTTGTACGCGGCGAATGTCTGGCAACAATTGGTGCGGTATCCAATCCAGACCAGAAAAACGTTAACATTGGTAAGGCTGGACGTAACCGTTGGTTAGGTCGTCGCCCTGCACAGCGTGGTATTTCCATGAACCCTGTTGATCACCCACACGGCGGTCGTACAAACGGTGGTATTCATTGGTGTTCACCATCTGGTGTACCTGCCAAGGGTTACAAAACTCGTACAAATAAAGCGACAGATAAATTTATTATTCGTCGTCGTAAAGCGAAATAAGCGGGAAAGGTTGAGGTAAATAAACATGACTCGTTCAGCATGGAAAGGTCCTTTTATTGATGGTCATCTACTGAAAAAAGTAGATGAGGTTCGTCAGTCTGGGAAAAATACGCCGATTAAGACTTGGTCACGCCGGTCAACAATCCTGCCACAAATGGTTGGTTTGACTCTGGCTGTGCACAACGGGAATAAATTCATTCCTGTTTTGGTGACTGATTATATGATTGGCCACAAAGTTGGTGAATTTGCTCCGACCCGTACCTTCAAAGGTCACGGCGGTCAGGACAAGAAGAAGTAGGATAGAAGAAAATGGGAAAGCCTAAGAACGAAAGACGGGTTGCCGATAACGAAGCGAGAGCATTCTCGAAGTATATCGACTCAAGCCCTTACAAACTCAACCTTGTTGCGGAGATGATCCGTGGTAAGAAAGCTGAGAAAGCTCTTGTTGATCTTGAATTCAGCAACAAACGCGTTGCGCGTGATGTGAAAAAAGTTCTGCAGTCTGCTGTTGCAAACGCAGAAAACAATCACTCACTCGACGTTGATCGTTTGTATGTTGCCGAAGCAACCGTAGGGAAATCTGTTGTCATGAAACGTTTCATGGCGCGTGCCCGTGGTCGTGCCGGTCGTATCGAAAAATTCTTCAGCAACCTGACAATTGTTGTCAGAGAAAAAGCCGAATAGGCCAAGGTTAGGAAAGAAAGAATATGGGACAGAAAGTTAATCCAATTGGTCTCCGCGTCGGTATTAACCGCACATGGGATTCTCGCTGGTTCTCTGCAAAAGATTATGCAGTGAAATTGCTTGAAGATTTGCAATTGCGCAAATTTGTGACTGAAAAATTGAAAGCCGCCGGCATCAGCAAAGTGATTGTTGAACGTGCAGCAAAGAACACCCGCGTAACCGTACATACCGCCCGTCCAGGTGTTATCATCGGTAAAAAAGGCGGCGACATTGAAAAATTGCGCAAAGACTTGTCTGCGAAATCTGGTGGTGAGGTTTCCCTCAACATTGTTGAAATTCGCAAACCAGAAATTGATGCTCAATTGGTTGCAGAAGGTATTGCACAACAATTGGAGCGTCGCGTGTCTTTCCGTCGCGCCATGAAACGTGCTGTTCAATCTGCAATGCGTTTGGGTGCAAAAGGTATTCGTGTAAACGTATCTGGCCGTTTGGCTGGGTCGGATATTGCGCGTATGGAATGGTATCGTGAAGGTCGTGTGCCTTTGCATACACTGCGCGCTGACTTGGATTACGGAGTATGTGAAGCAACAACAACCTATGGGATCATCGGCGTAAAAGTCTGGATCTACAAAGGTGATGTTCTGGAGCATGACCCAATGGCTCGCGATAAACGTATGGCTGACAATGTCGGCGCTACCAAACGCGATTAGTTTCTAAAGAAGGATTAATGGAGTAAAAAATGCTCTTACCAAAAAAGACTAAATACAGAAAAGCCCATAAAGGCCGTATTCATGGCGCAGCCAAGAGTGCGAACACAGTTGATTTCGGGTCCTATGGCTTGAAAGCAATGGCACCTGATCGTATTACTGCCCGTCAGATTGAAGCGGCGCGTCGTGCTTTGACCCGTCACATCAAACGTCAAGGGAAAGTATGGATTCGTGTATTTCCAGACGTGCCTGTTTCCAAAAAACCTTTGGAAGTTCGTATGGGTTCTGGTAAAGGTTCCCCTGAATTCTGGGTTGCCCGCGTGAAACCAGGTCGTATTATGTTCGAAATCGAGGGAGTTCCTGAGGAATTGGCTCGCGAAGCGTTCGCATTGGCTGCTGCAAAACTGCCGATTGCGACCAAATTTGTAAAGCGCATTAGCGAATAATGCGGAAATTGGAGATTTAAATGGCAAAAACAGCAAAAAACGTTGCAAAAGATGGGGTTGATGCTTTAAAAGGCAAAAGCCAAGACGAATTGAACGCAATGCTCATTGATCTGCGTAAGCAGCAAATGGATATGCGTTTCCAACAAGCAGGTGGTCAATTGACCAATACTGCAGAAATTCGCAAAGTGCGCCGCACTATTGCGCGTGTTAAAACATTTTTGGGTCAGCAAGATGCTGCTCAAGCTGCGAAATAAGCAGAGATAAGAGGAGTTAGAATATGCCACGTCGTGTAATGGAAGGCCGCGTTGTTAGCGATAAAATGGACAAAACTGTAACAGTTTTGGTCGAGCGTCGTACAATGCATCCTATTTATAAAAAGTATGTGAAGCAAAGCGCGAAATATGCAGCCCATGACGAGGCAAATATCTTCCGTATTGGTGATGTTGTGAACATTGAAGAATGTGCGCCATTGTCAAAACGTAAGACATGGAAAGTGATTACAGATCCAAAAACTTTGGGTCGTGAGTTGACCGCAAAAGCGAGCAAAGCTGTAGAAGCTGCACCAGCAGCAACGAAAGCAAAAGCAGGCGCTAAAAAAGCGGCTAAAAAGTAATTCGGGAAAGAACGTTTAGTTAGGAATTGGGTGACATAAAATGATCCAGATGGAATCAGCACTTGATGTAGCAGACAACTCCGGCGCACGCCGCGTTGCATGTATCAAGGTTTTGGGCGGTTCACACCGTCGTACTGCAAATATTGGCGACGTGATCGTTGTATCTATTAAGGATGCACTGCCGCGTGGTCGCGTTAAAAAAGGTGATGTTCACCGTGCTGTGATTGTTCGTACTGCGAGCGGTCTGAAACGCAGCAATGGCGAGCAAATCCGTTTTGATGGCAATGCTGTTGTTTTGATTAACAAACAGGGCGAGCCAATCGGAACCCGTATATTTGGCCCAGTTACCCGTGAATTGCGTGGTAAAGGCTACATGAAGATTATTTCTTTGGCATCTGAGGTACTGTAAATGACACAGGCAAAATTGAAAATTAAAAAAGGCGATAAAGTTGTTGTTATCGCGGGCAAGGACAAAGGTAAAACCGGTGAAGTCACTCAAGTGATTCCAACCGAGAACCGTGTTGTTGTATCGGGCGTCAATATGATGACCAAACACGCAAAACCAACTCAGACTTCTGCTGGTGGTTTGAACCGTGTTGAGGCGCCTATTCAGGTTTCTAACGTTGCTTTGGCTGACCCAAAATCTGGGAAAGCAACCAAAGTTGGATTTAAAACATTGGCTGATGGCAAAAAAGTTCGAGTTGCCAAAAAGTCCGGTGAAACGATTGCTTAATGGGTGAAAGAATTATGGCCGCACAGGAAAAATACACCCCTCGTTTTGAGGAAAAATACAAAAAGGTTATTGTTCCCGCTTTGAAAGAATCCCGTGGATATAAAAATCCTCACGAGATTCCAGCGTTGGACAAGATCGTTATCAATATGGGTGTTGCACAAGCAGCCGTTGATAAAAAACACATTGACTCTGCAATCAAGGATTTGACCTTGATCGTTGGTCAGAAGCCATTGGCGACATTGGCACGCAAATCAAACGCATCTTTCAAAATTCGTGAAGGAATGCCAATCGGTGTTAAAGTAACACTGCGCGGCAAACGTATGTATGAATTTTTGGATCGCTTGATTAACATTGCGTTGCCACGCGTGCGTGACTTCCGTGGTATCAATGGTAAAGCATTTGATGGTCGTGGTAACTATGCCATGGGTATCAGAGAACACACCATTTTCCCTGAAATCAACTTTGACAAGGTCGAGGCAATGCGCGGTATGGATATTATTATCTGCACCACTGCCAAAACTGATGATGAAGCAAAAGAATTACTGCGCGGCTTTGATTTGCCGTTCAGAAACTAGACAAGAAAGGCTTAGAGAGGACGACAATGGCAAAAGTCAGTGCAGTCAACCGTAACGAAAAACGCAAAAAACTGGTCAAACGTGACGCGGCAAAACGCGCAGCTTTGAAAGCTATCGTTATGAATCGCGACCTTCCGATTGAGGAACGTTTTGCGATGACCATGAAATTGGCAGGAATGTCACGCAATGGTGCAAAAGATCGTGTTCGCAACCGTTGTGCTTTGACAGGTCGCCCACGTTCATTCCACGGTAAGTTTAATTTGAGCCGTATTTCGCTCCGTAAATTGGCCTCTGAAGGTCAATTGCCGGGTGTTGTGAAATCGAGCTGGTAAAAGGAGTTATAGACCATGACAATGAGTGATCCATTAGGAGATATGCTGACCCGCATTCGTAACGGTCAAAGAGCAGGATTAAAAACAACATCCTGCCCTGCGTCCAAAATGCGCGCTAGTGTTTTGAAAGTTCTGAAAGCCGCTGGATATATCCGCGATTTTCGTCAGGAGCAAACAGCAGCAGGACATACAAATCTGGTTATCGAATTGAAATATGATGGTGTAACACCGGTTATCCGTGAATTGCATCGTGTATCAAAACCAGGTCGTCGTATTTATACGGCTGCACAAGAAATCCCCCGTTTTTATAACGGGTTGGGCGTGACTATCGTATCCACACCAAGTGGTGTTATGGACGATCAATCTGCTCGTGAAGCTAACGTAGGTGGTGAGGTTCTTTGTCAGGTTTTCTAATCTGATAAGACTTTGCAATATAATGAAATCGAGGAATAAAAAATGTCTCGCGTAGGAAAAAATCCAGTTGTTCTTCCATCAGGTGTAACCGCCGATGTAAAAGAGCAAGACGTTAAAGTTAAAGGCCCAAAAGGGGAAATGGCTCTTGTCGTTCACCCAAAGGTCGAAGTTAAGCTTGAAAACGGTCAAGTGACCGTTGCTCCAAGAACAAATGACCGCGAAGCTCGTGCTTTGTGGGCAACCATGCAACGCCGTATTTCAAATATGGTGATCGGCGTGAAAGACGGATACAGCAAAAGCCTCGAAATCGAGGGTGTTGGTTACCGTTGCGCTTTGCAAGGAAAAGAATTGGTTTTGCAACTCGGGTTCAGTCATGAAGTGCGTTACGCAATTCCTGCTGGCATTACCATTACTGTTGATAAACAAACATCGATTAAAATTGATGGTATCAACAAAGAACAGGTTGGTCAGGTTGCTGCGGAAATCCGTGGTTACAAACCTCCTGAGCCATATAAAGGTAAAGGTATCCGTTACGTTGGAGAATACATCCTGCGTAAAGAAGGTAAGAAGAAATAGTTTAGATAGGTCAAGGAAAAGATCATGCGTCACCCTGAAACAAATGCTGAGCGTCGCGCGCGTCGTGTTCGTGCAAGACTATCCCGTTATAATAAAGCTGGCTTGCCACGTTTGTCGGTTCACCGTTCAAACAACCAGATTTATGCTCAAATCATTGATGATACACGCGGTATCACCCTTGCAGCAGCCTCCTCTTTGGATGGTGAATTGCGCGCAAAAGGTGGAGCGAATATCTCTGCGGCAACAGCCGTTGGCAATTTGATTGCTGAACGTGCAAAAGCAGCAAAAGTATCCAAAGTTATGTTCGATCGCGGATCGTTCCTCTTCCATGGCCGTATTAAGGCATTGGCAGAAGCGGCACGCGCAGGCGGATTAGAATTCTAAGAAAAGGTATGGTGAATTAAACATGGCTCGTCCAGATCGTAACAATAAGCGTGAAGAACGCGAAGAACCAGAACTCAACGAACGCTTGGTAGCCGTTAACCGTGTTGCCAAAGTTGTAAAAGGCGGACGTCGTTTTGGTTTTGCAGCATTGGTCGTCGTTGGTGATGGTCGTGGTCGTATCGGCCATGGTCACGCAAAAGCGCGCGAAGTGCCTGATGCAATTAAAAAAGCAACTGATCAAGCAAAACGCAACATGGTTCGCGTTGCCCTTCGTGAAGGTCGCACCATTCACCATGATGTTGTTGGTCGTTATGGCGCAGGACATGTTCATTTGCGCGTGGCTCCTCCAGGTACTGGTATCATTGCTGGTGGTCCTCTCCGTGCGGTTTTCGAAGCTATCGGAATTCAAGATATCGTTGCGAAAGCAATCGGCAGCAATAACCCATACAACATGGTAAACGCTGTATTCGAAGCTTTCAAAATCATGGAAAGCCCTCGCGCAGTTGCTGCACGTCGTGGCAAAAAAGTGAACGAGATTGTATCCAATCGTGATGTTTCAATGAAAGGCAAAGCTGCTGATGCTGCTCCTGCCGATGCTGAAACAGCAGAAGAATAAGAGGATCATTATGACCGAAGCAAAAGCAAAAAAAGCACCTGCTAAAAAAGCAGCCGCAAAATCAGGTAAAACACTCACAGTAACTCAAATCGGTAGCCCGATTGGTCGTACAAGAGATCAAGAGGCAACTTTGGTTGGTCTTGGTTTGAATAAATTACACCGCAGCAAAGTATTGGAAGATACTCCATCTGTGCGTGGCATGATCGGCAAAGTGGCTCACTTGGTCGAAGTGAAAGAATAGGTGATAAAATGAAATTAAACGAAATCGTGCCTCCAGAAGGCTCAAACAAAAAAAGAATGCGCGTTGGTCGTGGCATCGGTTCCGGCAAGGGAAAAACTTGCGGTAAAGGTGTTAAAGGTCAAAAATCCCGTACTGGCGTAGCCATTAACGGATTTGAGGGCGGTCAAATGCCTTTGTACCGTCGTTTGCCAAAATTTGGTTTTAACAATAACTTTTCAAAAGATTACTCAACTGTATCTTTGGCACAATTGCAGGATGCAATCGATTCAAAACGTATCGATGCAAAATCTGCAATCACCAGCCAAATGTTGATTGATGCGAAAATTGCTCCAAAAGCAAAAGACGGTGTTCGTTTGCTGGGTAATGGCGAGATTACTGCAAAAGTAACGTTGCAAGTTGCTGGTGCAACTGCAACTGCAAAAGCAGCCGTTGAAAAAGCGGGTGGATCTGTAGAAATTATCGTTCCACAAGTGAAGCCAGTTGTTCGCAAGAAACCAATTCCCGGACAAAAATAAGTCAAAAATAA
>CAZVSN010000047.1:1812-3845 GCA_964629455.1 uncultured Micavibrio sp. | reverse complement strand
AAATAAGACTGGAAATATAAGAATTCAAAAAGAGGCTTCAGGGCCTCTTTTTTATGTGTCTTTTGTGCGCTACGTCTAGACATTGATGCATCTTTCCGCTAAACATTTTGTGTTACTTACAATAAGGATTTTATAATGGTATCAGCCGTTGAACAGCTTTCAAGAAATGCCAACTGGGGAGCTTTTTCCAAAGCCACCGAACTCAAGAAAAGAATTTGGTTTGTTGTTGTTGCATTGATTATTTATCGCCTTGGAACCTATGTTCCTATTCCTGGTATTGACCCTCATGTATGGGATGGAATTTTCAAGCAAAAAGGCGGCGGATTGTTGGATATGTTCAACATGTTCTCGGGCGGGTCTTTGTCCCGTATGACCATTTTTGCGCTGTCGATTATGCCCTATATTTCTGCATCGATTATTGTGCAATTGGCAACAGCCCTTTCTCCTAAACTTGAAGCTCTTAAAAAAGAGGGAGAATCAGGTAAGCACAAACTCAATCAATATACGCGGTTTCTGACTGTTCTTTTGGCATCTATTCAGGCCTATGGTCTGGCTGTTGGCCTTGAGAATTTACAAGGCGACCAAGGGTCGGCAGTTATCAATCCAGGTATGTTCTTTCGCGTTTCAACAGTGATTACTGTTGTTGGTGGAACTGTGTTTCTGATGTGGTTGGGTGAACAAATCACCGCACGCGGAATTGGCAATGGTATTTCCCTGATTATCTTCTCGGGTATCGTTGCTGGCCTGCCTCATGCTTTGGTCAGTATGTTGGAATTGGGTCGTGAAGGGCAATATTCCTTCCTTGGCCTTCTGATGATTGCGGCCATGGTTTTGGGTACCATTGTGATGATTGTGTTTATGGAGCGCGCGCAGCGACGCATTTTGGTTCAGTATCCAAAACGCCAAGTGGGCGCACAGCAAATGACCCAAGCGTCACAAAACCATTTGCCATTAAAGCTGAATATGTCGGGCGTTATCCCTCCGATTTTCGCATCGTCCTTGTTGTTTTTGCCGATGACAATTGTTGGTTTTTCGGGCGTTGATGCGGGTGATGGGTTTCTGGCGGATTTATCACGTTACATGACCACAGGGCATCCTGTTCATATGATTGCCTATGCATCGTTGATTGCGTTCTTTGCTTTCTTTTACACGGCAGTTGTTTTTAATCCGGATGAGAATGCAGAAATGCTGCGTAAGCATGGTGGATTTGTTCCGGGTGTTCGTCCTGGAAAGAATACAGCAGAATTTTTGGATACAGTTTTGACACGCCTCACCGTACTTGGGGCAATCTATCTGTGCTTTATTTGTTTGATGCCTGAATATTTGATTGCCCATTTCGGGTTGCCATTTTATTTCGGCGGGACATCATTGCTGATCGTTGTATCTGTGACAATGGATACTGTCGCACAAATCAACTCACATATGTTGGCGCATCAGTATGAAGGACTCATCAAAAAAACCCGTTTAGGAAAGGCCAAAAAATAAATCATGAATATTATTCTTTTGGGCCCCCCAGGTGCGGGCAAAGGAACACAAGCCAAGCTTCTTGAAGATACAAGGGGAATGAAACAACTCTCAACGGGCGATATGCTCCGCGCAGAGATTTCCGCACAAAGCCCGCTTGGTATAAAAGTGAAATCGATTATGGATGCTGGATCATTGGTATCTGATGATATCGTAATTGAGATGATATCAAATCGCATCGAACAACCTGATTGTGCCAAAGGATTTATTTTGGATGGCTTTCCGCGCACTGTGGCGCAGGCAGAAGCTTTGGATAAAATGCTGGCCGCAAAGAACAAGAAATTGGGCGCTGTTATTCAATTGGTTGTTGATGAGAATGCGCTTTTGGCGCGTATTGAGAAGCGTGCATCGGAATCCGTCAATGTGCGGGCAGATGACAACGCAGATGCATTGAAAAAGCGTCTGGCGGTCTATAATGAGCAAACCGCGCCGATTATTCCTTACTATGAAGGCAAGAAAATGCTGAAAAAAGTGGATGGAATGGCGGCGGTCAACATTGTGACCGAGCA
>CAZVSN010000047.1:0-1712 GCA_964629455.1 uncultured Micavibrio sp. | reverse complement strand
AGAAAATGCTGAAAAAAGTGGATGGAATGGCGGCGGTCAACATTGTGACCGAGCAGATTGACAAGATATTGGGATAATTTCCTTTACTTTTCTATCAATCCGCTTATATATGGCTTGCAAATTCCACCTATTCAAACAAAGGGGTTTGCGCCATGCTTATTCAAGATAAAATCCGTGAAGGTCTAACCTTTGATGATGTGCTGCTCTTGCCAGCTGCATCCGATGTGCAACCAACAGACGCCATTACCGCAACCCACCTGACAAAATCCATTCAACTGAATATCCCATTGCTATCTGCCGCGATGGACACTGTGACTGAATCGCCGATGGCAATTGCCATGGCGCAGCAGGGTGGTTTGGGTATTATTCACCGCAATCTGACCATCGACCAACAGGCGGAAGAAGTTCGTCGTGTGAAGCGATATGAATCAGGCATGGTTGTGAACCCGATTACTTGCCGCCCGACCATGACCTTGGCCGAAGCGTTAGAGATGATGCGCCATTATAATATTTCCGGCGTGCCCGTGACCGAAGAAAACGGAAAATTGGTTGGAATACTGACCAACCGCGATGTGCGCTTTGCCGATAATATGCAGGTTCCTGTATCCGAACTCATGACATCACAAAATTTGATAAAGGTTGTCGGCAGTGTTGATAAAGAAGAAGCCAAACGCCTTCTTCATAAACACCGTATTGAGAAATTATTGGTGGTGGACACTGCGGATAAATGTATCGGGCTTGTCACCGTGAAGGACATTGAAAAATCCCAAGCCTATCCATTGGCCTGTAAAGACGATAAGGGTCGCTTGCGTGCGGGCGCGGCCGTGGGCACGGGTGATGTGAATGGGTATGATCGTGCAATGGCATTGTGTGATGCGGAGTTGGATGTTGTGGTTGTTGATACAGCCCACGGACATTCCAAAGCCGTTCTGGACACCGTTGCGCGCATTAAAAAGGCCGTGGGGGATAAGATGCAGGTCGTTGCAGGAAATATTGCAACGGGTGCGGCCGCCCAAGCGTTGATTGATGTCGGTGCAGATGCGGTGAAAGTGGGAATTGGCCCTGGTTCAATTTGTACAACGCGCGTGGTTGCAGGCGTTGGTGTTCCACAACTCTCCGCCATTATGAATGCGGCAGAAGTCGCCATGAAACAAGGCATCCCTGTTATTGCCGATGGCGGCATTAAATATTCAGGTGATTTGGCAAAAGCGATTGCGGCAGGCGCGAGCTGTGCCATGATGGGTGGAGTCTTTGCGGGAACAGACGAAGCCCCTGGCGAAGTTATCTTGTACCAAGGTCGCTCTTATAAATCCTATCGCGGTATGGGGTCGGTCGGTGCGATGGTCGAAGGGTCAGCGGACAGATATTTCCAAGGCAAAGTTCGGGATACGAATAAATTGGTTCCCGAAGGAATTGAAGGTCGCGTGCCCCATAAAGGGTCAATGGCTCCTGTTATCCATCAAATGGTGGGCGGTCTGCGCGCATCCATGGGTTATACGGGATGCAAAACCATTTCTGAGATGCAAAGCAAGGCCGAGTTTATCAAGATGACAGGCGCGGGATATCGTGAAAGCCATGTCCACGATGTGACCATCACCCGCGAAGCCCCGAATTATCGGACTGAGAGTTAAACTAACCCCCGCTCGGTGTACGGAGCAAAGCGCAAACTTTGTTGTGGTTTGGTTCGACAATAAACACGGGCTCGGATGGTG
>CAZVSN010000046.1:11893-14164 GCA_964629455.1 uncultured Micavibrio sp. | reverse complement strand
TCAATACGTTACGTCACAGTTCGTGAAAAACCCAAGCAAAACTTAAAAAATTGTAAATTTGTGGTTGACATAGTCCCAAGTTAGGGTTATAAAAATAACAATTCCAAGCAAATGGACAAACGTAGGTAATAGACAAGACCAAAAGGTCGGCTGCGCCCAGTGTGTTTTAAGAGTGTGTGTTATAAAGAGCGCAAAGAACATTTTTTGAATTTTACAAGATTTTACGAGCTTTCTCCCCCCCAGAAGAAAGGCAGGTCTTTGAGATACCTCAAGGCCTGTTTTCTTTTTTAGGCAACTTGTTTGTCTGCTGTATCAATAAACCGACTAATCAAAATCATATCACTCTTAATGCCCAAGGAAGGAATGCGGACGATATGGCCGTTGCCTGCGGCAATTTGAATATCATGACCTTTTTTATCTTTTATAGCAGTTAAAACAGATTCAATATTCTGTCCTGACGGCAGGATATATTCAAGTTTGTCGCCAACCGAGAATTTATTTTTAACATCAACGGTCAACCAGTCGGCATCCCGCGCAATGACTTCACCCACAAATTCGGCTTTATGGGTTTGCGATGCGCCCGTTATATAATTCTGGTGTTCTGCGGAATGGTGTCGTTGATAGAATCCATCTGTATATCCGCGATGAGCAAGGTTTTCGAGCACACCAATCAAACGTGGATCCAATTTTTGTCCAGCCACGGCGCTGTCAATTGCTTTGCGATAGGCCTGTGCCGTGCGCGCCACATAGTAATGTGATTTGGTGCGACCTTCGATTTTCAGGCAATCAATTCCGATATCGACCAAGCGTTGCACATGTTCAATTGCCCGCAAATCTTTGGAATTCATGATATAGGTTCCATGCTCGTCTTCGAACACCGGCATTAATTCACCAGGGCGTTGCTGTTCTTCAAGAAAGTACATTTTATCAGCAAGCGGGTGACGTTCCTGCCCACCTTCCGAAAATAAATCGGGGCGTTGCAGAGCATCTTTGGGAAGAATATCGCCGCTTTCGGTTTCATCAGCTTCGGTTGTATTATATTTCCAGCGACAGGAATTGGTGCAAACGCCCTGATTGGAATCGCGGTGTGTGAAATAACCAGAGAGCAAACACCGCCCAGAATAAGCGATACACAATGCGCCATGAACAAAAACTTCGAGTTCCATATCGGGACATTCCTGACGGATCATCGCCACTTCATCCAGCGACAATTCACGCGACAGAATAACCCGTGTCAGCCCCATCGACTTCCAGAATTTCACACTGGCATAATTCATGGTGTTCATCTGGACGGATAGATGAACGGGAACATCGGGCCATTTTTCCCGCACCATCATAATCAATCCCGGATCAGCCATAATCAACCCGTCGGGTTTCATATCAATGACGGGTTCCATATCATGGAGGAACGTTTTGACTTTTGGATTATGCGGGAACAAATTGGCCGCAACATAAAGTTTTTTCCCCAGCGCGTGGGCCTCGGCAATCCCAACCGAAAGGGCATCGTCTTTTTTAAACGTATTATTGCGAACCCGAAGGGAATATTTGGGCAGTCCAGCATAGACGGCATCCGCACCATAAGCGAAAGCATGGTGCATGGCTTTGAGTGTTCCCGCAGGGGACAGAAGTTCAGGTTTTTTCATGATGGAGCGAATAAACCGCCTTTAAGCGGTTTTGTCCATTATTTTTTGCGGAATTGGTCAAGCGAGATAACTTCGCCAGTCGCCGCTGTTTCCGATTTGGCTTTCTTGCCTTTGCCTTTCGGGGAAGACCCGTCATCGTCAGGATCATCGCCAAGAGCGGCCAATGCGTCATCATCTGCATCGGCCATTTCGCCGAGAGGTTGGAATTGCAAAGCAAAATTGACAGATGGGTCAGCAAAAATAGTAATGGCAGCCAGTGGCACAACCAAACGTTCAGGGATGTTATTAAATGACAGGGTGACACCCATTGTCACGTCATCCACCGTCAGGTTTTCAAATTGGTATTGAAGAACGATGGTCATTTCACCCGGATAGCGTTCCCGCAAATAATCAGGAATTTGCACGCCCGGAAAATCGGTCATAAATGTGATGTAGAAATGGTGTTCGCCCGGAAGACCTTTTTCTTTGACTTCTAAAATCGCCTGACGGACAACGCCGCGCAGGGCAGATTCAACCATTTTGTCGTAGCGGAGGGTATTATCGTCAATCTTCATCGGAGCATCTATCAGTAAAATATAAAGAATCAGTACCAAACAGGTATAAACGGCAGGGGATGATTTGGCAAGAT
>CAZVSN010000046.1:7659-11793 GCA_964629455.1 uncultured Micavibrio sp. | reverse complement strand
ATTTACTGTTTGCCATCAATCGCACCTCATGCGGGGTTAGGTATTTAATTCTAGGTAAGGATATTTATCCCATTTTTATCTGTCGTCAATAAAAAATAATCCCTTACAGATTTCTATCAGGCGCAAATATGTTTAGGGGGCTTTGAATCAACTTTTGGCGGATTTGCTCCAAGGTCAGTGGTGACGTATTAAAGGGCGCCCCATTGGTAAAGGGTGGCGTGACCCGAATTTCGTTTTTGGGTGTCACATAAGAAACAGGTTGGTCATCAAAGACAAAATCAAATTCCAAAGGATGTCCCGCCGCATCGGTCAGTTCGTGCAATTGATATTTGGCCATAATTTCAAATTGTTTGACGTTGTCCAGAGGGATATTATTTCGGCGGCCATAGGTCGGTATAATATCAAGAACAGATTTCACAGAGCTGAGCGCAGACGTGGAGGCCACAATAACCCGATGACCAGCCTTATGAGCATCATTTAACAATTGTAATAGCGGGATATTGTTGCCGTAACTGGATACGATCGTGTCCATAAAATCCGACACAAAAACCAGTTGGTTTTGTGGGCTTGATTCTCCCGTTGCCGATTGTTTGAAATCTGCGTTCATATTTACACCTCTAATTTTGTTATGTTAATAGACGATGGGGCAGAAAAATGCAAGTTTTTTCATGTTTGTGGAAAACCACATCAGCAAACTATCAAAAACCCTCGGGGGATGGTTAGACTAAAGGGCAATTTACAAGGGAGAGCCCGCAATGAAGCAATATCATGACCTGTTACGCCATGTATTAGAGAACGGTAGCAAAAAAGAAGACCGTACAGGCACAGGCACGACATCGGTTTTCGGATACCAGATGCGGTTTAATTTGCAGGATGGGTTTCCTTTGCTCACCACCAAAAAAGTTCACACCAAATCCATCATCCATGAATTGCTGTGGTTTTTGGCGGGCGACACCAATATTAAATATTTAAAAGACAACGGCGTGCGTATTTGGGATGAATGGGCCGATGAAAATGGCGACCTTGGCCCTGTCTATGGTCATCAATGGCGGTCATGGCCAACGGCAGATGGGCGGCACATCGACCAGATTTCAAATCTTATCCATGATTTAAAAACCAACCCCGACAGCCGCCGCCATATCGTGTCGGCATGGAATGTGGGCGAGGTCGGGAAAATGGCGTTGCCACCTTGCCATTGCTTTTTCCAGTTTTATGTGGCGGACGGAAAACTCTCTTGCCAACTCTATCAACGCTCTGCCGATATTTTCCTCGGCGTGCCGTTTAACATTGCATCTTATGCGTTGCTCACATTGATGATGGCGCAAGTTTGCGGATTAAAGGCAGGTGATTTTGTGCACACATTTGGCGATGCGCATATCTATTCCAACCATATGGAACAGGTGGAATTGCAATTGTCGCGCGAGCCGCGCAAATTACCGGAAATGCATTTGAACCCGCATGTCACCAACATATTCGATTTCAAATTCGAAGATTTTGAATTGGTGGGGTACGACCCGCATCCTGCGATTAAGGGACTCGTCGCTGTATAAGAAAAACAATTATCTTGTTATTCCTCACCCGAATCAGATACGATTCTTTTTAGAAGTTACGTTGTTGTTGAATAGTTCTTGTTTCCTTCCTCTTACCCATTCGGGGTTTCATTGGTTTTAGGCACACGACACAAACCCAATATTCACGCTGGCGATACCGCTTATCGCCGACCTTCTCTCTCAACACTTAAATTTGGTTCAATGGCTGTCCGCCGTGATTATGCGCATCGCATGTCGCTGTCGCGTTTCCGCGTTTTATTGTCTTTCTACCCCCCGACTTAAATCCCACATCCAACAAAAGGAACCACCATGTCGAAAAACATGAATAAATCTGGTAAGCCCCGCAAAGATCAAATTGCACGCGCCAAGGTTCACAATAAGGGAAATGTGGTTCACACAGTATTTGATGATATGGATTGGCATCCGTTAGACACCGAAATTGATAATAATCGTGACCAGTCATATATGCGGAAAGTCAAACCCCGCACCGATGGTCAACGTCATTTGATGGAATCGATTGCGTCCCACAATCTGACCATGGCGATTGGCCCTGCGGGATCTGGGAAAACATATCTGGCAATTTCCGCCGCTGTTGAAGCGTTAGAAGCAGGCAAGATTGAAAAAATTATTCTCTCTCGCCCCGCGATGGAAGCAGGGGAATCCCTCGGGTATTTGCCCGGTGATATGCATGAAAAAATGGCCCCGTATTTGCGCCCGCTTTATGACGCGCTGGGTGATCGTATGGGCGGCAAACGCGTGCGCCAACTGCTCGAAGAAGGCACAATCGAAATTGCCCCTGTCGGATTTATGCGCGGACGGACATTGAACAATGCCTTTATCGTGATTGACGAAGCCCAGAACTGTACCTATCAGCAACTCAAAATGCTGCTCTCACGTTTGGGGTGGCATTCGACAATGGTGGTGACAGGCGACCCTGACCAATCGGATTTGCTCGACGGCATGTCAGGCTTGGGTGATATCGCCAAACGGTTTGAAGTCATCGACAATATTGCGGTTGTCCGCCTGAAATCTGAAGACATTGTGCGGCATCCCCTAGTCGCTGAAATGTTGGATGTTCTTTAATGAAGGCTGATGACAGCAGATGGATTTTGTCCTAATCTGCTGTCATGTCCATTAAACACCGCATCATTCGTTTCTTTGTTTTATCTGCCATCGGGCTTTTGCTTGGCGCGGGTATTGCGGGCATTTCCATTTTCTCTGGCAAACAGGGTACGCACGCCAATAAAGTTTCTTTCTCTTTAATCAATCAGGACGGTAAACCCGTGACTGACAAAGATTTTTACGGAAGATATATGTTGGTGTATTTCGGGTTTACATCTTGCCCCGCCATTTGCCCCACGGAATTACAAAAGATGAGTGAGGCGTATCAGCTTCTTCCCCCTGAATCACAAAAACGCATTCAACCTGTTTTTATCACGGTTGATCCAGAACGTGACACGCTCAAAGTTTTAAAGGGATATGTCGATTTATTTATGCCAGAGTTAATGGGGATGACGGGAACGCCAGAGCAAATTGACGCCGTCAAAAAATCATTCCGTGTTTATGCCAGTAAAGTCAAAGAAGGCGATAGCTACACGATGGATCATTCGTCGTTTATATATTTCATCGGCTTAGACGGGCAAATTTTGGCAATGTTCAAAACAGCCGATAAACCGGACGACATCAAAACCCGTATTATGGAGCTTCATGGGTTAGATTAACCCTCCAAAAACGCATTGAGTTTTAGGGCTAGACCCAGTGACCCGCGGATTTTTAGTTTGCCCATCATAAAGGCAATATTAGGGTCGCTGTCCCCGTTCAGAATTTTACCAAAGGTTTCGAGTGAGGTTGCCAAAGTCACCTCCGCATCATTCCTGTCGGTTGTAATGACGGGGGGAGATTGTGTGCCGTCCAGAAAGACACATCCGTCTTCATCAAAATCAAAAAGAGCAGTATGCCCGAATGACGGGGCATAAACGGATTTTTGGCGGATTTTTGTCAAAATATCATCAAGGGTCATGGGCGTGTCCTTTCGCGTCTGATTTTAGGATATCACGATAATCCTTAGGATTTGATGAGTAAATTTCTTGACATAATGATAGGCGTGGCGGTAAAAACCAGTATGAACAACCTCAGACGCCTTTTTGCTTTGAATTCATATGAGCTCAGCGATGACGATCGCCGCATGGCCGTACAATTTCGTTTGTTTAGAATGGGTTATGCATATGACCAGCAACAAACCGAGCTGTATGGGAACAACCCAACGCAAAGATCATCAAGAAACCATGTGTTGGTTTACACCCGCCCTCATGCAACAGATAAAAACCGCCAAGATTTTGCGTTGCTCAGCAACCGTAAATGTCATGATAGCTATAGCCGCATTACAAGTTGGTCAACCGTGACATTCTTTGACCAGCCCAAAGCACCACTTTGGACAACAGAGTTTTACCCTGACGTGCCAGAGATTAAAAACTGGACTCAAAAAAGCGTTGCCGATTTTCTATCCAAAACCGAAATGTCCTTGGTCAAGAAACACGTTGGCATCGTCATTCAAAATTTCGGCCTGCCCGATATAAGTGCTTAA
>CAZVSN010000046.1:4656-7559 GCA_964629455.1 uncultured Micavibrio sp. | reverse complement strand
CGGAAACGGCTTTCGACCTCGGGCAGCATCCGTTCCATAAAGAAGGTCGCTGTTTTGAGTTTTGTTGCATAAAATTCGGGTTTTTCTGCCTGTTTTTCGAGGGCGATTTTTGCCATACGCGCCCACATAAACCCAACCGCCACAAGCGCGAACATCCGCAGATAATCGGTGGATGCTGCACCCGCTTCGTTAGGGTCTTTGAGGCCTTTCATCGCAATCTGGACGGAGGCTTGCTGCAGTTTCGCAAACGCCTTGGCAAGTGGCATGACGTAAGGGGCAAGTGCAGCATTTTCTTGGTTGCCTTCAATAAATTCGAGGACGGGATGGAAGAAACGGCGCAGCAAACGCCCGTAATTCTGCCCCATTTTGCGCCCCACCAAATCGAGCGCCTGAACGCCGTTGGTGCCCTCATAAATCATCGCAATTCGTGCGTCACGCGCATATTGTTCCACGCCATATTCACGGATATAGCCGTGCCCGCCATGGATTTGCACCGCCAAATTGGCAACATCAAAGCCCATATCGGTCTGATACGCCTTAATCACGGGGGTCAGCAAAGCCACCAAATCATCCGATTCCTGACGTTTTATGGGGTCAGGGTGCTTTTCGGCAATATCGAGATTCATGCCAACCCAATAGGAGAGGGCGCGCGCGCCTTCACAAAATGCCTTGGATGTCAGCAGCATTTTCCGCACATCTGGGTGCACAATAATGGGGTCTGCGGGTTTATCAGGGAATTTGACCCCGTCGAGCGCGCGCATTTGCAGACGGTCGCGCGCATAGGCGAGGCCGTTTTGCCAAGATACTTCAGCCAGCCCCAGACCCTGCATCGCAACGCCAAGTCGCGCAGCATTCATCATGGTAAACATGGCACGAAGACCTTTATGGGGTTCACCGACCAGCCAGCCGATAGAATTGTCAAAATTCATGACGCAGGTGGACGATGCTTTAATCCCCATTTTGTGTTCAATTGACCCGCAGGTCGCATGATTTGCAGCATTCGTATCGGGCATGAATTTCGGCACGATAAAGAGGGAAATCCCCTTTGCCCCTTCTGGCGCATCGGGCAATTTTGCCAGAACCAGATGGATAATGTTGGAGGTCAAATCATGTTCGCCAGCCGAGATAAAGATTTTCGTGCCCGTGATTTTATAACTGCCGTCTGTATTGGGGATGGCTTTGGTACGGATAAGCCCCAAATCTGTCCCGCAATGGGGTTCGGTCAGGCACATTGTCCCCGACCATTCGCCCGTGACCATTTTGGGCAGATAAGTTTGTTTAAGCTCATCAGTTCCATGATGGAGCAAAGCCCTGTACGCCCCTTCGGATAATCCCGGATACATGCCGAATGACATATTGGCGGAACAGACCATCTCCATAAATACAAAATTCCATAAATGGGGCATGCCCATGCCGCCAAATTCAGGAACGGCAGACAAAGCTGTCCATCCGCCTTCAGTGTATGTCTTGTACGCGTCTTTAAAACCCTTGGGCGTTGTCACTTTTCCATTGTCGAAAGTACAGCCTTCTGCGTCACCCGATTGGTTCAGGGGAAAGAGGACTTCTTCACAAACTTTGGCACCCTCTTCTAAAATAGAGTCCATCAAATCAGGCGTTGCCTGTTCATATCCCGGCAGCTCTGCCAACTGACCCGCATTCAAAACATCGTTCAAAACGAAGCGCATATTTTCGAGGGGGGCTTTATAAACTGGCATATTCTGTACCTTTCGTCATATTAATTTTTTATGATATCAAATAAATCTAATGTCTGGCCCTAGTGTCTTGTCTGGCTATCCGACACCATGGCCTTTAAAAAATCACCCATTTTTTCCTTATCCAGATGGGCAATAATCTTTTTAGCCTGAGCGGCAGGTGATACGTCTTGTTCCATCTGTTTTTGTTGAATAATGGCTGAAAGTTTCGCCAGATTTTCTTCCCCAAAGGCTTCGCGGGCGGATCGGGCATTTTTCATGGCCGAGGCCACCAATTCATCACGACTTTGTGGTTTGGGAGGGATAGGTGCAGATGGTTGTATATTTTTCTTGCGTTTCAGCCAATCGAACATAGTGTTTCATCCTATCACAAAATAGGTTAAAAATCAGATATGAATTATCGCCATATTTATCACGCAGGAAATTTCGCAGATGTGCATAAGCATATCATCTTTACCCTTGCGCTGGAATATCTTCAGCAAAAGGATAAAGGATTAATGGTCTTGGACGCGTTTGCGGGGATAGGCCTATATGATTTAAACCGTCCCGAACCCCAAAAAACGGGCGAATTTGAAGCTGGTATTGCCAAAATCATGGAAACTCCCGCTGAAAATGCCGATTTATTGGCATTTCAGAAGTTGGTGGGGTTGTTCTGGGGCGGCAAGCAATATGCAGGGTCGCCCATTCTGGCGGCGCAGATGCTCCGCCCACAGGATAGGTTGATTGCCAATGAACTTCACCCCGAAGATGTGGACACCCTGCGTCATCATTTGCGTGGGTTTAAGGGCGTGCGCGTGAGTGATGAGGACGCATACCAGAGCATTCGCGCCAATATCCCGCCAGTTGAGCGTCGGGGCATTGTCCTGATTGACCCGCCATTTGAGAAGCCAGATGAGTTTGAAATGCTGGTGACGCAAATGGAGGAATGGAAAAAACGCTGGGCCACTGGCATTTTTATGATCTGGTATCCCATCAAAGCGGGGCAGCCCATCAGGGAATTGCACAAAGCTGCAGAGAATCTGGGGCTGAACCGCACATGGGTATCGGAAATTTTGCTGCAAAAACGGGATAGCACGGGTGGGCTGAACGGCGCAGGAATGCTTGTTTTTAATACGCCATTCGGATTGCCCGAAAAGATGGCTGCATTATCAGACGAATTATGCAGCAAAATGGGGCAAGGATGGGTGGAAA
>CAZVSN010000046.1:0-4556 GCA_964629455.1 uncultured Micavibrio sp. | reverse complement strand
GATTTTAAGAACCCAGCCCTGCCGCGTTGGGGTTTTTAAGGCATCTTGAGCCTGTTTCGGGGTAGAAATACGGATTCCATTTGCAGATAGAAGGACATCACCAACCCGCACCACGCGCTGGGCAATGGTGTTGGAGGCAATTTTGGTTACAATCACACCTTTTTCAGGGGCGTTTTTCAGTCCCATTTCCACCTCAACCGCTGGGTTGATATTGGATAATGTTGCACCGTTTAAAGGATTGTTCCCTTTGATGGTCAGCGGGTTGCGCGCTGGGACATCAGGTGGCGCAATGGCTTTGAGTGTGGTGGTTTCGTCCGTCCCACTGCGATGATAAATGATGGTTGCGGTATCGCCTAAGGCAAGGGTTGCAAGGCGGAAGCGCATTTCCGAGGCATCCTTTATCACATGACCATTGAACGATGTCACAACATCGCCCTGTTTTAGTCCTGCATCCAGCGCGGGTGATGCAGGGTGAATATCGGATATCAAGGCCCCTGACGGAGTTTTTAATCCTAAGGAGGCCGCAATATCGGAGGTGACGTTTTGTGCAGCAATACCGACCCAAGGGCGCACAATATCGCCTGATTTTGACACTTGACCCGATTTTTCGGCGGATAAAAGCGCAGTGACCATTTCGGACGGGATGGCAAAGCCAATGCCCAATGATCCGCCATCTTTGGAATAAATGGCCGAATTAATGCCCACAACACCGCCCGACATGGACACCAACGGCCCGCCAGAGTTTCCGGGGTTAATCGCGGCATCGGTCTGGATAAAGAAATTGAAATCATTGATATCGAGCGATGACCGCGCCAAGGCAGAAATAATGCCGCTGGTGACTGTTTGACCCACGCCAAACGGATTGCCAATGGCAATGACCAAATCGCCGACCTCTAAAGCCTCACTGGATTGAAGTCGCGCGGCAGGGAGTTTTTCGCCTTTGGTGTCGATCCGCAGCAAAGCCAAGTCAGATGCATCATCCTGCACCAGAATTTTGGCAGGAAATTCGCGTCCGTCAGACAGCGCCACGGTAATTTCACTGGCGTTCCGTATCACATGGGCGTTGGTCACCGCCAGACCGTCTGCATCCAGAATAACGCCCGACCCCAACGAGTTTTCAAGGCGTTTCTGGGCAAATCCCATTCCGCCCCCCATGCCATTAAAAAACTGCGAGAAAACGGGGTCATTGGCAAAGGGGGACACATTTCGCGTGACCACCCGTTTTGTAAAAATATTGATAACCGAAGGTTTGATTTGTTTCACCACAGGGGCAAACGACAGGGAAATCTGTTGCTGGTTTTGCGGAACATCGCCCGCAGCAAATGCAGCAAAGGGAAGGGAAGCGGAAAGCAATAAAGCAAGGATATATTTGGTCATGCGCTATTATTTAGCAGTTTTAGTATGGTTTTCAACCGCGCAATAAATTTTCCAGATTATGTGTGACAAAAAGCGTGAGGGTTTAATGTTGAGAGTATGATAGAACATCGACAAAATTCCGGCTGTTCAGGGCGTAAACATGAACACGGTCTTCACCAGCAGATTGAAGAGAATCAAGTTGTTCTCTCATCGCGGCTTGGGATGCTTTGCTATAGGCTTCTGTTCCGTGAGTTACGTTTTTAAATACCTGATGAACCCAGTCTGGAATCGTTACACCGTGTTCTTTTGCACGGGAACACATCCGTTCATAATTCATCAATCCGATAATTCCTGGGATAATATCTGTATTTGCTGTAATTCCATATGTGTAGCATTTTTCTTTCCATTGGCTGAATAATGCGCTGTCGAAACAAAACTGCCCCAATATGCCTGATGCTCCCCCATTGATTTTTTGTTTGAGGTGGTGGAGATCTGTGTCCGTATCGGAGGACTCAGGGTGTTTTTCGGGATATCCAGCGACATAAATTGGCGCATTTGGGTAAAGCCCCTTTATATGTTGGACAAATTCTGAAGTATGGGAAAACCCATCTGGATGGGGGCGAAACTGTGCCTCTGTTGGGGTGTCCCCACGCAAAGCAAGAAATCCAACAGCTCCTGCATCACTAAAGTCTTTAAGCAAATTGGTGACTTCTGTTTTTGATCTCCCCAGATGTGGTAAATGGGCAATGACTTTTAAGTCAAGCGCCGCAAGCTTATTCATTGCTGCAAGAAGAAATTCGCGTCTTATATCTGATCCGCCAGCCCCACAGGTCAAAGAAACAAAATCCATCTTCACTTCAGTGGCGTAGCGAATCATTGTTTCTTCGAGTTTTTTATGATTTTCGGGTGTGGATGCAGGAAAAAACTCCACGCTTATTCGCATAGTCATAAAACAACTCACTTAATCTGTTATGTGTTTGTGGATATGAAAATAAAAGCAAGAAGGAGATATTCTGTCAAGTTTTTAATGAAGGGGTGCTGTGGTATTGGCTTCAACCCTCTGTAAGTCATCTGGCGTGCTGATATGGTGCCAGTCGCCGCCCATCGTATAGCCATATAAACGGCCTGCCGCTTCGGCGGCATCCATGTTTTTCAGGAATGAAAATTTTTCCTCTGGGAACCCGTTCATAATTTCGGGGCGCATGACGCGCAGCCCCGTGAACATATGTGTGCCTTGTTTATTCAGGTTTCTGCGGATTTGCCCGTCGGGAAGGATATCGTAATCGCCCACCCCTTGGGTGAGGTTCATGCGGGAAACAGGGGTCAGGCAGAGCAGAATATCCATCTTTGCTGCATCAAATTGCTGCGCCAAATGTTGCAAGGTATTTGTTGCATTATCCACCCAGAAGGCATCACCGTTAATCATAAAAAATGGCTTTTGCCCTAGGGTTGGCAGGGCTTTGACCAATCCGCCACCTGTTTCCAGCAACACGGGTTCATGGGATTCTGTGATGGTAAAATCGGTGATTGTGGCCAGATAATTGCGCATCTCTTGCGGCAAATGATGGGTGTTGACCGTCACATTTTTCACATCGGTTTTGCGCAAATAATCAAACACATAATCAAGGACAGGGCGACCATTCAGGGGTACAAGACATTTGGGACAAGTATCGGTTAAAGGCTTCATCCGTGTGCCGAGGCCAGCGCAGACCAAAAAAGCAGTGTCGATTGTCATTCGTTTGGTCTTTCAATGGTAAGGGTGCGGGAATTCGGCGTGGGTCCTGCCGTCAAAGTGATATGGATTGCCTGTTTCGGGGTTAAATACCCCAAACGATCGGGCCATTCAACCAATAAAATGCTAGACGCCAGCGCATCTTCCCATCCGATTTCATAAAGTTCATCAGGGTCTTTCAGGCGATAAAGGTCAAAATGATAAACATCCCCCTTGGACGTGTCATAGGTTTGAACAAGGGTAAAGGTGGGGCTTGGCACATCCAAATCCGCCTGTTCTGTCAGGGCGCGGATAATGGCGCGGGAAAAGACCGATTTCCCCATCCCCAAATCTCCATGAAGGAGCACGATATCGCGTGGTGTAAGGGTCGCGGCAAAACGGGTTGCGGCGGCGATTGTTTCTATCTCAGAGGTGGTGGTCAATTTCATCTGTTCAAAACCCGTCAATTTGCGTATGTATACCCCATGTCGGAAGTCTTGAAAACAGATGTTGCCATTATCGGGGCGGGGCCTGTGGGTCTTTTTGCCGTGTTCCAGTGTGGAATGTTGGGATTAAAGGCGCATGTTATAGACTCTCTTGACCAGATTGGCGGGCAATGTACAGCCCTTTACCCCGAAAAACCCATTTACGATATTCCGGCAGAGCCCGCAATTCAGGCGGGACAGCTTATCGAACAATTGGAGCAACAGGCGGCTCCGTTCACGCCTGTTTACCATCTGGGGCAGCAGGTGAGAGGGATAGAGGGGCAAGCGGGGAATTTCACCCTGACTACATCCAAATCAACCCGCATCAGCGCCAAAGCGATTATGATTGCGGCAGGTGCGGGGGCATTTGGCCCGAACCGCCCGCCACTTGATAATATTGGTGAATTTGAAGGGACATCTGTTTTTTATGCCGTCCGTAACCGTGACCAATTCAAGGGCAAAAAAATCGTCATTGCAGGTGGTGGAGATAGCGCCGTGGATTGGGCAAATTCCTTGGCTGAAATTGCTGCAAAAATATATCTGGTTCATCGCCGCGATAAATTTCGTGCAGCCCCCGCAAGCCTAGAAAAATTGCAGGAGTACGCGCGGTCTGGCGTGGTAGACATGGTAACGCCCTATCAATTATCCGCCTTAAAAGGGCAAGACAAATTGCTGCAGCAAATTGAAGTGACCGATATGGACGGGAACACCCGAATGCTGGATGCCGATATCTTGCTGCCGTTTTTCGGATTATCAACGGAATTGGGGGCAATTGCCGATTGGGGGTTAAACCTCGACCATCACCAGATTACCGTCACCCACGGCACAGCCGAAACCAGCATCAAGGGGATTTATGCGGTGGGGGATATTGCGACCTATCCGCATAAACTGAAACTGATTTTGACGGGTTTTGCCGATGCGGCACAGGCGGCACACGCGATTTATACCCAAATCAACCCCGACACCCCGTTGCACGGCGAATATTCAACCACCAAGGGTGTCCC
>CAZVSN010000045.1:13079-14816 GCA_964629455.1 uncultured Micavibrio sp. | reverse complement strand
GGGCAGAGGGGGATTACTTTGCGTTCCGCAAAGTTGCAAACGCTAAACTCGCGCTACGCACTCGTTAAGCTTGTCGTCGAACCCCGTCGGGGTTTCTTTTCTACCCATCAACACCACCATAAAAATACCCCTGCAAGCAGGGGCTTTTTTATGGCGGGCAGAGGGGGATTCGAACCCCCGATAGGCTTGCACCTATACTAGTTTTCGAGACTAGCGCATTCAACCACTCTGCCACCTGCCCGTGACCTGATTTTATCGGTTGGAAGCCGCTTTTATAGTCATTTTCGGACGTTAAAGCAAGCGGGTTAGAGAGTACAGCAAATCTAAGGCTTCGCGCGGGGTGAGGGTGTCGGGGTTGATTGTTGCCAATCTTTCCTCAACCGCCGATGTCTTGGGTTTTTGCGGGGCAGACGGGGCAGAAAAGAGGGGGAGTGACGCAACGGCGCCCGCGCCACCACGGGTTTTACTGTCTTCCAGTAAATGCAAAACATTTTCAGCGCGGGCGATGACGCTGTCGGGCAACCCCGCCAGTTTGGCAACATGAATCCCGTAGGATTTATCGGCTGTGCCGGACTTCACCGTGTGCAGGAAAATAATATCGCCCTTAAATTCCTTCACATCCATCGTGTAACAAGCAAGATGTGACAATTGTGATTTTAAATTGGTGAGTTCGTGGTAATGGGTTGCGAATAAACCGCGACACCCCGTGACATTGTGCAAATGTTCGAGTGTTGCCCACGCGATAGAGAGCCCATCGAATGTTGCTGTTCCGCGCCCGATTTCATCAAGGATAACCAAAGATTTGGATGTCGCGTTTTGCAAAATGGCTGCGGTTTCGACCATTTCAATCATAAAGGTGGAATGCCCGCGTGCGAGGTCGTCCGATGCGCCAACACGCGAGAATACCTTATCCACCACGCCGATATGCGCGGATTTTGCGGGGACATAAAACCCCGCCTGCGCCATAATGGCGATTAATGCATTTTGACGAAGGAAGGTGGATTTACCCGCCATATTGGGGCCAGTCAGCAACCATAATTTTTCTGACGTAGAGAAATTGCAATTATTCGGCGCGAATTGAATATGTTTTTGCGCCAGCGCATATTCCACAACGGGGTGGCGTCCACCCTGAATATCAAATGCGTTGCTATCGTCAATCAGAGGGCGTTTGTAATTTTTATCAACGGCAAGTGTTGCCATGGATGTTGCTACATCGATTGCCGCAAGTCCGCCCGCTATGCGGGATATATCATCTGCCAACACCAATGCGCGTTCGCAGAATTCATTGAAATAACTATCCTCAATCGCTTGAGCTTTTTCCGCCGATATAGCAATTTCACGTTCAAGGTTTGAGAGTTCGGGTGTTGTAAACCGCACGCCATTTGACATTGTCTGGCGATGGATAAACGGATTATCGGCATCACCTTTTTTGACCATCAACGCATCGGCGCGGCGTGCGGGAACTTCGATAAAGAATCCCAGAATATTATTATGCGTGATTTTCAGGGTGTCGATGCCCGTATCATTCGCGTATTTGGTTTGGAGTGCCGCGATATGTTGTTGTGTTTCCGACCTTAACCCACGCAACCTATCAAGGTTAGGGCAAAATCCAGATGCAATAAACCCGCCATCGCGCGCCAAAAGGGGCAGAGATTCGGCGAGTGCAGAATGTAACCTGTCTTTATAATCGTTGAGGTCATTGGTGAGCTGGAGGAGGTTGCCGCAATGGGACAGGGC
>CAZVSN010000045.1:0-12979 GCA_964629455.1 uncultured Micavibrio sp. | reverse complement strand
GCAGAAATCATCCGTGAGCCCGCACCCGTTTGCGCAATATCCAGTAAATCAATCAAACTGCCTTTACGTTCACCCGATTGCGTTTTGATGAGTTCGAGTGAGCGAAAGGTGGATGGGTCAAAATCAACCGTTTTAAAACTTTCAATCCGTTGAGGTGCGGAAAGGTATGGAATCTGCCCCTTTTGCGTTTCATCGACATAATGGAGCAATGCGCCCGCCGCCGCAATTTCGGCGCGCGAGAATTGTTTGGATAAATCGTCTTCGGATATCCCAAAAAGGGATTCCAGTTTTGCAATGCCTGTCGCGCTGTCAAAGAAACCAGATGGTTGAACGCTGGTGATGGTGTTTAAATCGTCTGACAGAGTAGAGGGTTTATCACGGCAGATAATTTCACTGGGCGATAAACGTTGCAAGGTCGATTGGGTGTCGGTGGAGGAGATGGATTGCAGGAAAAATTGTCCCGTTGATACATCGGCAAATGCAAGTCCCGTTTGCCCGTTCATATCGACAATGGATGCCAGATAATTATTGGATTTTGCATCGAGCAGATTATCTTCAATCAATGTGCCTGCGGTCACAATGCGGATGACTTCACGACGAACCAATGCTTTTGAACCGCCGCGTTGCTTGGCTTGCTCGGGGGTTTCGATTTGTTCGCAAATGGCAACTTTGTGACCTGCACGGATAAGGCGCGCGATATAGCCTTCGGATGAATGGAACGGCACGCCGCACATGGGGATGTCATCCCCTTGGGTTTTTCCGCGTTTGGTGAGTGTCAGGTCGAGGATTTTTGAGGCAGTCACCGCATCATCAAAAAACATTTCAAAAAAATCGCCCATGCGGTAAAACAACAAACAATCAGGGTGCGCGGCTTTCACAGAATGATACTGCGCCATCATCGGGGTGTGCCCGTCAGCGATAAAATCTTCCGCAGATATTTTCTTTTGCGCGTTTGTCATTTTTTAAATTTACTTCACACCTGTTGACCCAAAACCACCTGCGCCGCGCGCAGTTTCATCGAGTTCGTCACAGATATTCCATTGTGCTTGTTCATAACGGGCAATAACAATTTGCGCGATGCGCATGCCGCGTTCAATGGTGAAGGGGACTTTGCCATGGTTAATCAAAATGGCTTTTATCTCGCCACGGTAATCGGCATCAACCGTTCCAGGGGAATTGAGGACGGTCACGCCGTTTTTGGCGGCAAGGCCTGAGCGTGGGCGCACCTGACATTCATATCCTGAGGGCAGGGCGATGGAAATTCCGGTGGGCACAATTGCCACATCGCCTGCATTCATGACGATGGGGGCATCAATTGCGGCGACAACATCCATCCCTGCTGATTGCGCGGTGGCATAGGCAGGAAGGGGCAAATCTTTTGCATGATCCCAAATTTTAATGGGAACGATTGGATTAGACATTTTTGAATTCCTCAATCATTTTTTGAACCAGCATTTTCGCAACCTCTGTTTTAGAAGAGGGCGGCCAGTTATCGGTTGTTGTGTGTGTGATGAGTGTAACCTGATTATGGTCAGTCCCAAAGACAGGATTATCAGATGTCCCCACCTGATTGGCTACTATCCAATCGCATCCTTTTTTGGCGAGTTTGGCGCGGGCGTTTTCCAACAGATTTTCAGTTTCTGCCGCAAACCCGACCACTAATTTTGGGCGGTTCGCATGATGCCCGACTAAGGATAGAATATCTGGGTTTTCTGTAAAATTAAGGGTTGGCGGCTCACCGCCCGCACGTTTTTTCATTTTTTGGTCGGCAGGGGTATTAATACGCCAATCGGCAACGGCAGCCGCGCCGACAAATATATCTGCTGGCAAATTTTCAAATACGGAACTTTTCATCTGTTCAGCCGTTTCAACAGATATGGTTCTGACATGCGGCGGTGGGGGTAATGATACGGGGCCAGTTATGAGTGTGACGCTCGCACCCTGATGTGCAAGTTCGGTTGCAATGGCATGACCTTGTTTTCCTGAAGACCTGTTGCCGATAAAACGGACAGGGTCGATAGGTTCATATGTTGGCCCAGATGTTACAATTGCGGTTTTCCCTGCGAGGGGTTTATTGTTTACAAAGAAATTTTCAAGGGCAGCAAATAACTCTGCTGCCTCTGGCATACGCCCTGTCCCAACCTCGCCACAGGCCATGTCACCCGTACAGGGTTCGAGTACGAGTACGTTATCTTGTTTGAGTGTATGTATGTTGCGTTGTGTGGATGGTTTGTTCCACATTTCAGGATTCATGGCAGGAGATATGATGATGGGTTTATTACTGGCCAGCAAAGTTGTGGATGCCAAATCATCGGCAATGCCGTTTGCCATTTTTGCAATAAGGTTTGCGCTGGCAGGGGCAACCAGTATCACATCGGTTTCACGGGATAGACAGATATGTCCCATCTCTGTTTCGTCTTTGAGTGACCAGAGATCAGTATAGACAGGATGTTCAGAAAGGGCGGAAACGGATAGGGGCGTTACAAACTGCGCCCCGCCTTGGGTTAGGATAACGCGTACATTTGCATCTGATTTTTTCAAAAGACGAATAAGTTCCAAAGATTTATAAGCGGCAATGCCACCCGATATAATCAGAAGAACAGACCGTCCAGATAGAGGTGATGCGTTCATTTCAATGTCCAACATAAAAAAAGAAGTCCTGCACCTTAGCACAGGACTTCTTTGAAAATCAAAGTGAGTAAAGAATTACTCAGCAGCTTTTTCAGTTGCTTCTTTAGCAGCATCAACAGCAGCGTCAGTTGCTTCTTTAGCAGCTTCAACAGCAGGAGCAGCAGCTTCGGTAGCAGCGTCAGCAGCAGCAGAAACAGCATCAGTTGCAGCAGCAGTTGCTTCGGTAGCAGCTTCAGTAGTTGCAGTTGCAGCAGTTTCAGCAGCAGCTTTTACTTCTTCAGAAGCGTTGGTAACTGCAGAAGCAGCAGAGTCAGCAGCTCCTTCAATTGCGCCAGTGATTTCACCAGCAGCAGGAGCAACAGCGTCCATACCTTGTTCAGATGATTTGCTGTTTACGATGCCAAAAGCAGCGAGGGCAACAACAACAGCAGCAGCGATAATTGTCAGGGTTGTCTTGTTCATAATATGTAGTTCCTTCCTAGAGAGACGAGTTTTCGAGTTATTTCAGGTTTTAATGCTGAATTCTTGTTTCCTGTACATTGTCAGGAGCCTTGTTTTAAAACGGATTCTTTATTCTTTTCAAGTCTTTTTTCTATATTTTTGATATTTTATGCATAATTTTTCATATATTGACATATTGTTTCAAAAATCAGTATTTCCAAGCCTCATGAATAGCCACAACTCCGAATGTAAGCGGGGTTGCCCGTGCCATGTCAAATCCAGCTTTCTCAAGGCGTTTGCATAAATCGTCCCGTTTCGGAAAGGCGCGAATGCTTTCGACCAGATACTGGTAACTGTCACGGTCATTGGTTACCAATTCACCCATTTTGGGGATAACGGTAAACGAATACATATCGTAAAGTTTTTGCAGCGAGTCATTATCCAGATGGCTGAATTCCATGCAATAGAAACGCCCACCCGGTTTCAGAACGCGATAGGCTTCACGGAGGGCGGTATCAATATGTGTCACGTTCCTAAGCCCAAAGGAGATGGTGTAAACGTCAAAGCTGTTATCTGCAAAAGGCAAACTCTCGGCATTGGCCACTTTCCAAGTAAATCCATCGACAAATCCATGGTCAACGGCGCGCGCTTTGCCAACTTCCAGCATTTGTGCATTAATATCGGATACTGTAATTTTCTCCGCAGTTCCTGCGGCTTTTGCAATACGAAAGGCGATATCACCTGTGCCACCAGCAACATCCAGATACGCCAAATCCGCCGTCGGGCGAATTTTACGAATCAGTGTATCTTTCCACAAACGGTGAACACCCATGGACATCAGGTCATTCATCAGGTCATAACGGCTGGCGACACTGTCAAAAACCCCTAAAACCATTTTGGTCTTCTCTTGCGGGGTGACTGATTTTCTGCCAAACCAGTGACTCTCTGGATTAGATGCAGGATTTTTCATGGTTGAGTATCCTCTTTGGTTTATATCGTTTTAGGACATAGCATATGAAGCTTTTAAAAGCCATGGCCACAATAGCAAGTTTTACGATGTTAAGTCGGATTGCAGGGATGGTTCGGGATATGTTGACGGCCTCAATACTTGGGGCAGGCCCAATGGCGGATGCCTTTTTTGTGGCTTTAAAGCTTCCCAATCTTTTTCGCCGCATCGCCGCCGAAGGCGCATTTAGTGTTTCATTTATTCCCCTTTATTCAAAAACTTTGGAACAAGACGGTGAAAAAGAAGCGGCGGTTTTATCAGGCCAATTATTTTCAATCATGGCCATATTCCTGTCTGTGTTTACACTCATCATGATGATTTTGATGCCATGGGTTATTCATATCATTGCTCCAGGGTTTCAATATGGGGGGGAACGATATGTGCTGGCTGTACCCATGACACAAATCAGTTTCCCGTATCTGATGTTGGTATCGGTCACTGCTTTGTTTGGTGGGATGTTAAACGCACATCATAAATTTGCACCATTTGCCGCGGCCCCAATTATTTTTAACCTGACATTGATTATATGCGTGTTGGGATTAACACCTTTATTCCCAAATGCAGGATACGCCATGGCGTTTGGAATAACATTATCGGGCATATTCCAATTGGCGATGATGATTTTCTTTATTCGCAAATATCGAATTTTGTTTTCATTCCAGAAACCAAAAATAACACCCAAGATCAAAATCTTTTTTCAAAAGATGGGCCCAGGAATTTTATCGGCAGGTGTTTTTCAAATTAATTTGTTGGTTGATATGATGATAGCCTCCTTATTACCTGCGGGATCTATTTCATATTTATATTATGCCGACAGGTTAAACCAATTGCCGCTGAGTATCGGCGGAATTGCAATCGGAACGGCATTACTACCTATGTTGAGCCGCGCCATTTCATCTGGGCAGCACGGTGAAGGTAATCAACTGTTTAATCGTGCATTGGAATTCTGTTTCTTTGTGGCTCTTCCTGCGGCAACAGCATTGATGATTATTCCATTCCCGATGGTGCAGACATTATTCGGACATGGTCAGTTCTCGTTAGCAGATGCGCAACAAACATCTTATGTTTTAATGGGGTATGGGGTTGGGTTGCCTGCATACATCGCATCCAAAGTTTTCATGACGGCATTCTGGGCGCATCAGGATACGGTTACACCTGTGAAAATATCCATTTTGACGGCTGGAACAAATATCGCGCTGTGCCTCTTGTTAATTGGGCTATTGGGGGCAGCAGGGATTGCGTTGGCCACAGGAATTTCAGGGTGGGTGCAGGTTTATTTGTTAAACAGAAAATTAAAAGAACAGGATGCGCTGTCTTTTGATGATCGCTTAGCTGTGGTTTTTCCTAAAATTGCAATTTGTTCTTGCATCATGGGAATTGTTCTGTCATTTTTGATGTATGCCTTGCAACCCTTATTCTATCAGGCTTTGCCTGTCAAAATATTGGCGCTCGTGGCCCTGATAGGGGGCGGCGCAATCACTTATGCCCTGACCATTCATGTCAGTGGCGTTTTAAAATTTTCAGACATTCAAAAATATATGAAACAATCAAAAGGATAATCCGATGAAACGTATTTTATCAGGGATGCAACCCACCAACCGATTACAATTGGGAAATTATCTGGGGGCATTGAAAAACTGGGTGGATTTACAAGGTGCAGGAAACCAATGCCTGTATTGTGTTGTTGATATGCATGCTATTACGGTTGCAGGCAATGATGGGCCACAATTGACAAATTCCACTCGTGAAGTTGCTGCGGCATATATTGCTGCGGGTGTTGACCCAAAACATTCATCCATTTTTGTTCAATCTGCCGTGGGTGATTTGCACGCCGAATTGATGTGGTATCTGGCAACCATGACACAAATCGGCAAACTTGACCGCATGACCCAATTTAAGGACAAGGCTGGGAAGAATGCAGAAAAAGCGGGGCTGGGGCTGTATGCCTATCCTGTTTTAATGGCGGCCGATATCCTGATTTATCAGGCAACGCATGTTCCTGTGGGTGAAGACCAGAAACAACATCTGGAATTAACCCGCGATATTGCATCAACATTCAATCATCGATACGGCAAAGAATTTTTTACAATCCCCGAACCGTTGATTATGGGTGAGGCAACGCGTGTCATGTCATTGCGTGATGGAACGCAGAAAATGAGCAAGTCAGCAGAGTCTGATTTGTCGCGTATCAATCTGACCGATACGCCCGATATGATTGCCGATAAAATCAAGCGTGCCAAATCTGACCCATTGCCATTGCCAGATAGTGTGGAAGGTTTAGAAGGGCGCCCAGAGGCCAATAACCTGATAACCATTTATGCGGCACTTGCGGGTATGACAAAGGCACAGGTGGTGGCGGAATTCGCAGGAAAACAATTTTCGGAATTTAAACCAAAATTGGCAGATGTAACCATTGCCAAAATCGCGCCGATTACCGAAAAAATGCGCCACCTATTGGCGGAGCCGCAAGAGATTGATGCTATATTGACCCAAGGTGCAGAAACCGCACGCGCGATAGCGACACCTGTCCTGAAAGAGGTGCGCCATCTCATGGGGTTTTGGAAGGCTTAGAGCAAGTTTAACTGTGCATTGGCAGAGGTATAAGGAATAAAGGTTGCATGATCGAATTGACCGTTAAATAAACGGGTCAGGCAATCTGGTTTTTCGCCATTTACAATAATCGTATTAATGCCTTTTACTGCCGCGATATGTGCTGCCTGTAATTTTGTCTTCATGCCGCCTGTGCCGTGGTCACCATTTGTGCCACCCGCCAAACCAAAAACATCAGATGTTAACGCATCAATTGTTTGAATGTGTTTTGCTGATGGGTCTGTCTTTGGGTTGGAAGTATAAAGTCCGCTAACATCGGTAATCAGAATTAATGTATCTGCATTATCTGCAATTGCTGTATAGGCTGCCAAACTGTCATTATCGCCCACCTTGATTTCTTCATTGGCAACAGTGTCATTCTCATTGGCAATATAAATTGATTTTAATTTGCGCAATGCATCTAATGTTTTTTGTGTGGTTGAAAACCCTGGTTCCGTTGTCAGGTCATGACGCGTAAAGAGAACCTGTCCTGCGGATAGCCCCGCGCGGGCCAATTCAAATTTGTACAAATTAAACAGGGATGGTTGCCCCAATGCTGCGAAAGCTTGGCGTTCATCCAAAGATTGTGGGGCTTTATTGCCTTCACGTTCCACCCGTGCCATGCCAATTGCTCCGGATGATACAATTCCAAATTCTTTGCCCAAAGCAATGTAGGATTCAATGCTTTTACGGAGCCAGTCGCGTTTTACAACCCAATTTTCAACATCAATAATGCTGTTTGTACCAATCTTGATAACAATGCGTTTGCTGTTATCGATTATATCCTGTGGCGTCAACTGTGTACTCATCTTTACCTCTGCCTTGTTCGCCTGCTTCTTCATCTTCGCGGCGTTGTTTTTCCGATTTGATTACGTCTGCTATTTTAAAGAGAAGGGGACGGACGCCGTCACCACTCACTCCCGATATCAAATACGGTCGTGTTCCAATTTCTTGTTCAAATTGGTCGGCGATATCTTCAGAGAGTTCGGGGCCGAGAGAATCTGTTTTATTGAGGCAAATAATTTCTTCTTTTTCCGCGAGCCCCTCACCATATTCGGCAAGTTCGTTGCGGATGATGTGATAGGCTTCAATCGGGTCATCTTGGGTAATATCAATCAGGTGCAGTAAAACGGCTGTGCGTTCAACGTGTCCAAGGAAACGATCTCCCAAACCCAAACCTTCGTGAGCCCCCTCAATCAACCCCGGAATATCGGCAAGGACAAAGTCGTAATTATCAATTTTGACAACGCCCAGATTGGGGTGGAGTGTTGTAAACGGATAGTCGGCAATTTTTGGTTTTGCAGCAGAGGATGCGGCAAGGAAGGTTGATTTCCCAGCATTTGGCAACCCGATAATGCCTGCATCTGCAATCAGTTTCAGACGGAGCCAAACTTCAATTTCTTGCCCTGGCCAACCAGGGGTGAATTTTTCAGGGGCTTGGTTTGTTGCTGTTTTATAATGGGCATTTCCGAAACCGCCATCGCCGCCTTTTAAAAAGACAAAACGTTGACCAGCTTTGGTTAAATCCATCAGGATTTCTTCTTTGTCTTCGGTCAAGATTTCAGTGCCCACAGGAACCTTAACAACCAAATCTTGTCCCGCAGCACCAGAGCGATTGCGCCCCATCCCATGATGGCCTTTTTCGGCTTTGAAATGTTGGGTGTAACGAAAATCAACCAGCGTATTCAAATCTTTGACGCATTCGATAATAATATCGCCGCCGCGCCCGCCATTGCCGCCGTCAGGGCCGCCATATTCGATAAATTTCTCACGGTGAAACGAACAGCATCCAGCACCGCCGTCACCTGATTGCATAAATATTTTTGCCTGATCGAGAAATTTCATATTGTTTTTCTTTTCCTAAAATAAAAGCCCGCCTGTTTTCTTGGGGCGGGCCTTTATCTCAATTCTTTAAGATATTATTCCGCAGCCGCCGCAGTTGCTTTTGCATCATTTGACGGGACAACGTTAACAACAACTTTGTCATTGTCATCGCGTGTAAACAGAACATTTCCATCAACCAAAGCAAAAATGGTATGGTCTTTACCGATACCAACGTTTTTACCTTGTTTATATTTTGTTCCGCGTTGACGGATAATGATGTTTCCAATGATGACGTTTTCGCCACCGAAACATTTAACGCCAAGGCGTCGACCAGCTGTGTCGCGACCGTTTCTAGAGCTACCGCCAGCTTTCTTGTGTGCCATAATTTTGTTCCTTTCGTTTGCGCCTGCTTAAAACTAAGCGGCTTTAATTTCCGTGATTTTGATGGTGGTCAGGTTTTGACGGTGACCATTTTTACGACGATAGTTTTGACGACGACGTTTTTTGAAAATGATAACTTTCTCGCCACGGCCTTGTTCCAGAATTTCTGCTGTAACAACTGCGCCAGCAACAACTGGAGCGCCTACGGTCGTTTTGGCTCCATCGGAAACCATCAGGACTTCGGAAATCTGGATTTTCGCGCCAACTTCGGCATCCAGTTTTTCAACTTGGAGGTAGGTGTCTTTCGCCACCTTGTACTGTTTTCCTCCGGTACGGATAATTGCAAACATAATGTTTAACCTTTGCTTCTTTTGTCAATGACCCCTTGATTGAGGCCCTTTTTAAGTTCAGGGGGCGGTTATAGTCGATTCCTTTATCTTTTGTCAAGAATTCCCCGATACAGTGGGGGCATGTTAGAAAAGACCTTTGTTTCCCCTGTTAATTTACGAAAAAACCCAGTGCCTGTCATCTCCATTTTCGGGGATGATGAAAATCGCACCATGACCAAGCTAATTTGGGAGATGATCCCAGGCTTTGACGTGCGGGTCAGCAACCCAAAAACCGCAGAAGAGCTGTATTCTGAAGCCTATAATAGCGCCATTGTTTTTGTCGTTGTGCGGGATTATTTAGACAAAAACATGAAAATCGCCGAAGATTTGAGCAATATTGATGGTGTCGTTTCTGATATTATCGCAATTACTTCCGAGCAAGACATTAGAAGACGCTTACATATGCTCTCTGCCAAGTTTGATGCAATTTATAATCTGGAAATTCTGGGGACAGGTGAGTTTCAAAAGATTTTTACCCATAAATTGAAAAAAGGCATTATGCGTTTGAATGCCCGTTTGCAAGAAGATGAATACCAGACATTTTTGGGGTTTCTCTCGGTCAGTGCCGATGCTTTTATTGTCTTTAATAAACAACGGCGCATTTTTTATGTGAGCGATCATTATCTGGAACTCTATCCTGACAGTGCCAATTTGTTTGTTCGCGGAACGCCCGTTCAGAAAGTCTTTGAAATTGTCACATCCGAAATGGGGGTGAAGGCAGATAGTCCGGAATATTTGCAATCCATGGAATTCTGGACACGGTTATCAGGACAATATGAATTTGTTTTAGAGGGCAAACTGCATTTTCGCATGACAGCAGTTGAGTTGCCGGGTGGACAGGGAACCATTGTGTCCACCACCAATATTACAGCGTATAAAAATCAGGAACGTGAATTGGCGCGCGTTCTGGCCGCCGAGCAGGAAGCCAGCAGTCTTCAGAAACAGTTTATCAGTATGGTCAGCCATGAATTTAGAACGCCATTGGCCATTGTTGATGGCAATGCACAGATATTAGAGCGGCGCATTACAGATTTGCCGCCTGAAGAATCCAAACGGCGGTTGAAAACAATTCGCAGTGCTGTATCGCGTACACTCAATATGATGGAAGCGGTTCTTTCATCCAACCTTTTAAAAACAGGAAAGATGGATATTCACCTAGAGGAATTCTCATTAAAAGATCTCATCAATCAACTTTGTAATGAACAATCAGATTTATCCCGTGCCCATACGATAAAGATAGATATTGAGAGTATTCCAGATGTTGTGAATATGGATAAAAAGATTTTGACATTGGTTTTAACGAATATTCTGGCGAATGCTGTGAAATATACCCCCAATGATAATCCCCATATAGGTGTCACCGCCAAACTGCAAAATTCTAATATTCGCATCTCTATTCAGGATAATGGATTGGGAATTCCTGCGGATGAATTGCCCAAGATATTTGAACGGTTTTATCGAGCAAGCACCTCGGTCGGCATTCAGGGATCAGGGGTTGGGCTTTCTTTGGTTCATGATTTGGTCAAAATTCACCATGGAACGATTGAAATAGAAAGCGAAGTCGGGAAGGGGACAAATGTGATTATCACCCTTCCTTTCAATAAATAGGTACTTGAGAGAAGTGCCCCGAGCCATTAAAATCAGCGAATAATATAAAAAGGTGATTCGTTATGTCCAAAACTATTCTGATTGTCGAAGATGAACGCGAGTTGTGCAGTATTCTGTATGACGATTTGACCAGTCGCGGGTATACCGTTGAACTGGCACGCAATGGTCAGGAAGGGTTGGATAAATTACAACAAATAGAACCTGATCTGATTATTTGTGACCGAGCCATGCCTGTCATGTCAGGATATCAATTATTAGAACGGATGAGAGGGGCATACCCCCAGTACAATACATTGCCATTTATTTTTCTAACGGCTTTGTCCGACCCCAGAGATAAACATTCTGTCGACCATTTAAATCCAACAGCATATTTGGAAAAGCCTGTTGATTTGGAAAAATTGGCCATAGCAATTACCAAAGCAATTGGACAATAGTGGTTGAATAATGAAAGTTCGTTTTTTTCTGTCCGCATTGATTGCGTTGTCTGGCTTGATGTTGATTGGGTGCGAACCTGCAACCAATATTCATTCAGGCTATGCAAAGTCGATTTCAATACCACCGCAAACCAATTTATCGACTCCATCCAAAGAAGTGCCCGTTGATTACGTTGTTCTTCAGAAAAATGACCATATCCTGTCCTTGTGGAAGCAGGGGCGGTTGGTGAAAACCTATCCCGTGATGGCGTTGGGAGCAAATCCCATCGGACAAAAAGTCTACGAAGGTGATGAACGGACTCCTGAGGGGCATTATTTTATCGAAGAGAAACATCCCAGCCAGAATTTCCAGAAATTTCTGAAAATTTCCTATCCAAACGAAAAAGACAGAGAATTGGCCAAGCGATTTAATATGCCCCCTGGTGGAAGCGTTGGCATTCATGGCGATAGGGGTGGAATGGCAGGTTTCTGGCAACGGTTTAAGAAAGATTGGACGGATGGGTGCGTTGCTATGCGCAATGCGGATATCGAAGAAATTTATGAAATGGTTGCTGTTGGCACACCCATTTTAATCAAGCCCTAATCATTCTTATAATCATGATGCGTCAATTTGACGTAGATTTTTTACCAATCTGCGACAATTGGCACATTTTTATATCTTCAATTGAGAGTCATCATAAAAACATAGGCAAAGGTGCGGCCAGCACCTGAATGATGCCTGAATGATGGAGGTCAATATGTTAAGATTAGCTGCAATTATTTATGTGATGGCAGGAACTGTTCTGATGGGGTTGGGTGTAACTGCTGTTTTGGCAACACCTGCGTTGGATGCAGATTCCGATAAGTGGATTACAATTGCCGCCGTTGCGGGCGCGTTAGTTGCAATTCCAATCAGCTATGTTGTTGCAAAGGCGATTGATAAACAAATCCGCCAGATATAGTGTTTCTTAAACGATATCCTTATTAAATCGCACCAGTATTTTATGGTGCGATTTCTCGGCGTTATGCCACGATGCCTCTGCCTTTAGAAATTGTTTTTCCAACATATAATGCATCAGCTTAGCATCATCGACATTAATCAGTAACGATGGGGGAAGGTGTCCGATGGTATTGGCATTGGATATCGATGAAAAATGATCATAAATAAGATGTTGAAGCGTTTCATTTTCTTTGATGCGTTCATCACGAAATGCTTTGTTATGATCCCGTTTTAATTCAATGTCCGCCCCCTTGATGTGAGCTGTATTCCTCAAAGAGAGTGGAGTGATATGAACTTCAAGTGTTGCGCGATGTCCACCGTTGGGTAATTCCAATAGTTGTTGAACTGTAATCGAAATATCATGATCTTCGGAAAAATAATGGGATGCTTTATCCAGCGCAGCAGAGAAAGCGGATTCTGCGCTCTCATCCGAAAATCCTTCGACAATAACCCGATGTGTTTTATTGGCTCCTCCGCCTAATGGAGAACCATCGGCAGCAGCCCGCAAAGATTTTAATTCATCGAGCAATTCAATCAACGGTGTGGCGGAACGGGCAACGAATTGAACCAACGCATCTTCGCGGACATCGCGATCAAGGGTGCTATCCGCGCTTATGGTCTGTGCGCGTTCAATATCAATGATAAGGGTTTCAATGTCGTTGTATTTATTTTTCATGGATTATTGTTCACACGATAG
>CAZVSN010000044.1:0-15100 GCA_964629455.1 uncultured Micavibrio sp. | reverse complement strand
GCATGGGTAATGGGATCGTAATCGAAACGCGGAGCTCCTGATGCGGCTGTTTGCAAAACACCTGTGCTATCGAAATAAGTTGCCGTGGATGTGCGTGAAAATGTCCCGCTTGTTGCCGTCAGAAAAGATGCCAGAGAAGCATAAGACGTTCCATTGAGTGTGTAATGGTCGCTCGTAAAATCCATTGAGAGGGATGGGTAGCTGATTTTAACATTGGATGTGTTTGGCACAGTAAAGGTAAGAGCGGCATCATTGCCGTTTAAATCTTTGAGGGTTCCGCCATTTAAATCAATGGGCGAGGTAAGGGTGACACCGTCAAGGTCAACATCCCCCGCAATCATGGCATAATTAAATGTGAGCGCAGAGGTTCCTGTGCCCGATGCATAGGTTGCGTATCGTGTCACACCACCGACATCAACCGCGATGCGCGGTGTGCCCGTCACATTCACAGATTCAGACATATTCACTGTAAACGGAACGGTAGTTGCAGCAAAAACCACCCCTGACACCAACAGGAGTGTACCGAGGATCAAAATGGCAATCAATTTAGTCCCAGAACGCATAAACAAAGGTATACTTTGATTAAACCCTGTGTGCAATGGAATGATGGATTATTGGAAAAATGGTGCCCTCAAGAAGACTCGAACTTCCACGTCCTTGCGGACACAAGTACCTGAAACTTGCGCGTCTACCAATTCCGCCATGAGGGCAACTCAAAAAGAATATTATTTGGTATTTATCAGGTATTGGGCGCAACTATTATCGGACACCATGACCCTTGTCAAATATCTTTCTGGTTTCCATTCTGTCTTAACTCTTTTTTGTCTTTTATTTTGTAACAATTAAGTCATCATACCCTGATAGGGTTTTCTTTGGGGGAACCCAGCAGCAACAGGCTCCAATCGGACTATATTATGAAAATATTGATTATTGATCGTGATGTATTAACGGCAAATATGCTGAAATCCCGTCTATCTCCTTTGGGGCATATTGTTGAAATCCATGCCGAAAAAACCGAAGGTTTAGACAAAATCGTGTCTGAAGGATGGGATGTTGTTTTTCTGGATCCCACACCTTTGACAACTTTAAAGCCTTTGGTTGTCAATATTCGACGCAATAATCGTCGGAATGTTTATATGATTTTGTTATCTGATAGCCTGACGCTTCCTGATGCTTTGGGCGGTGGATTCAATGATTTTCTTGCAAAACCATTGGATATGAATGCGATGCTGAATATTGTCGACAATGCAGCGCATTTGACAGGCGTACAACGGCGATTGGGGGATGACAAAGAAGATTTCCCGAGTGCAGGCGGCGTTATTGCTAAATCCGCTTTTAATCAACTTTTTCTGTCATCGCTGGATAGGGCAGATCGATATGGAGAATTGGCGCATATTATTTTCATATCTGTTGATAATTATACACAAATTATGGCTGAAAACGGGCAGTATGACGCGGATTTGATTGTTGCCAAGTTAGCACAACATTTGGTGAGGATGCGGCGGCAATCAGATATTATCGCGCAAACAGGAAAAAATGAGTATGCTTTACTTCTGATTAGGCCAATGACAGAATTAGAGCCTATTGACGCCACCCATCGATTTGCCGAGTCTTTATCAAAATGCACAGATTTGCCCCTCAATCAAAAAATGACAGTCGATGTCAGGGTATTCTTAATGCATTTGCCCACTGGTCAAATCAGTATCGATCATCGCATGGATATTCATCAGCCTTCTTAATCATTATTGGTTTATCTTTTGTGCTTTTATTATCGGGTTGTGCAACAGAGGTCAGGCAGCGCCCTGGTGTAATGGAAGCCAAGTCGTGTATGCGCCATCTGAATGGCTATGCCAAAGATTATCCTGATTATACGATTCGCAGTTGCACCAATACAGGTGTTTGGATTGTCGAACAAAAAGACAGTAAAACAGGGGTTATGGTGGCCCAGTATGATTTTGTGAACCGTGAGTATATGGGCGCGGATACGGGCGGAGCCTTAATTCACATAGAAGCCTTGGGCGGTCAGCAAGAAAGAGATTTTATGGTCTTGCAAAAAGCCCTGAATAAAGCTTTGTTGGAATAGTAATGGGGAAACGCGTATCTTAATTAAGATGGAAGAATTTTGTGATATTAAGTAGATAATGATGATCCCGCAGGCCGAAGCCCTTATCAACCAAATGAAATCCTATGATCCTGATTTTAACCAAAAGCTGGTTGAGCAGGCGATTGAGTATGCGCGTGTGATGCATGATGGTCAGGTAAGATCGTCGGGTGAGCCATATTACACCCATCCTGTTGAGGTTGCGGGCATTCTGGCCGACATGAAAATGGACACGGCAACAATTATCACGGCCATTCTTCATGATACTTTGGAAGACACCAAAGCAACGAGCGAAGATTTAGATAAGAAATTCTCCCCCGAAGTATCCATGTTGGTCAATGGGGTCAGTAAGCTGACCAAAATCGAAAGCCAAACAGTCGAAGGCAAGCAAGCCGAGAATTTCAGAAAATTATTATTAGCCATGTCGGAAGATATCCGCGTTCTGTTGGTTAAGCTGGCCGACCGTTTGCACAATATGCGGACATTGCACTATATCCAGAAACCTGAAAAAAGATTCCGCATTGCGCGCGAAACAATGGATATTTATGTGCCATTGGCAGAGCGTGTTGGCGTTCATAAAATTAAAGAAGAGCTTGAAGATTTAGCTTTTACTTACATGAACCAAGAAGCACGAGATAGTATTACCAATCGGTTGTCTTTCCTGCGCCAAGAAGGCCATGATTTGGTTGATACCATTATTTCCGAATTAAATAAGATAGTTGAAGAGGCGGGTGTAAAGGCTCAAATCACGGGGCGTGAAAAAACACGTTATTCCATCTGGAAAAAAATGCAGAGAAAGAATGTTTCTTTCGAACAGCTTTCCGACATTATGGCTTTTCGCATCGTTGTTGATACAGTTGGTGAGTGCTATCACGCGCTGGGCGTTATCCACTCCCATTACCCTGTTGTTCCAGGGCGATTTAAAGACTTTATCTCAACGCCGAAACCTAACGGATATCGCTCTCTTCATACCACAGTGATTGGCCCCAAGAATCACAGAATTGAAATACAAATACGAACACAGCAAATGCATACAGAGGCCGATTTGGGTGTTGCTGCGCATTGGTCGTATAAACAAGGAAATTCAGACGGCGCACAGGCTGATGCCAAGAAATACAGATGGTTGCGAGAGCTGTTGGATATTCTGGAGCAGGATCAGCGACCAGAAGATTTCTGGGAAAATACAAAACTAACATTGTTCCAAGAAAAAGTTTTTGCTTTTACCCCTAAGGGCGATTTGTTCGAGCTTCCATCCGGATCAACACCAATTGATTTTGCCTATGCCATTCACTCGAATGTTGGAGATAGGTGTATAGGGGCAAAAATAAATGGACGAATTGCCCCATTGAATACAAAATTACAAAATGGCGATCAGGTTGAAATTGTTACTGCTAAAACGCAAAATCCTTCACCAACATGGGAACGGTTTGTTGTAACGGGGAAAGCCAGATCTCATATTCGTCGATTTATCCGTATGCAACAAAGGGCAGAATACCTCACGTTGGGTCGCGCTATGTTGCAGAAAGTATTCAAAGCAGAGGGGTATGAGTTTACCGATAAGGCTGTCACAGGCATTGTTGACCAGTTCCGTGAATGCAAAGATGTTGAAGATATTTTTGCGGGAATAGGTGCTGGGAATATTTCGGCGCGCGACGTGTTCCGCGCTATTTTCCCTGCCCATAAGAACGAAAGCGAAGCGCAAAAGCAAATTACAAATCCTGAAGATATTCCAACCGTTAAGGCGGCTCAACATCAGGAAAGGTCGGGTAAGACGCAGCCAATGCCAATCAAAGGGCTTATCCCTGGAATGGCTGTTCATTTTGCGCGTTGTTGTCACCCGCTTCCAGGGGATAGAATTGTTGGAATTGTAACAACGGGTAAAGGGGTCACAATTCACACCATTGATTGTGAAACATTGGAACAGTTTGCCGATACACCTGAACGATGGATTGATGTGTCGTGGGGTGAAGGCAAAGATAGCCCAGAAGCACGCGTGGGTCGATTGATGGTTACAATCAATAATCAGGCGGGCGCATTGGGAACCATATCAACTGTAATCGCCAAGAGTGGTGGAAATATTACCAACTTGAAAATTACCAGCCGCAGCACAGATTTCTGGGATATGTATCTTGATGTATCTGTGATAGACACCAAGCACTTGAATAACATTGTCGCGGCTTTGCGTGCAACCCCACAGGTTGTGAGCGTTGAGCGTGCCAGAGGCAGATAGCTCGGAAGGTAGCCCTTATAAATGTTTCAGAGGAAAAAACCTCGTTCTTTGGCGTCTAGGTTAAGGGAAGTGATTTGGCCATCAATGGGGTGGCGTCGCACCCTCCGTTATGCCCAACTGCGTATTGTGCGAATTAAAGATTCAACATCTGCAATTGCAACGGGTCTTGCTTTCGGAATGTCCGTGTCATTTACCCCTCTTCCTGGGTCGCATATCATTTCTGCAGTTCTATTATCAATGGCATCTCGTGGAAATGTATTGGCAGCAGTCGCAGGAACAATTATTGGCAATCCTTGGACATTTCCTTTGATGTGGTGGATGGCTTATAAGGTCGGCGATATTGCTTTTCGTTTATTTGGCGCCCAAATAATTGAAATGCCCCAACATTTTACATGGGATGATTTTACCCATGAAATGGTATCGAATCCAATGGGATTGATTGTTCCATGGGTTGCGGGTGGATTAATTTTAATGACACTCAGTTGGCCGATATTCTATATAATATCTTATCGAATGGTCAGAAAGCTAAGACACAGGCACGGTCGAAAATGATGATTGGTATGGGAAGTGATTTAATTGACATCAGGCGTATTGAAAAAACGTTGTCCCGATTTGGCGACCGATTTATCCATCGCTGTTTTGCGCCCGAAGAGATTGCCAAAGCAGAGCGCCGCCGCATGGCAGGAACCCATATTGCGACCTATGCCAAGCGGTTTGCTGCAAAAGAAGCTTGTTCCAAGGCTTTGGGGACGGGGTTCAATTACGGTGTGTATATGAAGGATATTGTGGTAACCAATGACCCCAATGGAAAGCCTGTTCTGCGCCTGACGGGTGGAGCATTGAGATATTTGGAATCTTTAACCCCCGATGGAAAAACAGCAATTTTACACCTGACCTTGACGGACGAGCCACCTTTGGCTCAGGCGATGGTCGTGATTGAGGCTGTTTAAACCGCTTTTGGCTGGATTTACCCATAAATATCCGCTACATATCCGAATATGATGACAGAAAACAAAACACCAGAGAATACCCCCGTTGAACAAAAAGAATCTGTGGGTGAGGTTGCCCGCACTGCGTTGATAGCAGTCTTGCTTGCGCTTATCGTAAGAACATTTTTGTTTGAACCTTTTAATATTCCGTCGAGTTCGATGGTGCCCAATTTGTTGGTTGGGGATTATTTGTTTATTTCTAAATCGTCCTACGGTTATAGCCGTCATTCTTTCCCGTTTGGAATTGCAGGGTTTGAAGGACGTATCAATGGCAAACAACCCAATCAGGGCGATGTGATTGTTTTCAAACTTCCTTCAAACACAGGTGTTGATTATATCAAACGTTTAATTGGAATGCCGGGTGATACAATTCAAGTTATCAATGGACGATTATACATTAATAATAAAATCGTTCCTCGCGAAGCCAAAGGAATGGTTGAGTATTCCAAAGAAAATGGAATAACGGCAAAAGTCATGGAATATGTTGAAACTTTGCCAAACGGTACAAAGCATACGATTTACGAAGAATCGGATCACGGCCCGTTGGACAATACCGAAAAATATAAGGTTCCCGAAGGTCACTATTTTATGATGGGGGACAATCGCGACAACTCACAAGACAGTCGTGTTCTGGGGCATGTGGGTTACGTTCCTTATGATAATCTAGAAGGCCGTGCGGAGATTTTGTTTTTTTCTACCAATGGATCGGCTCGTATTTTTGAATTCTGGAAGTGGCCATCATCCATTCGCTTCAGTCGGATTTTTGATGTGATAGGTAATGGTGAACCAACTCCGATGCCTGTGATTGAGGATACAAAATGAATGCAACAAAGAATGATGGTCTGGAAAATCGCACGCTGGATTTAGCAGTTTTTCAAGATAGGTTGGGCTATCATTTTTCTAACCCTGATTACCTCAATCATGCATTGACTCATGCCAGTACGGGTGAGGATAATTATGAACGCTTGGAATTCTTGGGTGACCGCGTTCTGGGGTTGGTTGTTGCTGAAATTCTGTACAGATGTTTCCCGTTCGAGAAAGAAGGGTCTTTGGCGCGTCGTCATTCGGCATTGGCCTGTACCGAAACCTTGGCCAAGATTGGTCGAGATCTCGATTTGCCAGAGGTTGTGATTGCATCAACGGCAGAGAAAGCCGCAGGCGGCAATAAACAGGATAATTTGCTGGCCGATTGTATGGAGGCCATTATTGGCGCCATTTTCTTGGACAAAGGATATATTGCGTGTCAGGAAGTGATTACAGCGTTGTGGGGCGATAGAATTTATACTTTGTCCCAACCGCCTGTTGATTCAAAAACAGCATTACAAGAATGGGCGCAGGCGCGCGGACTTCCTGTTCCAACTTATGATATTATTGAACGGTCCGGTCCCGATCATGCGCCAGTCTTTCGTGTCAGAGTAACGGTTCAGGGGTTGGACCCGATGGACACAACGGGAAATTCTCGTCGTACAGCAGAGAAATCTGTTGCTCAAATGATGCTCGATAACCTTCAGGAAAAATCATGACATTATCGTCCACTCAGAAATGTGGTTCTGTTGCCATTATTGGCGCCCCTAATGCCGGTAAATCGACTTTGGTTAATCGGATAGTTGGTCAGAAGGTTTCGATTGTATCTCCCAAAGTTCAGACAACCCGCAATCGTATTTTAGGAATTGCAATTCATGAAAACGCGCAAGTGATCCTGATTGATACCCCTGGGTTATTTGATCCGCAATCAAGGTTGGATAGGGCGATGGTATCTGCGGCGTGGATAGGGGCATCAGAGGGCGATGTGATTGCGTATTTGTTTGACGCTAAAAAGAAATCAATCAACGCCAATGATCGCAAGACCTTGGAACGCCTTGCAGAGCTGTCTAAAGATATGCCTGTTGTTTTGGTTCTGAATAAAGTTGATGCGATAGACAAGCCAAAGCTTTTAAAGTTTGCAACCGAAATGAACGCGCTTTGTCCTTTTAAGGATACATTTATGATATCGGCACAAACAGGTGACGGTGTTGATGATGTTTTAAAATACTTTGCAAAAATTCTGCCTGAAGGCGATTGGATATTTGATGAAGATCAGATTACCGATATGCCGATGCGTTTACTTGCCGCCGAGATTACGCGTGAACAAGTTTTCAACCAATTATACGAAGAAATTCCCTATGCAATCACGGTTGAAACGGAAACATGGGAAGAGTTTGATAACGGAGATGTTCGAATTCAACAATTAATCCATGTTGAGAAAGATCAACAGAAAGCAATTGTTCTTGGTCGTGGTGGAGCCCGTCTTCGGGAAATAGGAAGTCGTGCACGAACAGAGTTGGAAACTATTTTCGATAGAAAAGTTCACCTGAAATTATTTGTGCGGGTGACTGATAAATGGAAAGACGACCCGCTTTATTACGCACAATGGGGTTTGGGTAATGGGAATTGAGTCTGATTTGACTCTGTTCTGACTCGGTTTGCACATTGCTTGTGGATAAAATCAGAAAACGAATCACCGATTCTTGTTGACCGAATCATCTCACTGATAAGGTAACTCCAGATCACAAAATTCTGGAGGAGAAATTCAATGAGCTGGACCGATGAACGGGTAATGTTGCTCAAAAGGCTATGGATCGAAGGCAAAACTGCCGCCGAGATTGCCAAAATGATTGGTGGCGGAGTCACCAGAAATGCTGTTATCGGCAAAGCTCACCGCTTGAAATTATCTGGACGTATTTCTCCGATACAAGAGAATGCACGCACAGATACAGCGATTGGTCGTGTCGTATCTACTCCTCGTAAATCTCAGAAATCAACAGTTTCAAAGGTTTCAAACCGCGAGATTATTGCGCCGGTTCATATCCCTGCCGTCGAAGAGAATTATTGCTTTGGCGATGGTGTATCATTGGTGGAGTTAAAAGAACGCATGTGCCGTTGGCCGATTGGCGATCCAAAAGAAGACGGGTTCAAATTCTGTGGTGGCCCTTCCGAAGAAGGTCTTCCGTACTGCGGACATCATTGCCGCGTAGCCTACCAAGCGAATACCAAAAGCAAATTACGAATTGATGAGCTGTCAAAGATCGATTTGGATGTTATTCGTAAGAAAGTCACAGCATAATAGCTAATATTCAGGAAAAGGGCGGGTGCAGGAAAAAATTCCCCCGCCCTTTTTTATGCCCTCATTTTATGTTTTGCGTTTGCCCGCAAAGAAATCTTTCATAATTTTCCCGCAGTCCTCAGCCAATAAACCTGATGCCACAATTGGTTTGTGATGCAATTGGGCATGGGCATATAAATTGACATCACTGGTGATGCCTCCGCTCTTTGGGTCTTTGGCTCCAAAAGTGAGATGACCGATACGGGCAAAGGAAATGGCAGCAGCACACATCGGGCATGGTTCAATCGTGACGTAAAGGTCATATTCGGGAAGACGCTGCACCCCCAATTTCTGACACATATCGCGAATAACCAGAATTTCGGCATGGGCGGTTGGGTCTGCCATTGCAATGCTTTGGTTGCCTGCTTTGCTGACGATTTCGCCCGTATCGCGGTGAACGAGGATTGCACCAATCGGAACTTCATCCCGTTCTGCGGCTAATCTCGCCTCTTCCAAGGCTTGTAACATTCGGCTATGGTCTATTTCGTTAAACATACCGCAACTTACCATAAATATATTGCGATGAATAGAGAGCCAAATGACAGCAGATAAAGATAATTCAGAGCCGGATGGGGACAGAGGCGATCGCATTGCCAAGGTGATGGCGCGTTTGGGTGTGGCATCACGCCGTGATGCAGAAAAGATTATTGCCGAAGGGCGTGTATCATTAAATGGTGAAACCGTCACGACACCTGCAACCTTTGTCAAAGATGGCGATGTGTTAGAGGTGGATGGGGAACGTTTGGGAAGAAAACAAAAAACCCGCTTGTTTCTGTACCACAAACCTCCGGGCTTAATTACAACGGCCAAAGATCCAGAAGGTCGGACAACGGTGTTCGAAACACTTCCAACCAATTTGCCACGACTGATTAGTGTCGGACGGCTTGATTTAAACACCGAAGGTTTATTGCTTTTAACCAATGATGGTGAATTATCGCGTGCCTTGGAACTCCCCTCTACAGGATTGCAACGGACATATCGTGTGCGGGTCTATGGCGATTATGGCGGTGTTGATGTTTTGGCTAAGAAATTAGAAAAATTGAAAAAAGGGTTGTTCTGGAAGGGTGTACGTTACGGATCGATTGATGCTTCGGTTGACGAACAACAAAAACAGGACGGTCATAATTATTGGATAACCATGACCCTGACCGAAGGAAAAAACCGCGAAATTCGAAACGTGTTAGAGGCTATCGGATATCGTGTGTCCCGTCTTATCCGTGTGGCCTATGGCCCATTCGAACTGGGTGAAATGAATCGTGAAGAGATTATCGAGATAACAACCAAGGCCATGAAAGACTTGCTGCCAGAGGATGTTGTCAAGAAAATATCCGGATAAAAATAATGCGTATTATCGGTGGCACAGCGCGCGGCAGATCGCTTCAAACCCCCGTTGGGCAAGATATTCGCCCGACATCGGATAAGGTGCGTTTGGCTATTTTTAATGCCTTGTTTTCGCGCGGTGGTGTGGTTGATACGGTTGTGATTGATGCTTTTTGCGGTACGGGTGCTTTGGGGTGTGAGGCCTTATCTCAGGGTGCTGCAAGAGCCATATTTTTTGATATATCCAGAACATCATTATCCTTGGCCAAAGAAAACATCACTGATCTGGGGTTTTCTGATCGGGCAGATTTTATTTTAAAAGATGCATCGAAAATTGGCGATCGTCCCCCAAATTTTCTTTTCGCCAATGTTTTGTTTCTTGACCCCCCTTACCGAAAAGGTTTGATAGCGCCAGCTTTAGACGCTCTGATAAAAGGAAATTGGGTGGCAAAAGAGGCTATAATAGTCATTGAAACAGAAAAGGAAGCTGAGCCCATATCGGGTTATGGTGATATTGTGTTTGATAAAAATTATGGTGAAACACGCGTGAGTTTTATAAAGGTGTCGCATGACTGATGTAAAAATATGCGGTATCACAACACCAGAAATGACATCTGTTGCTGCGGGTGCAGGGGCACGATTTGTCGGATTTGTTTTTGTCCCGCAATCGCCGCGTTTTATTGATTGTGAACGGGCAAGATTATTGTCCCGCCAATTGCCAACAGGCGTACGCAGTGTTGGGTTATTTGTAAATCCGGATGACGAAACATTGTCACGGGTTTTAGGGGCCGTGTCTTTGGATATGATCCAGTTGCACGGAGAGGAAAGCCCCGCAAGAATTCAGGAAATTAAATCACGGTATCATCTTCCGATCATTAAGGCGGTATCAATATCGGGCACAGATGATGTAACAAAGATAGATGACTATCTGCCTGTAATTGATTGGATATTGTTTGATGCCAAAGCTCCTGAAAATTCTAATATCGCTGGGGGCAATGGAACGCCATTTGATTGGACAATCCTGAAAGGTCGGAAATTTCCCAAGCCATGGATGTTGTCTGGCGGATTGACCCCAGACAACATTGGTGATGCGTTATCTATTTTATCGCCCGATGCTGTGGATGTATCAAGTGGCGTTGAAAGTAGCCGAGGCATAAAAGATGCCGATAAAATCAGAGAATTTATACAGGCTGTTAAGCAAAACTAAGATGGGATTTGCCCGACAAATTCGGGGCCAAATTGCACAGACCATGGGGGTGTTTCGCTGCGTTCTGTGTAATATTCCTCGGCAGATAAGCAGGCCTCTAGGCCTACGCGGTAATTGGGATATTTGAATACAATTCCCAATTGTTCTTTGATTTTTGAATTATCAACACGCTTATTATCGGAATAGAAACTGAGTGTAATCGGAGCCAGATTTGCATCTTCGAAACGAACAATAGGTGGGGGCTCTTTTCCCAAAAGGCGTGCAGCATAGGCAATAACCTCGTGGCTTGGCGCGGCTTCATCATCCGCAATATTATAAACCTGACCTGGGTTTGGGTTATTCATAGAGGCAATTAATGTTGCAACTAAATCATCAACATGAACACGGCAAAATGCATGGCCAGGCTTCATAATTCGTCGGGCAATTCCAACACGAACAGAATCAATAGCTGATCGTCCTGGGCCATAAATCCCTGCAAGACGGAAGATATGGAGGGGGAGGCCAGAATCTCGCAGTAATGACAACCACTGTTCTTCTGCAATAGCACGGCGGGTTCCACGAATAGAGTTCGGGCGCACTTCGGCCGTTTCATCAACCCATGCGCCATCTCTATCACCATAAACGCCTGTGGTTGATAAATATCCAACCCATTTCAGGTTTGGCATTTGACGCAGAATATCATCGGCATGGGATTCAAAAACAAAATCCCCGTCTTTATCGGGAGGAATAGAAATCAAAAGATGGGTTGTATCTTTGAGGGACAGATTTGGATCACCCATTGGTTTGTCTTTATCAAAGGTATAGGCCTCAACGCCAATATCGCGAAGGCGGCTTCGTTTGGTTGGTGTGCGGGTGGTTCCAGACAGAATCCAGTCTTCTTCGGACTTTTTTAGGGCCTCTCCCAAAAAAGTACAGGTATATCCATACCCGAAGCAAAAAAGTTTATTCTGTAACGCCATGTAAGATATGCCCGCTTTCTACGAAGGTCTTTGTTAGGACTTGGCAATATATAGGGAAAAAATTTAAAAATCTACATTCTCATAATGGTGGGATGGGGCAAAACCCGGAACCCGTTCATTCAGAATATCGCGGAAACTGGGGCGCGATTTCACGCGAGCGTACCATTCATGCGCCCCTGCGTGGTCTTGCCATGGAACATCGCCGATATAATCGACGGTTGACAAATGGGCGGCTGCGGCAATATCGGCCAATGAAAATTCATCCCCCGCCAGCCAGTTTCGTTTTTCTGTCAAAAACCCGATATAATCCAGATGGTAATGAATATTGGCATGGCCTGCCCGAACTGATGGAGCGTGAGGTTCACCAAGGTGCAGGAACCTTTTCATCATTTTTTCTCCGAACAGATTATCGGTGACTTCGCGGTTGAATTTAATATCAAACCAACTGACCAAACGGCGAGTTTCTGCGCGTTGTACGGCATCATGCCCTAGTAAATCAACGCCTGTATAGACCTCTTCCAGATATTCGCAAATGACATTGCTGTTGGATAAATTTGTACCATCTGGTTCAACCAGAACGGGAACATCACCCGCAGGGTTTAAAATCAGAAATTCGGTACGGCGTTCCCATATTTTTTCAACCCGCGCATCATACTCAAGCCCTTTTTCGCCCAAGACCAAGCGAACCTTGCGCGAAAACGGATGAAGCCAAAGATGATAAAGTGTACGCATCGTGAGTTGAGATTACTCCAAAACACACCTATCGACCAGAGGCAATTAAAGATGTAGAATAACAAAAAAACAAAGGAATTATCATGTCAGATACATATACAAAAACAGCAGTGACACTTCATTGGTTGATCGGGATTGCGATTATAGGTCTTTTGGTTGTTGGATTAACGATGGAAGATGCTCCTGATGCGTTCAAGCCTACGATTTATATGGTTCATAAATCTTTGGGTCTTTCTGTTCTGGTTTTAAGTTTTGTGCGTTTGTTCTGGCGCTTGGCGCATCCTGCCCCAGCCCTTCCGGACACCATGAAAAAATGGGAAGTGATTGTATCTAAGCTTACCCACACCGCATTTTATATTTTAATGATTGGCCTTCCTTTATCTGGATGGGCTTTGGTGTCTGCAGCGCCTGCGCCATATGATTTTCCAATCAACTGGTTTGGCTTGTTTGAATGGCCAAAAATAACTGTTTTAACAGAGATAGAAAATAAAAAAGAAGTCGCACACAGTTTCGGCGAAGTTCACGAAGTGTTAGCAAATGTAACTATCGCATTGCTTGTGTTGCATATCGGTGCGGCTTTGAAACATCATTTTGTGCTGAAAGATGGTATCTTGGCGCGCATGATTCCTTGTTTAAAAAAAGATAAGGAATAAGAATGTTTATCTATTATTTCCATGCTGTTCTTCTCGGTATAGTCGAGGGATTAACAGAGTTTATTCCTGTGTCTTCAACAGGGCATTTGATATTGGCGCAGGACGCATTGGGATTCTCGTTTCCATCTGCCAATATGTTTACAGTTGTTATTCAATTGGGCGCTATTCTGGCTGTGTGCTGGTTGTATCGCCAAAGATTGTTTGATGTGGCTCTCAATTTGAACCAGAAAAAACAACAATTCTTCGTTTTAAAAATAGCGGTGGCGTTTTTGCCGGCGGCTGTCATTGGTTTGGCCTTTCACAACGCAATCGAAGAGCATTTGTTTTCTCCTATTGTTGTGGCCATTATGTTGGTTGTGGGTGGGTTTGCAATCTGGGCCATTGAAAAATGGAAACCTGCTGCCACAACCCATGAAATAGATGATATGTCCTTGAAACAGGCGTTTCTGGTTGGGTGTGCTCAGGCCATATCGGTTATTCCGGGGACATCCCGCTCTGGGGCAACAATTATGGGCGGATTGCTCTTAAAACTGGATAGGAAGGTTGCAACCGAATTTTCTTTCTTTCTGGCAATGCCCGTTATGGTTGCGGCAACTGCGCTCGATATCTTTAAATATTACAAAGACTTAAGTCTGGATGATATCTGGGTGATTGCCATTGGGTTTGTGGTGTCTTTCTTTGCGGGTTTGGCGGCGGTCAAGTTTTTGGTATCCTTTGTTTCTCGCCATGATTTTGTTCCTTTTGCCATTTACCGTATTTTGTTCGGCGGCGCTATGTTGGTTTACTACATGGCCTAATTATTAAGGCTTTGTTAATAAACAGGAAAATTTGTGAAATCCGCAATTTTCCGCTATACTGGTCTGGAACAAAACATAAGGTGTGTGGAATGTCTGTGATGGACGCTGATATTGATATTTTGGCAAGACCCTCTGCAAAAGCAGCAGGGAAGTTTGTTATATCCCCCGATGCTCCTGTATTGCCAACTTTGGCTAGCCGTTGTGAATGTGAATTGGCGGTCAACGAAGATGGTATTGCTATGGTTCTCTACACCGCCCCAATGCCCGAAGGTATCCACTGGGTCGAATATGATGTTGATTTATCAATGCTGACCTTTGTGACATGGTCGGGAAAAATTATGGGACTGGGGATGAAAGTTCATGCCCCATTTAGAAAATATCTGAAAATGGCCAAAGAAATTATGTTGGTTGAGTTGGGTGCAGACAGGGAAACAATGCAAACCATTTATCCCGCCCAATTGGTTGTGCGCCATATCGGGATATAACGAAATTTAAAATATAAAAAGGTAGGTGTGGAATGAAACAAAGTCAGGGCGAAATTTTAGATGCTCAAATAAAAGAAAACAAGATTACAGCCCAGCAAGTTAGAATTCTTGAAAAAATGGGGTTGGTAGATAAATCACGCGCAGCAGATATTGATCTTGATGTTCTTGCTCTTGCAACCGCAGGAGATAAAGCGTCTGAGGCAAGTGTCGTCCGTCAAGTTGGATTGCAGTCAGCAGTTAACTTTGGTGCGAAGCTTGATGATCCTAAGAATGCTGCTCTAAAATCTTTGGTAGAGCGCCATTCGGTAGAATTTTCTAAGAATGGTTCTAATTTTGATCCCTTTTTACAGGCGGTCGGGGAAGGGTTTAAGAAAGACCCATCTATTATTGATAAGCTTGGGGCGCAGTTAAAAGATAAAAAAACGGCTGCGCGCTTTGAAAAAGATTTGGTTGAGCATCCAAAAGAAATGGCAAGCTTGATTAGC
>CAZVSN010000043.1:0-15123 GCA_964629455.1 uncultured Micavibrio sp. | reverse complement strand
GCATTAGAACAGCAAAGCATTGAACTGCGTGTTATCGTTGTTGACCAAGGCAGCAAGCCTGAGAACCTTCAAAAACTAAAAGAGTTCTGCGCAAAAGATAGTCGCGTCCTGCTTTTATGCAACACGATTAATAACGGAGTTCCTGGGGGAAGAAATCAGGCCTCCTTTGCTGGGAATGGCACATATATTGTGGCGCTTGATAACGATGCTGTTTTTGCGGATCAATTCCAATTGGCAAAAAGCGTTGAAATTATGAATTCTCACCCAAATCTGGGCATTCTGGCGTTCCGTATCAAATTATTTTCGGCAGATATTGATGACATTTCTAGTTGGGCTTATTCCGACGATCCCACAGATGAACCAACACAGACATTCAAAACAACGCGTTTTGTTGGGGCGGGCCATTCTATCCGCCGCGATATTTTTGAAAAAATCGGCGGATATGATGAACGATTATTCTTTATGCACGAAGAAGTTGATTTATCAAAACGCATGATTAATGCAGGATATGAAATAGAGTATAACCCAAATGTTGTTGTACGCCATAAGGTATCCCCCGAAAACAGAGTCGGATGGACAGATAAAAGATTCTATTATGATGTGCGGAATAGAACTTATTTGCATATCAAACATAAAACAAAAATCCTGACCATGGCTTTTCATACCTTCCTCCTTTTGTCAAAAGGACTCCGTATGGGATATTTTATTCCCGCACTGAAAGGTTTAGCATCCGCCATCATCCTTATTCCTTCAGCCATTCATCAGCGACTAAAAGACCCCTACCTAACGGTCAATGAATGGGCAGAGAAGTATAATAATATGTGCAACCCACTGGCAAATAGATCTCTGTGGGAGCGCATTAAATTTCGTATATCTAATTATAAGAAATAAGGCAAAATAAGATGATTAAAAGAGAAGAAATAAAATCTCTGACTGGGCTACGCGGTGTCGCGGCCTTTATGGTTATGCTATACCACTTCAAATTTTCCAATTTCTTTCCAAGCCCAATCAACACTGCTATCAATTCCACTTATCTGGCCGTTGATTTATTTTTTATTCTGAGCGGATTTGTGATGGCCTTAACCTATTCGCATTTATTCCAGAACGGGTTTGATATTCCTTCATATAAACGGTTTATCCTTTTAAGGATTGCAAGGATATATCCCATATATTTTGTCGCTACTTTACTGACAATTATTCTTTTTATTTTGTTTCCAAGTAATAATGATTTCCACCATCCAATAACAGCATTTCATGTCACCCTAAACATGACCATGACACAAGCATGGGGATTTAGTCGAAGCTATCTTATTCCTGCATGGTCTATCAGTACAGAATTTGCGGCTTATCTTGTTTTTCCATTCTTGTTACATCATTTATTATCTGGATCGTTCAAAAAATCAGTTTCCATCGGATTCGCCCTGTTCTTCTCTATTTTTATTCTTTCATTGATTCCTGACAGCATGATTTTCCTTGGGAAGAAAGGAGATCCGATGAATATATGGAACGAATATAGCTTTGGGCCGCTTATGCGTTGCCTTCTTGAATTTTCTATTGGAATTATTTGTTACCGGATTTTTTCTGCAAAAGACATTATTCAAAAAGTCCAACATCCATATGTATCTCTTATAACATCAATTAGTATTCTTTGTCTTTTGTCGATTAAAGGGTCAGATTTCCTTGTTATTGCTTTATTCCCTGTTTTGATATTGTCCCTTACAAATGCTCAATCTGCCGTGTCCAAGACACTCTCAAGCTGGCCATGCTATCAACTGGGGCTTATTTCCTACTCTTTATATTTGATTCATCATATGACCTATTTTATAAAACCACAGATAATGGATTTTATTCATACATATCATATCCCACATGATTATTTGGTTGCGATCATTATACAGACACTTATATCCATTATATTGGCCTATGCATCCTATCTTTTAATTGAAAAGCCAGGAAGATCTTTGCTCCGCAAGGTTTGGTCATGATAAGGGGAGCAAGATGATTTCTATTCATGTTCCATTTTTATTATCTTTATGGGCAAAGATTGAATCTGTCTATTTCAAAGAAATCTGGCAGGGTCGAGAAACAGAAATAAAACACCCCAATCATATAAAAATTCTATTTAATGGCTCGATATCAACAAATGCGATCCTTCAATGTCTTTTAAGACATGACATCCCGACGATATCTGTCCTTAAATTTAATCCCGCCACAGATAGCTGGGGCATTGTTGCAGAATCATATCCTGCCATTCCTGACCCTTATGTTTTTGTTCGATCGCTGAATGTTTGCCTTCACCGTATCAACACATTGATAGATCGCGGCATTGCATCCAATTCCTATGGCACACCAACCACACTGCCTACAAAAACACAGACAGATGATATCAATGTATTTGATGTTATCAAATTTGCTATTTCTGGGATTTATCACAAAATATCCAGTTTGATTCAAAGCCGTTTTTATCAGTATGATCATTGGCAGATGGCCTATTCTGCATCTGCCACCAATCCACAAAAAGATTGGACATTATTCTTTCCCAAGAATGATGTATTGCAAGCCGATCCTTTCTTATGGAGAAATTCCGATGGGGCTATTCATATATTTTTTGAATATATGCCCTATACAACCAATAAAGGGGTTATCAATCATATAAGCTATACACCGGATACGGGCAGTTTTGGCCCATCCACAACTGTTTTGGAAACGCCCTATCATTTATCATTCCCGTTCTTATTTGAATATCAGGAACAAATTTATATGATACCTGAAACAGGCCAGAACAGAACCATAGAGATATACAAAGCAAACCCGTTTCCATCCACATGGGAACCATGCCATATCGCCATGAATGATGTCATAGCCAATGATACAGTCCTCTATTTTGATGGTAAATTATGGTGGATGTTTACCAGTATAGGTATCGCGGGACAAAAAAACTGGGACGAACTTTCTTTATTCTATTCCACTCACCCTTTCGGGGAATGGTCACCTCACCCCCAAAACCCAATTAAAAGTGATTGTCGATCGGCCCGAATGGCAGGAAATATTTTCAAAGATAGCCATGGGCGGCTCATTCGCCCTGCCCAGAACTGTACCCATGGATATGGCGTATCTATTGCACTCTGTGAAATTACAGAGCTCAGCCCAACGACCTATCATGAACATATCGTAGAACACATTGAATCCCCTGACGGGCACACAGGCATCCATACATGGAATCATCTTGATGGGTTTACCATCTTTGACGTTAAGAATATCCAGAGGAAATAAAAATCAGACAGATTGAGGAGGTAGATTATCTTTTCTCTTCATCACAATTTCTGAAATGACGCAGAAGGCACAAAGAATAAATAACCAGATAATCGTCCGGCTGAGGAATCCGCCGCTTTCAGCAAAGCATTCAAACAACATATTAACAATCATACTTGCAGAAAAGGCCAGCTTGATAGCCTCATTCCTATTTGTTGTTGGATACAGCAATGCCTTCCCTATCATTGAAAATAAATATAAAAAGAAAAGAATAGTTACTGGGTACCCATATCCCGTTAGCATATCCAAGTAAGAGTTATGCATACTCTTAACTTCCCAACCAACCTCACCTTGAATTTGCTGCATAAATTCATAACGTTCAGACATCCCAGGGCCATAGCCAACCAACGGTCTTTCTGCCAATAAATCAAAAATAGCCGACCAAATTCCCGTCCGTCCTGTCAAGCTTGGGTCACGATCAATCAATCCAAACACGAATTTAATAATCGCATCCCCTGCAAAGCTATACAGCAACACAGAGATCGCAGATAAAACGAGAACAACAAGGACCCGCTCTTTTGATGATTTTAAATGCATTAGGAAATAAAACGAAGCATAGCAAATGATCATTACAGATGTTGTAACCAACGCCGTTGATGAATGGGAAAGAATAGTGAAAACAAGACAAATCGTGGCACCGCCCAGATAAAAAAGAAACTGCATTTTGTGGCGAACATCAACCTGCAAAAGAATAATAAACGTCCCCAATCCCATAATAGCGCCCGCAGGATTCTTATGTTCAAACATTCCACGCCACGCACCCGCGTGGTTGCCCGCCATAATAGCGTGTTGGGGGAAGGCAAAAATATAAGCTAAATTCAAAAATGCTATAACAGTCATAAATTTTGCATAGGCTTTCAGTAGTTTTTCAAACCCATGTTCATGACAATAGAGAACAGTCGGCAAAGAAACCACAAGGAATGCCAAAACATACTTGGCAGATTCAATCCTATCTACAGAACATATAAGGGATACAGAAACACCAAATGCCAATAATCCAAAAATGGCACTGGAAAATCTGGAGATAAGATAGTGATAATCATTCTTTAGAAAAAAATATGCCGTTACCCCGATTAGCAACATCAGGTTCATAATCATTTGGAACGTATAATCAATTGCCCCAATTTCATTTTCAGCAGCAGGGTAGAAAAGCCCCATATTTGTCCCACGCAAAAGCGAGAGATACAAACAGAAAGATAAAATAGCATGAGGGAGAGAGGCTAAAGAAAATGATTTCATTGGCCTACTCCTACCCAGATTTTAAGCGGCTTTAGATTGATAAGACTGACCAGATGCAATCTTACCACCAGCCATCGTGACTACAGTTCCGATCATTGGCGCTTCGGCACGTTTTAATGTATCCAAAGCAAACCCAATTAATTTTAATGGGGTTTTCTTCCAACGAATACAGAAAACATTATTGCTGATTTTTGCAATTATTTTTGCCTCAGGTGCCGACAAGATAGGAGGGCTATCCAATAAAACCATATCAAAGTCTTGTGCCAATTTATCCATGGTTTTTTGCCATGCGTCTGGGCTTTGTACCATCACATTTACATCACCTTGATTTCCAACAGAAATCATCGACAATGATGTTTCGCTATCTGCCACCAACCCATCACGCAATTGTATTGATCCACGAAGAATATCGGTTAACCCTGATTTGTCGTTAATTCCAAAGATGCGTGACAAAGTAGATTGACGAACATCACAATCCACAACAACGACCCGAACACCTTCTAAAGCCAACTGACGCGCCAAGCTTGCCACCAATGATGATTTCCCCTCTCCCTCTGAAGCAGAGGTAAAGTTAAATACTTTAGATGATGCATTCTTACCTTTTTCAAGCTTCAAATACGCAGACAGCTCACGCACCCCCTCCATATAAGGAGAAGATGAATCATGCAAAGGAATATCTGCAAAATTTGAGGATGCCGTTGTTTTGCCTGATAGAGAGGCATTTGAAATCAGGGAAATATTTGTTAACCCTGTTAATTCCTGAATTTGTTTGCCGTTGTAAACAGTTCCTTGCATCTGATCAAATGCCAGAGCCAGACCCACTCCAATCCCTAAACCAGCGAACAAGACAGACGCCAGAATAAGTTTGAGATTAGGACTAACAGGATAGTTGGGAACGGATGCCGAAGATATAATCCTTGCATAAGGAGCCTGCAATCTAGAATCTTCCTGAGATTGCGTTTCTTTCCATCGCAAATTTATCGTTTCAAGAAACTTGCGGTTTGTTTCTGCCTCACGCTCTAAAGCTGCCAAATCAACATTGTCGGATTTATCACTGTTATAATCCTTTTTAAGCAAGTCGATTTGTTTTTCAATTAATGCAACATTATCCTGCGCTGTACGATTCTCACGACGTAGACCCTCTGCAACTCTAGAAATTTCCTGTCCGATCTTTGACTGAATTTCAGTCACACGCGCACGCGCCTCGGTAATATCCGGATGTCCTGGGCCCAATTTATCAGAAAGAGAAGCCAGTTCATTTCTTGCATCCGCTTCACTTTCGCGTAATTTCTGAATAAGAGAAGAAGACAAAACGCTTGGCGCAGATGCCAGATTTTTTGAATTACTGATCTCTGTCAAGCGTGACTGTGTATCTGCCAATTTAGCTTTGGCATCTGTCAATTTGCTGCTCAGATCTGTAATGTTTTGTTCAATCAAATCGCTCCCACGGCTATCAACAAGGCCTGCTGAAGCCCTGTAATCCGCAACCTTTTGCTCCGATTCTCTGACCTTCTTCTGCAATTCATCCACACGTTCAGACAACCAGCTATTGGTCATGCGTACTGCTTCAAAATTATTGCTAATCTGCTGCTCAATGTACAACTCAGAGAGTTTATTGACAATTTCTGCGGCCAGAACTGGGTCTTTCGCAACATAAGAAACGGAGATGGCGCGGGACTTCTCAATCTGTTTTACCTCTAACTGGGATAAGGCAGAGCTAATTAAATTTTCTTTCAAGTCTTTCTTTTGTGCTTCGGTCATTTTTTTCGAAGCTTCACCAGAAGAAGTGGACTGCCCCTTCTTTTGATATAGTCGCTCTGGGTGATTAGGAATATCAAGAGCATCAAGAACTTTTTCCATTAAATTTCTGGAAATAAGAACCTGAATTTCAGAAGGGATTAAAGTCATGTCATTTGGAACTTCAGACAAAACGGATTTGATTTCCAAATTCTTTTGTTGACTTTCAATCAAAATAACGGATTCGGCCTCATATTGTTTTGGAGAAAACTGGGCAAACAGAAAACCCAGCACAAGGAGAGAAAGAACAATCACGGCTATCAATTTCTGACGGCGCAAAATTGTATTCCACATATCAGACAAAGATAATGGTTCGATTGTCTGGTTTATAATATCTGCATTCACGGATTTCATTTTCTTACCTTCCAAATTTTGAATTAGAACCAACGGCGATCAATCACAACCGTATCACCCGGCATGATATAACCCTCTGGTCTAATCTTGAATTTCTTGATTTCCCCATTTATCTGGCGAGAAATATCAGCCCCATTCTCATCTGCACGATAAGTATGTCCGCCTGCAACAGCAATCGCCTGAAGCAATGTCATATTTGGAACATAGGGATATTTACCAGGCAACCGTACTTCGCCCAGAATATATACACTTCTATATTCGATAACCTGAACACTGACTTTTGGATCGTTCATATATTCCGGTTGTAATTTATCTGTAATAATTTTTTCCAGTTCGATTGCAGTATAGCCAGCCGCCGCTATATCCTGAATTAATGGCATGGAAAAATGCCCAGACGCATCAACTGTAAACTCGCCCGATAGCTGAGTATCTCCAAATACATTCACACGCACAACATCCCCAGCGCCCAATGTATATGACATTGATGACAATATGGCGACCTTATCTTGTGATGCAGGTGCCGATTGATCTTGAATCGGCGACATATCATCCTTGGATGCACAAGATGCCAAAAGCACCAAAGAAACACACAGCACACATATATTTTTAACCATGCCAAAAAATCCTTTTAAAGATAACATTTCCATTCTTATTCACACCTCTGGTTATAGCTGAAACTTGACTGAGAGAATGATAGTATTCGTATCAGACTCTGTTTTAGGGGTTGCATCCAATTCTTCATGTTGGATAGAATTCTGATAGGACAGCGTACTCCATATATTCTGATTTAATTTGTACACCATTGAAACCTTAGAATTCAAACGATCAATTCGATGATTATCCGAAGATTGGTAATCTTTTATCAAGTATTGAATTTCAGGGTAAACATAAATATTCGGCGCCAGCTCATATGTTATGCCTAATCCAAGAGAGCTGTTTATAATTGCAGACGTGTCCACCAAAGACGACTCATCAATATATCTCTGCCCCGTCAGAGCAACTGACATCAACGAAGATGGTTCCCAGTTTACATCAACCCCATATGCCATTGATTGTACATTTGATAACGATGGGTCATCAAAATTTCTATGCACCGTTCCAACCCTGAACGTGGACGATGTCACACCAGATAAATTCAAACGAAGCCCCGCCCCAGCATCCCATCCATGGGAATCTTTATTGATGTTAAAATCATCAACGGCATCATCATAATTAATGTCTTTTAAACCAGCATACAAAAAGGGAGATATCTCTGAATTATCAGACAACCCTACTGTGATTGTATTTGAAAACTCTGTTCTATCTCTGTCGCCATTATAAATGGCCGCCCCAGAAGACAAATAATTATTCTGATAAGATGCTTTCGATACGATTGTGCTATAAGTTATTTGAAATAAGTGCCCAATATAATTAAGCCCAGACTTAAGAGAGATATTCTCGAAAGCCGTTGGCTTCTCTCCATCCTTATCATCCGGATCGTCACGTTTTGTATGGTCACGAGAATAGGACAGAGCAAGGGGCACCTGCCATTGCTCGCTGGCGTCAATCCGTCCGCCCACATACATTTTATAATCATTATAATTTTCTGTTGATTGGTCCATATAGTGACCATTCTCAGCAGAAAGTCCTGCAAAAATCTGATGCCGTAGAAAATCAGATTTTATTCCAATGGACGCCATATTCTTTGCAATAAAGTCACTTATTTTGTTCCGAGCCGTTTCGTATACGTTGTCCGTATGTGTTATGGAACTCGTCACCGATGGTGCAACAACAAAATCATTAACCCTGATGTTCAGGGGCTCATATTCAGGATGGCGTCTGGTCAAAATAGACATACTTGAATCTTGTTGTTGAGCACGCTGCATCTGCAGCCCTCTGCTTATCGCAACTTTCTTTTGGAAATTACTTCTGGAAATATGCGATTGCGTATCCTGACTATAGGCATGAGTCGAACTCCCCATCACAATTAAGAACAGGATGGCTTTGCATAGTTTTCTTTGGATACGGGTTTCTTCTTTCAACATTTCACTCTAACTATCTGAAATATTAATGAATATACGCTGCATGTCATATCATTGTGCGCCCAAAGATACAATCTTTACGTTACGATATGTGACACAATTTGGCAAACCTGCCCTTTTTTCTTGTTCTTCCCATCCCGATGGCTTGTAAATCCCTAATTTCAAGTAAGGCAATCTTTTATCATTATAGGTATTCCCCCCCTTCATTGTGGCTGCTGATTGGCCGATCTTAAGGCTTAACCACCCTTCTTCGTTATAGGGCGATAGGAACATATCCAATGAAATACTCTGCCATTCTCCATAGGCCACAGGAATCCCAGAAATAACTTCTTGCGCACCGATGGAACTGCCCGATTCTGTGCAATGATACCCAGAAGTTCGAGATAAAGAGCTTGTATCCCATCGGCTATATGCCCGAAACCGTTCATTCATTGTTTCTAATGAAAAGGGCGGGCAACGCCATGCTTCCCCTTTATCAGGAAAAGTCTGAATTTGCAGGATGCTATGCCATCTATCGGATGGGGTTTCGCGTGATGGTTTGACCTGCATTGAAATCCGCGTCTTTGTAGGAAATTTGGGTAACGAAACAATCGAAACTTCGCATCTGTTTTCATTATCCCAAGGGCTTAAACACATCTTAAGCTCTTGATTTTCTTTTACTTTCCTAATCTCGAAACTTTTTTGGGGGCATTCAACATAAATACCATCAACAGGAACACCAAAAAATTTGGCTAAAAGCCTTTCCTCCGCCCCACTACCTTGCCCTGCAAAGCTGGGGGAACTGCCAATGCTCATATAAACCATCAGAATAAAGATAAAAATCTTATAAAACATGATAAAATTCACTCTTTGTTATATATCATTTGCGAGTATCCACTATGAAGCTATTCAAATACGCTAAAACCATTAAAAAGATGTAACAGAAATAATAATGACAGCACTCCTGCCTCCTTATTCACCAAATGCCGCAAAAACTCGGATATTAACGAATATCCCTATTATTCTAGGCGGCTCCTTGATGATTTTTGATATCCTATCTTTTATTGGGTCGGAATATCTGGCCACATTTTTGATTGTCGCCATTAAAACTCATATATTTCCTGATGCTGATTTTCTTTCAAAAATCCAAAACCTACATATCTATAAGAATTTTTATCTTATTTTGGGGGCCGTTACCACCGCTATCATCTGGGGCAAGGGACTGTATACCAATAGAACCCCTTGGTGGAGCCAAGTCCAGTTTATTACAAAGGTTATTATCTTTTCAATTCTCGTCCACGCCTTCCTAAGTTCCGCCCTTAAAGTTCGCGAACCCCTTACATTAATATTGTTAAGCTGGGCATTTGCCTTTCTCTTTATTATTGTCTTGCGCGCTCTGGCTTATAAACTGGCTTCATTCGTGACCTCGTGGAAAATTCCAACGGTCATTATCAGTGACAATCCCACTGCCGAAGATTTAATTTATGCTTTCTCATCAGACCTATGTACTGGATATGATGTAAAAACCATTTTCTTACGAAGCCCTGATGATAATGTCGGGTTTGATACATCCATTCTCCCCCCTTCCCAACGCAATGTTAGGATTTGCTATGGTCAAGATGATCACGAATCTTTTATTCGTGAAAACCCACAATATTTTTATATTGTTTCCCTTGATACTTTCCGCGATACCCCGCGCGAGAGTATGATAAAAACCCTCAATGACAATCACGTTCCTTATGCAATTGTTCCAACATTAAGCCGCGCAAACCTTTATCAAATGGAACCTAAATATTTCTTTGGTCATGATGTTGTTATGTTGTATGTCGGAAACTCCGCCCCCCAAGTTTTTGGAACATCTGTATCAAGAATCCTGAAACGTGGATTGGATATTACCGTATCTGGTACTGCTCTTCTTTTATTGGCTCCCCTTTTGGTTGGCATTGTTACAATGCTGAAAATAGAAGGACAAAGCGGTTCCCCTTTCTATGGTGGAAAACGCATTGGAAGAAATGGAAACCTGTTCAATTGTTGGAAATTCAGATCCATGGAACCTAATTCTGACCACTTACTTCAGGCCTATCTTGATCAGAACCCTGAGGCCAAATCGGATTGGGACAAATATCGCAAACTTCCTAACGATCCACGAGTAACGACACAAACCGCTAAATTTATCCGCAAAGCCAGTTTGGATGAACTGCCCCAACTTTGGAATATCTTTACGGGTGATATGAGTTTGGTTGGACCCCGCCCCATTCTAGAAGATGAAGTGTCATATTTTGAAGATGACACACTGAAAGAATATCTTTCTGTACGCCCTGGATTGACGGGATTGTGGCAAGTCAGTGGTCGTAACAAAACAAGTTTCAAGCGTCGCATCTATTGGGATAGCTGGTATGTTCGTAACTGGTCGCTCTGGGGTGATATTGTTCCTCATTAAAACCCCGCTCGTTCTTCTCACGAGAAAAGGCGCGAGTTAAACATACTATTAAGAGAAATAAAAAAGCTGCCATATCTACGGCAGCTTTTTTTAATTTATAAAGGTTGACCTTCTCTCTTAAAGGGTCTGGCCTTGTCCGCCACAGTTAGCTGTATCTTGCAATAACTGGTCTGCACCTGCACCAAAGTTAAACATTACCGGAGTGCCTTGACCCAATGATTGGGTCGCATCAGCCCAGCAAGATGCATTGTTTGTATCGCCACCAGCAGCAGGCGCAATGGCTGCAACATTTCCTTGATCAGCCGGCTGTTCTTCTTCACCAGCAGCAGGTGTAATGTCATTCAAATTAGCCACTGAGAAAGCTCCTCCAGCATTGGTCGGTGCTGTTACTCCGCCGCCAACCCGTGGAAGACCTGTAATTACCAGACTTCCACCATTCCCTTGTGGAGAGAACAGACGGAAATTATTGAACAAGTCTTTCTGGTCAATGTTTGGCCCATTATCAGTCAATACATTGAAGAAGAACAATCCACGATCTTGGCTGTCTACATAATGGTACAACATATTTTCAAGCGTTGCATATTCAGCAGGAGTAATTGTCCCCGTTACTGATGGGGCAATGGTTGCGCCACCCAAAGTATAGGTTGCATTGTTACCATCCAGCAATGTTGGATAACCAGGAGCAAAGAATGCGCCATAGCCTAAATCAACAAATAAAGATGCTTGATCAACGAAAGCTGTTTTTCCGATTGTATCATTCACCAAGTGAAGTTTGTTGGCGAGATATTCGAAATAATCGGTTTCCGATCCTTCAAAAATCATTTCTTCATTGTCAGGATAGAATCCCATACCAATATTTGTATCGTGAATGGTATTTGTACGCCCAGTCAGATCAATATTGCCAGAGTACCCAAGGAGTCCATATTGGAAGTTTGAACCCATAGTGTTACCAGCAATTTTTGCATATCCTTCTGAACCGATATCCAAATCAATCGCTGCATTTCCAAGTACAGAGCCTTCCCCTTCGGAGATAAAGACTTTGTCAAATGACGTAGAAGCAGAAGAGTTATTTTCTATTGTATTGTCTAAAATATACAACTCGATTGGGTTAACAATAGATACAACAGCTTCAGAGAACATCATCTCTTCAGATAAAGTCGGCGCATAATAATTATCATCATTATAAGCAGCAATTCCATCATAAGATGAATTGGTAATCTGATTATGGCTGATACGCGCCAAACCACCGACGTTATACAATGACACGCCATCATAGCCAGAATTATCAACAAAATTGCCGTCAATAATTAATTGATGGCCAGGATTTGTTGCATAATCTGGATCAACAGCTTCCTCTTCAGACAAGACAGCGAAGAGGGCAGGAGCATCATAAACACCAGTATTCACATACTGCGCCCAAATACCATTGCTCATATAGCTGTCATAGATGTCATTTCCAAGAACTTGGATGTCACCATTAATGCCATATAAATGGATGCCATTAAATTCACTGTATCCGACTTCATTTCCTGAAATCAACAGATTAACTGGATCGCTATAGTCATAGAAACTAGGCCCAAAGAAAGAACGAGCAACTTTTTTCTCTTTTGTATTTGATCCAACGTAAATGCCGTCAGCACCAGAGTTATATACTCCGTTCCCTTGAACAAATACATCTCCACTAACGTTCAGCAATGAAATACCGTTATTACCAGAGTTGTTAATTGTATTTTCAGATACAACCAACTTGTTTAACGCTTCCGGAGCTGGCTCGATTGGAGCCTCTTCAGAAATATCAGAAACAAATGCAAATGATACCATTTCAGTTCCTGGGTAATACCCATCAACCAAAACGCCATTCGCACCAGCATTATCAATTGTATTGCCGATGATTTGGATCAGTCCAGATACGTTCTGAGCATGAACACCATTTGAAGATGTTCCTGTGATTTTGTTATTCAGAACATCAACGTCAGCAGAGTCTTGAACACGAACACCATCGCGGTCAATAACTGTGTCGTCCGCAGTTCCAAACAATCCATCCTTACCGTAACCGATTGTATTCTCTGTTACTGTTGTGTTGTCAGCACGAAGGACGTTAACGCCATCCAAGCCAATTGTATCTATTTTGTTTTTTGTAATCGTTGATGGACCGAACATATCCTGAACCATAACACCGACCATATCGGCATTATTGATATCATTCAGAGAAGCAACGAAGTTAGAAGCCCATTTTGCAAAAACACCTGCGCGACCAACATTATCGATGCTATTTTCTGTTACAGTAACGTTATTACCACCTGTTACTTTCACGCCATCCCAATCGTTTTCGTAAGCTGTGTTTCTAGACACAATCACATCACTGCTATCTTTAACATGGATGCCGCTACCGATTTCATCAGCAGTGGTTGTGGTTTTAGACATACGATTCTTGATAATCGAACTTCCATTGGAATTTTCAACAAGAATGCCATCACCATTAATATTGTGATCTCCACCCTTCATGATACCAACTTGGTTGGCCAGAACTTGTGCGCCTGCACTGCCAACGACATAGATACCATGGGATCCAGTATAATTAATGCTGTTCTTTTTGGTATAATCACCAACGATCAAATTGGTATCATTAGATGCAAAGATACCATTTTTACCAGTGTGTGCAATCAAGTTGCTGTCTGCCAAAACGCCATCCGATTCTGTGATACTGATACCATGGTCAGAAACTGAACTGTCATCGGCTGTATTAAAGACATCATCCAAACCATACCCGATTTTGTTACCAGAGATTGTCGAATGATCGGCATGGAACAAAGTAATGCCGTCAATACCAGATGCATTAATTTTGTTGCCTTTAATGAGTGAGTTGCCAGCCATATATTCCAGCATCACACCACGCAGAAGAGTGCCATTAATATCGTTATTTTCAATGGTTAAATCGCCAGATTTGCTGGAATATACTCCAACACGATCAGCTTGATAAATTTCGTTATCTTTAACGTCAACACCTTGGGACTTACTGATTTTTACACCATCCCAATCCACATCATAGATTGTGTTGCGAATAACATCGACATCATTGCTGCGTTTAACGTGGATACCGCTACCAATTTCGCTGGCAGTGGTGGTGGTTTGAGCAATACGGTTGTTATAGATATAGGCTCCGTCAGAACTTTCAATCAGAATACCATCACCATTAATATTGTGTGATCCACCTTTTAACACACCAATTTGGTTGTGTGTAATATCCATATCCAAGCTGTTAACGGCATGAATACCGTGGCTGCCTGTTGTGTAGATGCGGTTTCTGGTAATTAACGCCCCGTCGCTATCAACAAGAGAAATTGCGTTGTTAGAGCTATTGGCAAGAATGTTGTTTTTAAGAACTACATTGTCTGCATTTGTAACTTCAATTGCGTTATCCGCACCAGTGATTGTGAAACCATCAACGGTGACATTATCAACCGTGATGACAATTCCAGGAGAGTGAGGAGTAAGAATTGTTTCATCAAATCCACGAAGAGCACCATCACCAGCATCTTGACCGGCTTTGGCACCGTTCAAGGTAACACCTGCTGTGTTCATCACCAAATCTTCATCATAAGTTCCAGCAGCAACATTTACTGTGCCGCCTACACCGACGAGTGAAAGACCTTGCATAATTTTTGCATCGCTCGACAAGATGTTAACTGTCTGAACTTTACCATCTAACGGTCCATCAATTGTTGCATCCAGATCGGCTGCTCTTGCTTTAATGGTTGTATTGCCTTTTACAACAGAGTTTTTGGCAACTTTGACTTTTCCTGTTTCAGCAGAAAGAATGATTTTTCCGTTTACAACAGATGCAGAGTTTGCACGGGCAACCCCTTTCATGTTGACCACATTATCAACGATTTTCTTGGCATGAGCAGTTGTCATCCGAATTGTTCCGCCAACCGCATTAATTTCGCCTGTGTTTTCAGACAACAAAGCATCATTCTTGTC
>CAZVSN010000042.1:2271-15581 GCA_964629455.1 uncultured Micavibrio sp. | reverse complement strand
TCAAACCAATTGTTCAATCTCTTCTTTGACTTTTAGTTTGAGCCGTTTGAGATTGCGAATTTCAAAATCAGACACAGAAGGATGATGCGACAATTCTTGCAACCGCTCTTCTAAATGGGAATGCTTGGATAACAATGCTTGTTTACGGGTTGCAGACGCAGTTGCAGCTTGACGTGCTAAAGGCATATTGAACTCCTGTTCGTTAGTGTTTTTGTTTGTTTCAAGTAATATAGCACCCGCACAGCCGAAAATTCAAAGAAAAACTCAAGGAAAAACTCAAAAAACCCTATAATTTGCAATAATCACAGAGGTTTTTATGTTGAATCAACGGGTTGCCAATACCTTTCAAATACAGACAGATATCCCCTCGGATACCTCGTCCGCCATACCTATTTCAATAATGGCATATATGCGATTAAAAAGGATTTAAGAAAACATTCGTTTTGATACAAATCACAAAACTATTCACCCCGCGATTGCAACTCGCCAGCATCATCCAAAATAGGATACGCAATCGCTGTCATCAACGAATTGATACGGCGCAGGTCACGAATAATGTCCATGTGCAAATCACTGGTTGCCATCGTTTCAGGGACACCCTTTTGCAAACGTCCCAAATGATTGACAGAGGCCTCGCGTTCAGCCTGTTTGATAATCGCCTTATCATCCACCAATTGTCGTGCCAATCGTGCATCACCTGAAATAAATACAGTTTGTGCCAAACGCACAGAATCAATCACAAGCTGGAATAAATGATCAAGTTCCTTACGTCCATCGGCAGAAAAATCAACCTTGGTGCGCACCCGTTTCTCGGCAAGCGGGATAAGGTTGCGATCAATAATATCTCCCACATGCTCAATATTGGTCGCAAAGGTCAAAATTTGGAAATGGCGTTTTCCTTCACCATCATTCATCGTTTCTTGGGTGATCCGAACCAAATGAGTTTTCAACGCCCGATACAACGCATCCACGGTACTGTCGACTTTACGGATTTTGTCAAAAATGGCCATGTCATTTTTTTGAAAACTTTCCCACACCATGTGCAACATCTGATCTGTCATATCCGCTAAGCGCAACACTTCGCGCGCAGCGTTGGTAAGCGCCACAGTCGGAGTATCCAGAACACGATCATCCAAATATTTCGGTTTACCCAAATCATCATCTCGGTTTTTGCGCCTCTCGGGGATGGCATAGGTAACCAATTTTTCAATCCAATCCAGAAACGGCAGAAACAAAAGTGCCATCGCAATATTAAATACCATGTGGAAATTGATAATAATGCGTTCAGGTGTATCACCAATCATCGCAACACGAGGCAATAAGAAGTTGAAACTTGCCAATACCAGAAAAACACCTGTTAAGCGCATAATCAAATTACCGGCGGGAATACGCGCTGCCTGCGGCGGATCTTTCATCGCAGCAACCAATGGAGCAATAACATTCCCGACATTGGAACCCAGCACCATCATTAATCCCAAATGCAATGGCACAACATCCGTACCCACCATCGACATAACCAACAATACAATTGCCAGAGAAGAGTGAAAAAGCCATGTCAGAATTGTACCAACTAAAATGGCCAGAATAGGATCAGAATCTAACGGGGCAAGAATAAGCGGCAATGTTTCTGATGTTTTAAGCGGGGCAGCCGAAATTTTAATAAGGGCAAGCGCCAGCAACATCAAACCAAGGCCGGTTAAAATACGCCCAATCTGACGACGCGTTGCGGCCTGATCTTTACCTGCATAAAAGATATATCCGACAAAAATAAGCGCAGGCGATAACCACGAGAAATCAAACGTCAAAATCTGGGCAACAATGGTTGTACCGATATCCGCCCCCAGAACCACAGCCAAGGCAGCCGTCGTTGAAATTAAGCCCTGCCCTGCAAAACTAGAAATAATCATAGTGGTGGCAGTTGAACTTTGCAGAAGAGTGGTAACCCCTATCCCTGCCAGCATCCCCGTAAACCGATTACGGGTTGCCACGGCAATTATTTTTCGTAATTCAACACCAAAGGCGCGGGTTACACCAATCTTGACCATCGTCAGACCGAAAAGGAGGAGGCAAACACCCCCGATAATATGTAAAAGTATAAGGCTGGCCATAGAATGAAAATTCCCAAGAGAATAAGATAGTACATGGATGCCCATAAAAGACAATATTTTCCTTGCGTTAGCATCAGAAAATCCCTATAAAACCCCCTTGTTGTGGAAGGTTGTCTATCAAATATGTCTTTAGGACGTGCCAGATAGAGCCGCACCACGAAACCTCAACCACCTAATCGGAGGATATCATGGCCAAGAAAGTAAAAGGCTATATTAAACTTCAGGTGCCTGCTGGTAAAGCGAACCCTTCGCCACCAATCGGCCCTGCGCTCGGTCAACACGGCGTAAACATCATGGAATTCTGTAAGGGATTCAACGCAAAAACTCAGGAAATGGAATCAGGAATGCCAATTCCGGTTGTCATTACCGTGTTCGAAGACCGTTCATTCACATTCGCAATGAAAACACCACCTGTCACCTATTTCATTAAGAAAGCGGCGAAAAAAGAAAAGGGTTCAACGACCCCAGGTAAAGGTGGATTTGTTGGGTCTATTACCAAAAAACAAGTCGAAGAAATCGCCAATGCGAAAATGGTCGACCTGAACGCCAATGATATTGCTGGTGCAATGTTGATGGTTGAAGGATCTGCACGTTCCATGGGCATCGAAGTGGTGGGAGGATAATATGGCTCACATCGGTAAAAAAGTTAAAAAGAATAACGCTCTGGTTGACCGCACAAAACTCTACACCATCGAAGATGCAGTAGCGATTTTGTTGACAGCAGCAAAAGAACGTAAATTCGTTGAAACAATCGAAATCGCGATGAACCTCGGTGTTGATCCGAAACAAAACGATCAGGTTGTTCGTGGCGTAACTGAACTTCCACACGGAACTGGTGCTGTTGTTCGCGTTGCCGTTTTTGCAAAAGATGCAAAAGCAGCAGAAGCAAAAGCAGCTGGTGCCGACCTTGTTGGTGCTGACGACCTCGCCGAAGAAGTATTAAAAGGTAATATCAATTTTGACCGTTGTATCGCAACGCCAGACATGATGCCTTTGATTGCAAAAATCGGTAAAATCTTGGGTCCACGCGGTTTGATGCCAAACCCGAAATTGGGCACAGTCACTATGGACGTTAAAAAAGCTGTTGAATCATCCAAAGGTGGTGCGGTTGAATTCCGTGCGGCAAAAGATGGTATCGTTCATGCTCGCGTTGGTAAGGCTTCTTTTGATGCTGTTAAACTCGCGGATAACGTGCGTGCCTTCATCGGTGCGATCAACCGTGCGAAACCAGCAGGTGCCAAAGGCGCATATATCAAAAAAATCTCCCTGTCATCCACTATGGGTCCAGGCGTGAAAATTGATTTGCAAACCTTGAACGCCGCTTAATCGGTTTTAAACCATAAAAATTCAAAACCCCCGACCATAAATCGGGGGTTTTTCTTTGTAATCTTGCAATATATACTGACCGCTCACCCAATCACGGAGCATAGAAAAATGACCACCATCGGCACCCCTTTCACAAAAGGCAGCAAAAAAGTTCTTATTTGTGGGTCTGGCGAATTGGGCAAAGAAGTTGCCATTGAACTTAAACGGTTAGGGGTTGAGGTTATTGCATTGGACAGCTATGCCAATGCACCCGCCATGCAAATTGCCGACAGACATTACGTTCTTTCAATGCTCGATAAAACCGCACTGCGCACTATCATTGAAAAAGAAAAACCGGATTTTATTGTGCCAGAGGTCGAAGCCATTGCAACCGATGCATTGGTCGAATTGGAACAGGAAGGATTCAAAATTGTTCCAACGGCGCGCGCAACAAAACTAACAATGAACCGCGAAGGCATTCGCCGCTTGGTTGCCGAAGAATTATCCCTTCCCACCTCACCTTATAAATTCTGTGATACCTATGATGAATTTGTAGCCGCCGTGAATACGGTTGGCCTGCCTTGCGTCATCAAACCAATCATGAGTTCATCAGGCAAAGGACAAAGCGTTGTTCGCACCGATGGTGATATGGAACGCGCATGGACCTATGCCCAAGAAGGTGGCCGCGCAGGCGCAGGACGGGTGATTGTCGAAGGTTTTATTTCCTTCGATTACGAAATCACACTCCTCACTATTCGTCATACAGGTGGCACGAGTTATTGCCCACCCATCGGCCATCGTCAGGAAGATGGCGATTATCAGGAATCATGGCAACCCCAAGCCATGTCAGCCACCGCCTTTGCCAAATCACAAGAAATTGCAAAAAAAGTGACAGATGCCTTGGGCGGATATGGCCTATTCGGCGTGGAATTATTTATCAAAGGCGATGATGTATATTTCAGCGAAGTATCTCCCCGCCCCCATGACACAGGCATGGTCACCCTCATCTCACAAAACCTGTCTGAATTTGCACTACACGTCAGGGCGTTTTTAGGGTTACCCATCCCCAACATCCGCCTTCACGGTCCATCGGCCTCTGCCGTTATTCTAGTGTCTGGGAACTCTGAAAATGTCAGCTTCGGCAATCTCGACCAAGCTTTAACAGAAGAAGATACAGACCTCCGCCTGTTCGGAAAACCAAAAGTGGCAGGCAAACGTCGTATGGGGGTTGCCCTCGCCCGCGCCGAAACGGTTGATACCGCCAAAGACAAAGCTCTGCGTGTCGCAAGCAAGGTTATCATCAATCTGGAATAAATAAGAACGCGCCTATCAGCGACAGTAGAAAGAAAATATGTCGGGTTTTTCTTGCAAGACAAGATCATTTGCACATAAAATATAAGATGATCTTAAAGCATATGTTATCCTTATTTCAAAAGGCGGCAACAGCCCCCAAAGAAAAAACTGGGCTAAGAGCGCATGTTCACATTGTGGATGCCCAAGAATTAATTGAAATGACCAAATGGCATCCATTCAATAAAAATATTCTGAAAGAGTATAATAGAGATGAGGATTCTATGCCCTCTCTCATATTATATCCCGCGGGATACCCATTCACCCCGACTTATTTCATTATATGTGATGACCAGAAAAGATTTATTGCCAGTGCAACCATTGCATCAAAAGATGGTGAAAAAGATAAAATGACCCTAGGGCAAATCAGCGTGCACCCTGATTTCAGGAACCAGCGATATGCCACACGTTTGTTGTTCACCATCAAAGATTATCTCAACATCGAAAGACCTGATATTCAGAATTTTATAATTTCAAAATTCGAACCCATGGGAAAACGCTACCTTGAACATAAAATCATTGAAATGGCACCTGAGTTCAAAGCAAATATCTTCCAAAGACAAAGCATATTTGATGATGAAGATGAATCTCTACAAAGTGTATTGATTCAAAAATTAGAACCCACAAATTAAACTGCCTTGGCAATTCTAACAAAATCATCAACGGTTAAGTCTTCCGCACGTTTGGTGGTATCTGTGCCTGCTTTCTCCATCGCGGCCGCATAATCCGACAATGACGACCGCACCATTTTACGGCGTTGGTTGAACGCCGCCGCCAATATTTTCTCCATTACCTCGAATGACGGGGAATCTGGCTCCATCACCTTTGGTATAAATTGCACAACAGACGATTTGACTTTGGGAGGGGGCGTAAAGGCAGAGGGTGGCAAATCAAACAAACGTTTTACCTGACAGAGCCATTGCACCATCACCGAAATTCGACCATATGTTTTGCTCCCCGCATCGGCCAAAATCCTGTCTGCCACTTCTTTCTGGAACATTAACGCCATAAAATCAACAACCTGCCTGTCAGCACGGATAAGCTCTAACCATTTGGCAAGCAACACAACGCTGATATTATAAGGAAGATTGGCAACAACAGCGCGTGGCGCGGGCGCAATGGCAGATATATCAACCTTCATCGCATCACCGTGAATAATATCGAGTCTATCCCCATAGACAGATTTCAAATCGGTAATAGCAGCAACAGCACGCGCATCAAATTCAATCGCGATAACTTTTCTGGCAGATGAGGCCAGAAGACTCCGCGTCAACCCACCTGGCCCCGGCCCCACTTCAATCGCAGTGATGCCATCAAACCCACCCGACAAACGAACAATTTTATCGGTGATATTCTGGTCGAGCAGAAAATTTTGCCCCAACGCCTTCTCCGCGCGCAAATTATGGTCACGGATAACATCGCGCAAAGGCGGCAACGATATGGGGGAAGAATTATCCACGTTTTTCAATAAAGGCCTGTGACCGCAAATCCAGATAATAACGGCGTTGTGCCCTATCCATCCGCTCCAAACCTATCCGTTCCAATAAATCATCGCGGCTTGGCATTTGGTCGGCAGCCAACTGACGCTTCTCTTGAACGGTCACGATGTAATATCCAGTCAACGTTTCAATCGGTGATGACACTTCATTCTGATGCAAAGTTGGGAGCACAGCATCAACCTCTTTGGGCATAACACCCAACATCACCCATCCGATACTCCGCCCTTGCGAAGCGCCTGGGGACTGTGAAAATTGTTGGGCTACCTTTGGAAAAGCCTGCGGCTCACCTTTTAATTGTTCAGATAATTTAGATGCGAAATTTTTAACATTGTCTTTCTTTGTGGGGTCGCTAACAGGAAGGTAAATTTCTGCGACTTTATACTGGTCTTTGCCAACCTTTTCTTTTAACCGATCGATTTCAGAATCAATATCAGCATCGCTCACCTCTATTTTAGGGCGAATGCGCTTCTGAATAACTTTTGTCCACGCCAATTGGGCACGAATTTGATCGCGCATAGTATTAATATTAATACCCCGTTGTTGTAATGCTTTTTTGAAAACATCGGCAGGAATATTATTCTGCTTAGCAATTGATGCAAATCCATCATCGATTTCTTTTTCATCAACCTTTAATCCCAAACGATTGGCCTCCTGTGAACGAAGTTGTTCATCAACCAACATCTCAATCACTTGCGGACGCAATTTTTCGTTTAATTCTTTGGATGGTTTTAATCCACTGGATACGGCAATCAAATTCATTCGCGCAGTCACATCAGATGATGTGACAACACCCTTGTTAATAACGGCAACAATACTTTCTTTCCCAGCAGCAGAGGCCGTAACAGGCCCCATCATCAAAATCGCCAAAGCAATATGTAGAAACTTCATTATTCTTAAATCCTTATATGTGTGATCGAATATATGTTGGCACAACGCTGTCAATGGATGTTGGCACAATCCCAAGGTCTTTAAAACCCAAAGCATCCAAATTAACCACATTATCCGTTTCAAGCGATGTAATCTGGTCATTGGTGAGCGGTGGATTGGGCAAAACAGACATAATAAACGCCTGCGCCCGCGCCAACCACCATGGCATTGGCAGTAAAAATCGTTTCTGACCCGTATAGGACAATAAACGTTCCATGATGTTTTTAAATGTCAAAATTTCTGGCCCGCCCAATTCAAAAATATGACCACAAGATCGGATGTCGCCAAGAGTGTGGACGACGGCCTTGGCAACATCCATCACATAAACGGGTTGGAACCGTGTTTTCCCCCCGCCAATTAATGGCAAAGCAGGTAATATTTTTGCCATGCGCGCAAACATATTGAAAAAATTGTCTTCGGCACCAAATATAACACTAGGACGCAAAATCGTCATATCGGGGAATGTATCCAGCCCCAGATTTTCACCCGCAAATTTACTGATAGCATATTCGGATAAAGATTTATTAGCACCCAATGATGAAATATGAATAAAACGGGGAACGCCCATTTTCACACAAGCCTTGGCAATCCATAACGGCATATCGGTATGAACATGGGAAAAATTCGCATGAGCGCCATTTTCACGCAAAATACCCAAACAATTCACAACAGCAAAAGACCCCTTTACCAATGCTTCAATCTCACCCAATGACATATATTGGGCAGATACAGGCACGATTTGACCAACCGCCCCATAAGGGCGCAAGAAATAGGCAGATGCCCTGTGGCGGGTCACAATCTTGACCTGAGCCCCCGCTTGGGCAAGTTGCACCGCAACATAACGACCCAAAAACCCCGTTCCGCCAAAAACGGTCACAATCTTTCCTGTGAAATCTGGTTGCATCTCAATCTTTCCCTTAATTCTGACTTGATTTTTCTGCACTTCACTATAATCATCTGAACACATTTTCAAAAGGCTTTTTATAGCTAGAACAGGAAAGACTATGACAACCATTATTCGCCCACGTCAAACCAAAATTGTGGCAACTTTGGGCCCTGCCTCCAACTCCGAAGAAATGATCAGAAAATTGTTTCTGGCAGGGGTTGATATGTTCCGCTTAAACTTCTCCCACGGTGATCACAAAGACCATGCGGAACGGGTCAAATTTATCCGCAATGTTGAAAAGGAAACAGGCCGCCCAATCGCTATTCTTGCTGATATGCAAGGGCCTAAACTCCGCGTCGGTCGTTTCAAGGACGGAAAAATCGAATTGAAAATCGGACAAAAAATCCGTCTGGATTTGAACCCTGAACTGGGCGATGAAACGCGCGTGAACCTCCCCCACCCTGAGGTTATCAATACGATGCCTGTTGGATCCTTCATCCTGTTGGATGATGGGAAAGTCCGCATGGAGATTGTTGACCGTGGTGATGGATTCTTGGTTGGCGAAATCAAAGCAGGCCGTGTGCTATCCAACAATAAAGGATTTAACGTTCCAGGTGTTGTTCTTCCTCTGGATGCACTCACACCAAAAGACAAAATTGATCTGGAAGCCGCACTCGGCATGGGTGTTGACTGGATTGCACAATCCTTCGTACAAAAACCAGAAGACGTGATTGAAGCCAAAAAACTCATTGCTGGCCGCGCATCACTGATGATTAAACTGGAAAAACCATCTGCCCTGACTTACCTCGACCAAATGATTGCACAAGCTGATGCAGTCATGCTGGCGCGTGGTGACTTGGGTGTTGAAATTCCACCAGAAGAAGTTCCATTGGCACAAAAACGCGTTGTGCGCGCTGTGCGCTTTGCGGGTAAACCAATTGTGGTTGCAACCCAAATGATGGAATCCATGATTGAAAATCCATCGCCGACCCGCGCCGAAGTCAACGACGTATCAACTGCCATTTTCGATGGCACAGATGCCGTGATGCTCTCTGCCGAAACCGCAGCAGGACAATACCCTATCGAGGCTGTTGAAATGATGAACAGAATCTGTTGCAGCGTTGAAAAGAACGACCTCTATCGCTCCCTTATCAATGCTGACCATCCAGATGCCCGTCACAACGATGCTGGTGATGCCATTACCATCGCCGCAGACCAAGTCGCGCATAATTTACAAGCCGCTTGTATCGTGACCTATACAACATCAGGAACAACAGCGCTTCGCGCTGTGCGTCAACGCCCAGCAATGAAAGTTGCATGCCTCACTCAAAATCTGACAACGGCTCGCCGTTTGTCGGTATCCTATGGGGTTCACGCCATCGTGGTTGAAGAAATTTCGACCTTCGCCGATGCCGTAAAATTGGCGCAACAACGCATTAGTGCAGAAGGCATTGCCAAAAAAGGTGAACGCTTTGTAATGACCGCAGGTGTTCCATTCGGAACCCCAGGTTCAACCAACATTCTGCGCGTTGCTTTCGTAGAATAGTTGCCAAATATCCCATTCAAAAAGCCTTCCTGATATTTCAGGAAGGCTTTTTATTGAACAAAAATCCTAAGAATTTAAATGGAAGTTTCAAAACAAATAAAATCAAATACGCCAACCCGTTAAACACAAACCAGATAAAAACTCCAATCCATATAGGAATACCAATATAAGGAGCAAGAATGGTCAAAATAATAAGCAATAAAAAATTGGTCAATGTCATTAACGAACATCCTGTTTTAGAAACTCAATCTCTTCAACTGTACTCTCTCTTCCCAGAATTTGGTTGCGGTGGGGAAACCGCCCGAAACGTTCAATCACCTCCATATGTCGCAACGCATATTCATACCGCAACGGATCGTCATATTTCATCTGGGCGCATAAGGCGACGCTCCGCCGTTGATGTTCTATATTTTCGCTATGTTCAAATGGCAGATATAAAAACAATCGTTTATGGGGTTGGAATAACTGGTCAAAACCGCGTTCAATCGCCAACTCCGCAATCTCCAAAGCCTTCGCATCAGTGGCATAAGCTTCTGGTGTATCCCGAAACATATTGCGCGGAAATTGATCAAACAAAATCGCCAATGCCAAAGCACCCTCTGCACTTCTTGCCCAATCGTCACAAAACCCCTGTTCCGCAAAACGAAAAAGGTCAAGGAATTTATCCCTGACCATTTCATCAAACATAGGGTTAACCTGAAACCACTGAACAGGAGAAGTTTCAACAAACCAAAAGGATAAAACATCCTCAAGCGAGTTTTTCATCCGCTCCTACTTTTTGGCAGCCTGTTGCTGACTGATGATTTTTCTGTATTTTTTTTCGGCACTATCGGCAAGATAAGTCAAAACAGCAGCAGGAAAAAAAGGAATCAAAAAGACAGTAATAACCATCGGATCCCGAAGGGCTTGTAATAATTTCCCTTCGATATTCTGAATATACATGGCGCAGAAAACAAAAATACCAATCGTCACAAATAATAAGGACATAAATCGATATAGTTTGGACTTAACCAAATACTCTTGTGCCGTCTTTTCCTTTGCCATGAAGCAATACCCTTATTTTAATGCAATTTTTCCCAAATTTTACGTTTAACGCCGTACATAATTCCCGCAAAAGCAGCAAGGAATATAAGAACCTTAACACCCATTTGTTTGCGTTGCTCCATTTCAGGCTCAGCCGCCCAAGTCAGGAAGGCCCCAACATCCTTGGCATATTGTTCAACAGTCTGCGGAGAACCATCTTCATACGCAACAGCACCCGCCGTCAATGGCGCAGGCATTGCAATGATGTTTCCAACCATCGCTTTGTTAAAATATTTCCCTTCAGGAACAACGACATCTTCTGGAGGAGCAACATAACCCGTCAGAACACCAAACACATATTCACCACCGCCATGACGGGCTTTGGTAATCAATGACAAATCAGGTGGTAATGCCCCACCATTAGCGGCGGCAGCCGCCTTGTCATTTGTAAATGGAGATTTGAATTTATCGCTTGGGCGTGCAGGACGATCAAACATTTCGCCATCATCATTTGGCCCATCAGTCACGGTATATTCAGCCGCAATCGCTTTCACTTGGTCTTCAGTATAACCGAGGGCGGTCAAATTACGATAGGCAACACGTTTCAAAGAATGGCACGCAGAACAAACCTGACGATACACCATCAACCCGCGTTGCAAAGACGCTTTATCATATGTACCAAAAGGACCCTCGAATGAGAAATCAACATTGGTCAAAGGGGCTTCACCTTCGGCTGCAATCGCAACGGGCGAAGACAGCATCATCACCGCAGCAGAGGTCAGAACAAATGTTTTCAACATAGATTTTTTCTCCATTCTATGCTCCACAGCAGCTTGATGATTTAGATGTCAACACAGCGTCATGAATGCTTTCAGGCATCGGCAATGCTTTTTCGGTTTTGCTCAGATATGGCAAAATTACCAAAAAGAATCCAAAATAATACAATGCCAAAGCTTGTGATATATGGGTTGTAGTTAATGTAAAGGCTTCACCAAAATGGATGAGCGGAGAATCGGCAGGCATCCCACCAATTTTACCGAGAGCAAACACAGCAGCAACATACACAAACAAAGCAATGCGGAATTTCGGACGATACCGTGCAGAACGCACAGGATGTTTATCAAACCATGGCATTAACAAAACCAAAACGATTGACCCAAACATCGCCAGAACACCGCCCAATTTTGCTTCGAGCAAAACAATATCGGTGAACGGAATACCAATATCAAAATTGACCGCGCGCAAAATTGCATAGAACGGCAAGAAATACCATTCAGGAACAATATGAGCAGGCGTTACCATCGGGTTGGCAGGTGTATAGTTATCAGGATGCCCCAACGCATTCGGCATAAAGAACACAAACATGGCATACACAAACACAAACACCAACAAGCCAAAGCTGTCTTTCATGGTGTAATACGGATGGAACGGCAATGTATCCTTTTGTTTGTCTTTTACATCAATCCCAGTTGGGTTGTTGGAACCCGTGACATGAAGTGCCGCAATGTGCAGAACAACCACACCAATCAACACAAATGGCAACAGGAAGTGCAAAGCAAAGAACCGATTAAGTGTTGGGTTATCAACCGAAAACCCGCCCCACAACAATTCAACAATTGATGTTCCGACAACAGGAACGGCAGAGAAAAGATTGGTAATAACCGTCGCGCCCCAGAAACTCATCTGCCCCCATGGCAATACATATCCCATAAACGCGGTTGCCATCATCAACAAGAAAATGACCATACCCAGAATCCACAACAATTCACGCGGAGATTTATAAGACCCGTAATACATGCCACGGAAAATGTGAATGAACACAGCGATAAAGAAAAATGACGCACCGTTCATGTGAATATAACGGATAAGCCATCCATAATTCACGTCACGCATAATGCGTTCAACACTATCAAATGCAATTCCTGTATTGGCAGCATAATGCATCGCCAGCGAAATGCCGGATACAATCATTGTCACCAACATGAACATGGCGATAGCACCAAAATTCCAAAAATAATTGAAATTTTTCGGTGTTGGGAAAACGCCATACTCTTTATTCAACATAGTGAATAAAGGAAGACGGGAATCAATCCATTCAACAACAGGATTTTCAAAAGGAGTACGAGGACCAGCAGACATTATATAGGCTCCATTCAGGCGGTCGGTTAACCGATACGAACAACTGTATCAGAGATAAAACTATAAGTCGGAACTTCGAGGTTTTTCGGCGCAGGGCCTTTACGAATACGACCCGATGTATCGTATTGGGACCCATGGCATGGACAGAACCATCCGTTATAATCCCCCTTCATTTCACCGTTTTTCTGACCGAGCGGCACACATCCAAGATGGGTACAAACACCAACAACAATCAACCATTCTGGCTTTGCTTTAATACGCTCTTCATCAGATTGTTTATCGCGCAGGGTTGATACATCAACATCTGCTGCTGCTTTGATTTCTTCTGGGGTACGATGACGGATAAACACAGGTTTACCACGCCACATAACAGTAATCGCTTGACCCACCTGAACAGATGCAACATCAACCTCAGTGGTTGACATGGCTTTTGTATCTGCAGCTGGGTTTAACTGGTCAACAAATGGCCACACAACACTTCCAACAGCAACAGCGCCCATGGCACCGGCACTCATAAACAGGAAATC
>CAZVSN010000042.1:0-2171 GCA_964629455.1 uncultured Micavibrio sp. | reverse complement strand
CAACACTTCCAACAGCAACAGCGCCCATGGCACCGGCACTCATAAACAGGAAATCCCGACGAGAAGCATCGCGCGATGCATCGCCGCCACAGCAACCAGAGTCTTTGTCTTGTTCGGGTTTCGGAGCACCTTGAGGGGTACAATGTCCACCGCCGCAGCAGTGTGAATGATGATCTTGTGATGACATTCTGAACTATCTTATGTGGTAAATACGGGTTGAAAAATGGTCATAAAACAAATACGACTATATGCTTGAGTGATAAATCATTTATGTGTGAAAATCCAGCCCCTAAATCAAACCAACAACTTTTCATAGTGTATTATGCGCCTTGCAGCTTACCAACCTGACATCCCCCAAAACACCGGAGCGCTTATTCGGCTTTGCGCCTCTTTTGGCGTGTCTTTGGAACTGATAGAACCCTTTGGGTTTCTGTGGGATGAACGAAAAATCCGTATCTCTGCCATGGATTACTATGATTTGGTCAAATTAACGCGCCATTCCTCATGGGACAAATTTCAAAACCATTTCAGCAACCAACGCATTGTCCTTCTAACAACCAAAGCGTCTGTGCCTTACACAGACTTTGAATTTCGTCCCGATGACATTTTAATGTTAGGACGCGAAAGCGCGGGTGTTCCAGATGATGTCCACGCCGCCATCCCTTGCCGCGTGCGGATTCCGCTCAATCCCGCTGCCCGCTCAATCAATATGGCGATGGCAGGTGGGATTGTTTTGGCCGAGGCGTTGCGCCAGACAAATGGTTTCCCCAAACAACCTCCTGCGACAATTTGACATCCCACTTGACCGCCGACCATATTCTGTGTTGAGAATACGACCCAATCTCACACATACAATTGAATAAATATGACCCTTTATACAAAAGCCCAACAAGACGAAGCCTCAAGCTTTTTTCGCGACCTCCGCGACCGTATCTGTGCCGAATTTGAACATCTGGAAACCGAATTAACGGGAACAACCCATAATACAAAAGAATCTGGTCGTTTTGAACGAACCCTGTGGAATAGGGCCAATGATGACGGAACGCCAGGCGGCGGCGGTGAAATGTCCGTCATGAAAGGCCGTGTTTTTGAAAAGGTCGGTGTGAATATTTCAACGGTTCACGGCACATTCAGCCCCGAATTCCGTGATAAAATACCGGGCGCGACAGAAAACGGCGGACAATTTTTCGCAACGGGGATATCTCTGGTGGCGCATATGCAATCCCCCTTTGTCCCCGCCGCTCACCTTAATCTCCGCCTGATTACAACATCCAAAGGGTGGTTAGGTGGCGTGACAGATTTAAACCCCGTCTACCCCGATGATGTGGATACAGCAAAATTCCACGCAGCCCTCAAAACCTGCTGCGACCGCCACAATCCATCCTATTACCCAGAATTCAAAGACTGGTGCGACCGCTATTTCTTCCTGCCCCACCGCAATGAAATGCGTGGCGTTGGCGGCGTATTTTATGACTATATCAATACAGGTAATTGGAATGCAGATTTTGCGCTATCAAAAGATATTGGTGAAACATTCCTCAAAACCTATCCCGAAATTGTCCGCACCCACATGAACCGTGATTGGACACAGGATAATCGGGAACATCAATTAATCCGTCGCGGAAGATATGCAGAATTCAACCTACTCTATGATCGCGGCACAATTTTTGGTTTAAAAACAGGCGGCAACATCGAAGCCATTCTGATGTCGATGCCACCTGAGGTCAAATGGGGTTAGGAATACTTATTGAGGCCCCTGTTGTTTAGGAAAACAGGACAATGAATTTCCCTCACTATAATCTTCCACCAAAGCTACACAGGTCATATGAGGGGCAGATTTAGGCGTAAATTCAAAAATTCGAGGAGCGTTTCCTTCTCCACCGTTAGATTTTATATAATCTGGCAATTTATAGGACGCATCCACCGATGCAGAACCACCCTCCTGACCAGCTTCAGAAGTATTCTGACAGCAAGCTGACAAACCAAACGCCAATACAACTGGTGCAATAAGTTTCTTAAAATCCATAACATCCTCCATAAAACATAAATCTTAATAATTTGGAGAGAGCGTAGCAGGAAAAAAGTATTATGTCAATAAAAATCGCGGGTCATTGTAAATTTCGATCTTATCCATAATTGCTCAATGCGTTTTAATTCTGCTCCCATGGCTT
>CAZVSN010000041.1:6289-15787 GCA_964629455.1 uncultured Micavibrio sp. | reverse complement strand
CCCATAAAAATGCCCAAAATCACATAAAAGAACGCGGAAATGTGATTATTATCATACTGGTGATTATTGCGTTGCTGGCCGCCCTCACGGCAATCAGCATGAGGTCATCAAACAGAACGTCAGATAACATAGACACTGAAACCGCCAGAGTGCAGGCCGAAAAACTAATGCGTCAGGCAAAATCGCTGGAAACCGCCGTCCAAAGCGCGATGACGGTTGGACATTGTAGCGAAAACGACCTGAGCTTTGAAAACACAGAAACAACCCGCGACTACACAAATTCTAATACACCAACAGATAACCACTGCAAATTATTTGATATGGCGGGCGCAGGATTAGGCTATTTTACACCCAATTCATCTTCCCTTGATTCAAGCTTAAGCGCCCGCACCGACTATGGTCAATGGATTATCAAAGGAACACAATGCATTCTGGGGGTTGGATCAGACGCAGATGATAGCTGCTCAAACAACGAAGTGGCTCTGATATACGCAGTTCCGCATATCAACCTCGCTGTTTGCCTGCAAGTGAATAATCTAAACGAAATTACCAATCCGTCTGGAGCACCCCCACAAGAAGACTTTGACAACTCTGTAACCCCTTTTACAGGTGGATTCACAGCCGCAACCGACCCAGAAATAGGCGAAGGTGCAACGGGTGTAGAACTTAAAACCCATGCAACGGGCTGCTTACAAACAACCTCTGGCACATGGACCAATAGCTATATTTTCTACCATGTTCTTTATGCAAGATAGGACATACCAAAGTATATACCCTTATGCCCCTGCTGCACCGCGATAGAATGTAACTCGAATTTAATCAAATTAAATTTAAAATAGAAGGATAGAAACTGAAATCGGGAATCATACGATCTAACCAAGGACGGAAAATATGAACCTAGTGCACGAGAAGACAGAACATCTCCTCACTGCGTTTTTAGACCAAATAAAACCAAAGCCACAATCATGGCGGATTATCAGTATAGAATTCCAAGATTGCGAAACATTGCATTCCACCCTATTCCAAAATCTCTGTCTTAAAAATCTTCACACCTTTTTTGATGAAACCGAATGCAAAATATTTTGGCATAAACCCGGATTTATCCTTATCTTTTTCCAAGGGCGCGCAATGCCTATCGAAAAATGTGTCGAAGGTTTCTTAAAAGAAACAGAGTTCAAAGGCTTTGGCAGGTTTTTTGATATTCTTGATTTATCCATCCACTGGGACAATTTGATGACCCTTGTGCACAGAATGTCATTGGTAAAACCAAGACCTGTAATTGAAGAAAAACAAGAATCGCGCCAAGAAATCGAATTCTTAGAAAAACCACAAGTCTTACCAACTGTTGGATTTACTATCGAACTCTCGAAAGAAAAAATTAAACATCTTGCTCCAACCAGAAAGGCACGGATAAAACCATTGGCCCTTTTGGTAGAAGACGATCCGTTCACATTACAGCTTGTCAAAATTGCATTCAAAGAAACATTTGAAATCATAACAGCAGAAACAGCCCGTCAAGCATTGGTCTATTACCAAAGACATTTACCAGACATTGTATTTCTAGACATTCAACTCCCCGATGGGAATGGCATTCACCTTCTGGAACAAATGACAAATGCAGATGACAACTCACATATTGTGATGCTCAGTTCACATTCCCAGAAAGAGAAAATAATAGAGTGCCTTAGCAACGGAGCCAAAGGATTCATCGCCAAACCATTTACTCGCCAAAGATTGATTGATGCTGCAGACAAATTCAAATCTGCAAGAAAAACATCTTTAGGAGATAATAAGCATGGAACTTAAAGACATCCTGTCCCAGATGTCGGATTATACAACCGATGCAATTGTCGTCACAAAAGTTGACCAAGAAAATCCACTGGCTGCTCCCGAAATTGTTCATGTTAACAAAAGCTTTACCCAACTAACAGGGTATACGCCCGAAGAAGCCATTGGGCGGAGCCCGAAATTCTTACAAGGCATAAAAACGGACAGAAAGACATTAGATAGAATCCATGATGCCATCAATGATCGTCGCCCTATATCAGTTGAAGTTCTAAACTACAGTAAGGAGGGATATGAATATTGGGTTGAAATCAACATCAACCCGATTTTTAGCCCAAAAACAGGAAACTGTATTTATTTTCTAGCAACAGAACGAGATATTACAGAGCGCAAAAACGCTGAATCCGAACTCATGAAGGCGCTTGAAAAAACAGAGATGGCAACCCGTGCCAAAAGTGAATTTCTTGCCAATATGAGCCACGAACTCCGCACACCGATGAACGGAATTTTAGGGCTTGCTGAAATTTTACAGGGTCAGGAACTCACCGATGATGTCAGAGAATGTATAGATGCCATTCATGGATCAGGCATGAGCCTTTTGAGTATCGTGAATGACATTCTTGATTTATCAAAAATTGAAGCCCAAGAACTTGAAATCGAAAAATATCCGTTCAAATCCAGAGATATCATTAAAAACATCAAAGACCTGACAACGCTTTCCGCATCTCGCAAAGGTTTAAATTATGATATCGAAATCGGCGAAAATGTTCCAGATTGGTTAATCGGCGATGGAAAACGCATTCAGCAAATCATTTTCAATCTGGTCGGCAACGCAATTAAATTTACCGAACAAGGCGGCGTTGCAATCCATATGGATTGGAAGATTGTGCGCGGTCAAAACAGCCTGATGATTCAAGTACAGGACACAGGCATTGGTATTCCGGTTGAATTTCAGGAACAATTATTCAACAAATTTGCCCAAGCCGATTCATCAATTTCCCGAAAATTCGGAGGAACAGGATTGGGGCTGGCCATTACCAAATATCTGGTTGAAATGATGGGCGGACATATCAGCTTTACCAGTCAACTCAACATAGGAACAATCTTCTTCCTGAACATCCCGATTGATGAAGCACCCCAACAAGACATTCTTCAGACAGAAATCAAAACAAGCAATGAAAATGCACTGACCGGTATTGACCTCCAAAATATCCGCGCTCTGATTGTGGAAGACCACCCGATTAACCAGATGTTGGCTGTCAAATGGCTAAAAAAACTTGGACTTAAAAATATCGACTCTGCGATGAATGGATTTGAATCCATTACTCTCCTCCGCAACAATACCTATGATTTTATTTTGATGGACTGCCAAATGCCAGAACTGGACGGGTTTGAAACAACCAGCCTTATCCGCGACATGGAAAAACAAATCAATAAACGCACCCCCATTATTGCAATGACCGCGAATGCAATGTTAGGGGAACGAGAAAGATGTTTGCAGGCTGGGATGGATGATTACCTCAGCAAACCTTTGAACTTTTCACAATTCCAATCTTGTATCGCCCAATGGATTGGTGCAAAACCGCAAGAGATAGAAGAAGAAAAAACCGTTACTGTTAACACCCCAATTATGGATGCCTCTGTGCCTGTTGACCTGACCCGCCTGAATGAATTTACCGAAGGCGATAAAGATACAGAAGCAATGGTCATTAACTTATTCCTCAGCACAGCTTATGAAGCATTTGACCGCCTGAAAAATGCCCAATTATCTGGCGAAAGCGAAGAATGGCGCGAAGCAGCGCATAGTTTCAAGGGGGCTTCGGGGAATCTGGGGGCTATGGCGCTCCATGCGATTTGCTCAGACGCTGAACATAAAGGCAATATCGCCAAAGAAGAAAAAGACCTTATCCTCAATAATCTCTATGCTGAATTCGGCAAGGTTGAAAACTATCTAAATGGGTTAAATTAAACCTCTCTTTTCCTATAAAATATGCTAAATCTGGGGGATGTCACTCGCCAACCCCAAACCACATCCCATATCATTCACCGCCCCCGTTCTGTGTTTTGGCGCGGGGAAATTCGTATATTTGAATGGGGACGGCGAAATACTGGAACTGACACCCCAACAGGCAACGCGCATCCAGTCCGATGTGCCATTTCTTGTCTGTCATGCACCCTACACCCACCATAAATTGGGGCATGACCATTTTCGCATGATTGATATTCTGGAACTTTATGCGTTTGTTCACCCGACACGATTTTCTGTTCCCACCCCTGCGGGAATTGCCAAGGCATTACAGATTGATATCCCAACAGATATAAATGATTACCCGATTGCGTTGCTTGATTGCGTTACAACTTTACTTGCCGATTTATCGGAACAGCAAAACAAAGCTGAAAAATTATGCGACATTGCATCCGTCATGGGATTAAATGGCAAAGGATGGGCGTGGGCTCCTTTTGTATTTCAGGCATTAGGACAAACCTATGCCCCCGAAACCCCAATCATATCATCCCGCAATGCCTTAAATGTATGGTCAAAACTTCCCGAATGGGCAGAGGACGCGCCGTTACCTCCCCCATCCCATCATCCCGTCACGGGTGATGAAACACGGGAGCGTCTGGCATCACTCCTTACCACCAAACGCGCGGCAGAAAAACGCCCCGAACAAGTCAATTACGCAACACGCCTAGCAGAGAGTTTTCGCGCACCCGATAGCCCCGAACAACCGCATGTAACATTGGCAGAGGCAGGAACAGGTGTTGGGAAAACGCTCGGCTATCTCGCGCCCGCATCCGTCTGGGCAGAAAAAAACACAGGGTCGGTGACCATTTCTACCTATACCAAAAACCTGCAACGGCAAATTTCAACCGAGATTGAACGGATATACCCCGACCCCGCCGTCAGGGACGCCAAAGTGACAGTCCGCAAAGGTCGCGAAAACTATATCTGCCTTTTGAATTTCGAAGATTTAGCGGCAGCCGCAGCCACCGCCCACAGCCATAAAACCGCAATTGCCGCAGGGTTAATGGCGCGATGGGTCATGGAAACACCCGATGGTGATTTAACGGGGAACAGTTTTCACGGATGGTTACCAGGTGTTGTTGGTGCAGGCGGCACGCTCTCTCTCGCTGACCGGCGTGGAGAGTGTATATTCTCCGCCTGTGACCATTATCATAAATGTTTCAGTGAACGGATTATCCGCAAATCATTGCGCACGCCGATTGTCATTGCCAACCATGCCGTAGTGATGATTAAAGCCGCGCATCATGATGATGATTTATCGCCGCATTTGATATTTGACGAAGGTCACCATGTCTTTGATGCCGCCGACAGTGCTTTTTCAGCGGCACTTACGGGGATTGAGGCCCATGATTTACGACGGTGGTTGATGGGACCAGATGGCGGGCGCAAATCGCGGGCGCGCGGACTTAAAAAACGGGTGGAAGATTTGATAGAGGGCGATAACGACAGTCTGAAATCGCTCGATGCCATTCTGCATCACGCCACCTTCCTTCCCACCCATGACTGGCTGCAACGCGGACGACAAGAAAACATTGTGGGCGAAGTCGAAGAATTTCTGATGCAGATTTACAGACAAGTTTGGGCGCGGAGCGATGACCGTGACAGCCCCTATTCCCTCGAAACATCTGTTTTCCCTGTGTCAGACGGCGTGTTTGATGCCGCAATGCCGCTCCTTGAAAAACTGAAATTGCTCCGCGCACCGATGCAACATTTGTCTGCGCGCCTTAAACAAAAAATGGCAGAGGAAACAGAAACACTCTCCCCCGACAGTCGCAAACGATTAGAGGCTGTATCCGTTTCTCTCGACAGGCGTTTGCTTGGGACAGTTACGCCGTGGATAGATATGCTCGAACATCTCAAAATGGATGATGTGATTAATCCCGAGATTGTCGATTGGTTGGAAATTGAACGAATTGATGGAAAAATTATAGACGTTGGGTTTCACCGTCACTTTACCGACCCAACCAAAGCATTGGCCGCGGCACTCAAACCACAAACCCACAGCATTACCATTACTTCCGCAACATTGAAGGATGCCACTGGTGAAGATTGGGACGCCGCAGAAACATTGACAGGAACGCAATATCTAAGTGATGCCCCTGCCCGTTTTTCAGTTGCATCCCCCTATAACTATGCCGAACAAACACGCGTCTTTATTGTCACCGATGTGAAAAAAACAGATATGAACCAATTATCCGCCGCGTATCAGGAATTGTTCAAAGCATCAGGCGGCGGCGCATTGGGTTTATTTACATCCATCCAACGGTTAAAATCCGTTCATAAGAAAATTGCCGCACCCCTGTCTGAAAACGGGCTAACACTCTACGCCCAACATATTGACGGCATTGATACAGGTACGTTGGTCGATATGTTCCGCGACGATACGCATTCCTGTTTACTGGGGACAGATGCCGTGCGTGACGGGGTTGATGTTCCGGGTGAAAGTTTGCGCCTGATTGCGTTTGACCGCGTGCCATGGCCACGCGCCACCATTTTGCAACGGGAACGTAAAAAACAATTCGGTGGAAATGTTTATGATGACCGTTTAACCCGCCTGAAACTCAAACAGGCATATGGACGACTTATCCGCACAGCAACTGACAAGGGCGTATTTATCATGCTCGATAATGCCATGCCATCCCGCCTCCTCAATGCATTTCCCGAAGGTGTAATTGTGGAACGTGTTGGCATTGCAGAAGCTATTCAGAAATCACGGGAGTTTCTTAAATCAAATCATTAGCTTCAAGAAGATGATGATAGGCTGTGTCATTTGCAACATCAGCAATTTTCCGCCAATCATCTAAACCAAGCTTTTCAAGGTCTTTGATGGTATTCGCGCCAGATATCGCAATCCCGTACAAAATCCCAGCATTAAAATTATCACCTGCCCCGACCGTACGAGTAATGCCATCATGTACTCGACCTTCGATTAAGCGACTACCCTCATTCGTGTAAACAGAGCAACCTTTCATGCCGTGTGTAATGAAAACTGCCTTAACGCCCATCCCAAGCCATTTGCGCGCAATATCGTCAAAGGTCAATCCTGGGTAGGTAAACGTCAAATCTTCGTCACTTGCCTTTGCAACAGAAACAGTGGACACCCAACTTTCAAGAGCCACGCGATAAGCCGCCGCATCAGGTATAACTGAGGGGCGTGTATTTGGGTCATACAGGCAAATTGAATTTGCCTGTGTCTGTAACCCTGCAAATTGTTTCAAAATTTGCCCCTTCGCAGATAATGTCGTCGTTACAGAACCAAAACAGAAAAATTTGTTCTCTTCTTTAAATGACTTCGGCAAATCTTCGAAACGCAATTCCTCAGACATGTTCGGTTGCTTTTGACCATAGAACGCATATTTATTACCACCGCGACCATCTTCGTTGATGACCGACAATGTATTAATAAATTCGGACTGGCGAATGTAATCCATAGCAACGCCCGCCTCGGTTAAATCACTACGGATCAACCCTCCAAAATGGTCATTGGAAACTGGCCCAACATAAAATGCACGCATATCCGACACCTGATTACGGCGCAATGCCTTTGCCGCGCCCAGACTGCCGTAAAACATGGAGCCCCCAATCGACACATGCATACAACGCGGATTTGTTGGATCAGGATGATGGTCTGCGATCGCTTCACCCATAAAAAATAAACCAGTCTGTGTCATGTGATATATGCCTCAATTCAATATGATAGTAAGTGAGTATAAGATTTTCATAGCAAACTGAAAAGCCCTAAGAATCAAAAGCCACAACAATACCCCACAACAATAATCGTTCAAAAATCAATCGCCCCAGCATGGCCGAGGCGATTCATAAAATGAAAGAGTTTTAAGAATTAAGCTGCTTTTACAGCGTCCAGCATAGCCGACACAATCGCGAGTTTTTTGTTCAGGGAGATTTTTTCATCTTCTGAATCAGAAAGCGAAAGATGTTCGGTCAGATTCGTTACTTCTGCAGAGAGCTTTTCAGCATTCAGATTGGCAATCGGAACCGCCTCCTCTGCCAATACTGTGCAATTGGTTTGCGATACGTCCGCAAAACCGCCTGCGATGAAAATTTTCTCAGGCGAACCACCTTCGGAGCGAACAACTTCAATCACACCAGGGCGAACAGTCATGACCAAAGCCATGTGCCCTGCACGCACGCCAACATCTCCCTCTTCACCGGGAATTGTCACTTGGTATGCCTGTTCAGAAATTAATCTCTGTTCAGGGGATACAAGTTCAAAGTTGAAAGTTGTTGTTCCGTCAGTCATTCAAATACCTATGCTGCTTCTGCTGCCATTTTTTTGGCTTTTTCTAAAACTTGGTCGATGTTACCAACCATATAGAAAGCCGATTCAGGAATATGATCCAGTTCGCCATCACAAATCATACGGAAGCCTTTGATGGTTTCTTCAAGCGAAGCAAACACACCTGGGGAACCTGTAAACACCTCTGCCACATGGAATGGCTGTGACAAGAAACGTTGGATTTTACGCGCGCGCGCAACGGTTTGCTTATCTTCTTCAGACAATTCATCCATACCCAAAATCGCAATAATATCTTGCAATGCTTTATATGTTTGCAGGATTTTTTGAACATCGGTCGCGCATTTGTAATGCTCTTCACCAACCACGCGTGGATCCAAAATACGGGATGTGGAATCCAAAGGATCAACCGCAGGGTAAATACCCAATTCCGCGATTTGACGTGACAAAACAGTTGTCGCATCCAAGTGAGAGAATGTTGTTGCAGGCGCAGGGTCGGTCAAGTCATCCGCAGGAACGTACACAGCCTGAACAGAGGTAATAGACCCTTTGTTGGTTGATGTAATACGCTCTTGTAACGCGCCCATATCGGTTGCGAGTGTTGGCTGATAACCCACAGCAGAAGGAATACGACCCAAAAGCGCAGACACTTCAGCACCCGCTTGGGTGAAACGGAACACGTTGTCCATAAAGAACAAAACGTCTTGACCTTCTTCGTCACGGAAATATTCCGCCATGGACAGACCAGTCAAAGCAACGCGAGCACGCGCCCCTGGTGGTTCGTTCATTTGTCCGTAAACAAGAGCAACTTTAGAAGCTTTTGCATCACCCGGAACCAAAACGCCTGCATCAATCATTTCGTGATACAAGTCATTCCCTTCACGGGTACGTTCACCAACACCAGCAAATACAGACACACCACCGTGGCCTTTTGCAATGTTGTTAATCAATTCCTGAATGGTCACTGTTTTACCAACACCGGCACCACCGAACAGACCGATTTTACCGCCTTTTGCGTATGGGCAAAGCAAGTCAATAACCTTAATACCAGTAATCAATTGCTCGGTTTCTGTTGATTGCTCGGAAAAGCTCGGAGCCTCACGGTGAATTGGGTAATGTTTGTCTGCATTAATCGGGCCACGTTCATCAATTGGCTGACCAATCACGTCAATAATACGCCCTAAAACTTCGGTTCCCACAGGAACAGAAATCGCATCGCCAGTATCAGCAACAGGAGTCCCACGAACCAAACCATCGGTTGAATCCATCGCTATACAACGTACTGTGTTTTCGCCCAAGTGTTGAGCCACTTCCATCACGAGAGTTTTGCCTTCGTTGGTTGTGGTCACTGCGTTCAAAATTGCTGGCACATTGCCGTTCGGGAACTGAACGTCCACCACAGCACCCAAGACCTGAGTAATAAATCCGTTTT
>CAZVSN010000041.1:3934-6189 GCA_964629455.1 uncultured Micavibrio sp. | reverse complement strand
TTATGCAGCCAACCGTGCGGAATAACCTTTGGTGAACCCATCAAGGAACGCATTGATTTCGCCCTCAATTTTATCATCCAATGCTTTTTTATCTTTAATTGCCGCCAAAATAGATGCTCCAGCAGAACGCAATTCACCCAGCATATCGGTTTCATATGCGCTGACTTTGTTCACAGGAACGTTATCGAGGTAACCGCGTGTTCCCGCATAAATTACAACCACTTGTTCCTCAACTGTCAAAGGAGAGTATTGTGGTTGTTTCAGCAATTGGGTCAAACGCGCACCGCGTGCCAGCAATTTTTGTGTTGCTGGGTCAAGGTCAGATGCGAACTGGGCAAATGCTTCCATTTCACGATACTGCGCGAGTTCCAGTTTGATTTTACCAGCAACTTGTTTCATTGCTTTAATCTGTGCAGCAGATCCAACACGGGATACCGACAGACCAACGTTAATCGCAGGGCGAATACCTTTATAGAACAAACCAGTTTCAAGGAAAATCTGACCATCGGTAATCGAAATCACGTTGGTTGGAATATACGCTGACACGTCACCCGCCTGTGTTTCAATCACTGGCAATGCAGTCATTGAACCGGAACCATTGTCTTCGTTGAGTTTTGCAGCGCGTTCCAACAAACGAGAGTGAATATAGAACACATCCCCTGGGTAAGCTTCACGTCCCGGTGGACGACGGAGCAACAATGACATTTGACGGTAAGCAACAGCCTGTTTTGACAAGTCATCATAAACTGCCAAAGCGTGCATACCGTTATCACGGAAATATTCACCCATTGCACAACCTGTATATGGTGCCAAGAACTGCATTGGTGCAGCATCAGATGCGGTCGCAGCAACAACGATGGAATATTCCATTGCGCCAGCCTCTTCCAATTCTTTTACCAACTTAACGACGGTTGAACGTTTTTGACCAATAGCCACATAAACGCAATACAAATGGTCTTTTACATTCGGAGAATTGTTGATGTATTTCTGATTAATGATCGCATCCAAAGCAACCGCAGTTTTACCTGTTTGACGGTCACCGATAATCAATTCACGTTGTCCACGTCCAATCGGCACCAGCGCATCAATCGCTTTCAGACCAGTTTGCATTGGCTCATGCACAGATTTACGAGGAATAATGCCTGGGGCTTTAACTTCCACGCGGCGGAATTCTTTTGCATTCAATGGACCTTTGCCATCGATTGGGTTACCAAGCGCATCAACAACACGACCTAAGAGTTCGCGCCCAACAGGAACCTGAACAATCTCACCAGTACGTTTAACGATATCACCTTCTTTAATCGCGCGGTCAGAACCAAAAATAACAACACCAACGTTGTCAGCTTCAAGATTCAATGCCATCCCTTTAATGCCACCCGGAAATTCAACCATTTCGCCTGCGCGAACTTGGTCAAGTCCATATACACGGGCAACACCGTCACCTACGGACAAAACTTGCCCAACTTCTGCAACATTGGTCATTGCACCGAAATTGGCGATTTGTTTGCTCAGGATTTCAGAGATTTCTGATGCGCGGATATCCATTTTACTTTTTCCTCTTTTGGTATTTCATTCTAAATTTGTTGTGTTGATTATGCTGCTTTTTTGCCAACCATCGCCTGTTTCAATTGGCTCAGGCGGGTTTTCAGGGAGTCGTCAATCATGCGGGAACCGACAGTAACGACCAATCCTCCTAATAACGACTTATCAAGATACAAAGCCAGCTTAACGGCTTTCCCTGTTTTGGCTGACAGAGTGTCCGCCAGATTCTTTTGTTGAGTTTCGCTTAATGGAAACGCCGAAACAACCTTGGCCTCAACTACGCCACTCCGACGTTCCATCTCTGCCACAAAAGCAGAAAGAATGGATGACAACGCGTTCAAACGGCCATTCATGGCCAGAACGCTCAAAAAATTGATTGTCAATTGATGATAGCCTGCGGCACGAGCAACACTCTGTACGGCGGATAATTGTTGTTCTTTGGAATAGACGGGGCTATCGAGCAAAGCTTTCAAATCTTTGGACGCGTCCAAAGACACGCGCAAGGACACCATATCTTTTTCAATAGAAGCCAAGGCTCCCGATTGATGTGCGACATCAATAAATGATGTTGCATAGCGAGAGCTGAGGATGTGCCCAGCACCAGAGGCGGAGGAGGATTTTGTCAATTCCTGATCCCTTTCCAGAATACCAGTTTCTGTGAGTTTCGATGCCGTTGGGTAGCATATAGAATCAGAGAAGGCAAGCGAAACTAT
>CAZVSN010000041.1:0-3834 GCA_964629455.1 uncultured Micavibrio sp. | reverse complement strand
CCCCGTCAACACAACGGATTTTATCCCTTTTTGTTTGGCGATTTCCATGGCCTTCAAGACATTTGCGCTATTGCCCGAAGTCGTAAGCCCGACCAACAAATCACCAGAATGACCCAAAGCTGCCACTTGGCGGGCAAAAATCTGGTCATACCCGTAATCATTGCCACAGGCCGTCATAGCTGACGGGTCAAGACTTAAGCATAAGGCCGCAATTGGCGCCCTATCCTGACAGAGTTTAACCGATAATTCGGCGGCAATATGCTGGGCATCTGCGGCTGACCCGCCATTCCCGCAAAACATGATTTTCCCGCCACTTTTTACTGTTTTTTCTGCCAAATCAACCCATTCGCCGACAAAAGATGACAGAGAATCAAATGTTTCTGTTGCGATCTTCATGTGATGGTTTGTTTCACGCTGCCAAACAGTTTGAAAATCAATGCTCATTTTGAATTACTTCTTTCCACTACGGTTATAGGCCAGCTCAGCATCGGATAACTGGAACCCGACAACAATCTGGAACTGATTGGCGTTTTGCCCACCCATCAGCGGAATGACCTGACGCAATTTATCCTGTTTTCGGATATCCAATTTATTTTTTTCATAAACCATAGAGAGCGCAAAAACATCTTTGGATAAAATCTGTCCATCAGGCGTAATCACCGTTAGAAAATATGGATAGGTATAATTGGCTTGCCCGTTCAAATCCTTTAATCCGACAGGCCCCAATGTTCCCGTAAAATCCAGCGCCAATTCAATGGTCACGCTATTTTGCGACACCTGACAAGACGCACCGATATTATCAATCACAGTGGTTGCAATCATTTGGGCGGCACTGGGGGCTTCAGGGTTTGCGAACTGAGAAATAGACGATAGATCGCTCAACGCCTTAACCTGCGGGCAATCTGCGCCAACGGCCGCAACCATGCCATTGGCTCCATTGGCGATAGCATCTTGTGATTGCCCCGCCATACTTGCAGATTTAGCACTCCCAAAACTTGGCATCCTTATATTTTGAACAGATTTCCCAATATTATCCATTGTTTCGCAACCCGCCAAAGCCAGAGCTAGCACAGCGCACATCGAAAGGGGCAATAGTTTCATAAAATTCTCCACATAAAATGATAAAATGAACAATAGTCGAAACAAAAACCATGGCAAGTGGTCTTTCTATCTGATACCACTTTTAAATCATGTCAAATAACCCCGCCCACCCCGATTTAAAGATTTTATTATGTGCCCCACGCGGATTTTGCGCAGGCGTTGACCGTGCCATCCAGATTGTTGAAAAATCACTGGAAAAATATGGCGCCCCCGTCTATGTCCGCCATGAGATCGTCCACAACAAATATGTGGTTGAAAGCCTCCGCGCCAAAGGGGCCATATTTGTCGAGGAATTGCATGAAATCCCGAATGACGGGCAACCTGTTATTTTCTCGGCTCACGGCGTTCCGAAATCCGTCCCGCTTGATGCGAAAACACGCGAGATGTTTTATATCGATGCCACCTGCCCTCTTGTGACCAAAGTTCATAACGAAGCAGAGCGTCATCATAAAATGGGATTAACCATTATTCTGATTGGGCATGCAGGCCATCCCGAAGTCGTTGGTACAATGGGACAATTGCCAGAGGGCAGCGTCTATCTGGTTGAAACTGTCGAAGATGTTGAAAAACTGGTTGTCCCTGACCCGACAAAATTGGCACATTGTTCGCAAACAACATTGTCGGTGGATGACACTGGCGCTGTGGTTGACGCCCTAAAACAGAAATTTCCGATGATTGTTGGCCCCAACAAAGAAGATATTTGTTACGCCACCACCAACCGTCAATTGGCTGTCAAAGAAATTGCCCCGAAATCGGATGCTGTTTTTGTGATTGGCTCACCAAATTCATCTAATTCCAACCGACTGGTAGAGGTCGCAAAAGTTTACGGTTGCGCGAATGCCCATCTGGTTCAAGATGAAACAAACATTCCATGGGACACCATAAAAAATATAAAAACACTCGGCCTAACCGCAGGCGCATCGGCCCCCGATATCCTGATTGAAAATGTTATTTCTGCTTTGCGCGCAAGATACAATGTAACCGTCGAAGAAATTGTGTTGGCAAAAGAAAACGTTGTCTTCAATATTCCCCGCCTTCTTCGGGAAGCCGAAGAAAACATAGGAAAACAAATAACACTATGACATTTGAATCCATTTTCAACCTGACTTCCCTGATTTTTCTGGCATCATTTTTATGCGGAATTGCCAGTCCACAATTCCGCAATCGACGCAAAATGATGTTCTTTAAATTTCTGGGTGATGGCTTTGGCGGCCTATATTTGTTCGCTGTCGGCGGCACATCTGGCGCATGCGCGTCCCTTATTGCAGGAACAGGCGCATTGATTCAGGCGCTGACGCCATTCAAACACCTCAATAAAACAAAAATCCCGCGCGTTGTCGGTGCAATTATCCTGTCTGTCGCCAGTATTTATTTTGTCTATAAAACGCCGACCGACCTCCTGCCCCTCAGCATGGTGGTTGTCTGCCGTTTTGCCGAACTCCAGAAAAGCGCACAACGCATCCGTTTTGCCTATTGGATAACCTGCATTCCATGGATGATTTATCATTTTTTAAACGGGTTTTATTTGCCTCTGTTTTCGACTACAATTCTCTTTATATCCTTGTTTTTAAGCCTGTGGCGGCACCATCGCCAACATGTCAAACCAGAGGAAGACGAAAGTTAAATATGGCTGTCTTTACCCATCTTTCAAAAACGGACATTGAAAATTTTCTGCTGGATTACCCAGTGAAAAACTTACTGTCATTCGAAGGTATTGCGCAGGGTATAGATAACACTAATTACAAAATCGAAACCTCTGCGGGGAAATATGTTCTAACTATTTTCGAGAAACGGATTAATCCCGATGACCTTCCGTTCTTTCTGGGATTTATGAATCATCTCTCACACAGTGGTATTATCTGCCCTGCCCCCGTCTCCCGTAATGACGGACAAAATTTATCAGATGTGTTCGGAAAAAAAGCGACGTTGTTTCCTTTCCTGAATGGTCGCGATGTAAAACCAGATGATATTACACCACCCCTCTGCCACGAGTTGGGCATTTTGCTCGGAAAAATGCATGTAGCGGGACAAAAATTCAACCAAACCCGTGCCAATTCAATGAACTGGGACGCTTGGAATCAAAGGGTTACACGGGTTGGTGATAAATCATTTCCTATCCTTGGTGATAAATCCACCCTGCCCACGACCGAATTATCCTATTTAAAACAACATTGGCCTGAAAATTTACCAACAGGCGCAATCCATGCCGATTTGTTTCCCGATAATGTCTTTATCAATGACGGGCATATTTATGGCGTCATTGATTTCTATTTTTCGGCAACAGATTATCTCGCCTATGATTTGGCAATCGTCATGAATGCATGGTGCTTTGATGCGGATAATCATTTTGATACCGACAGATGGGCGGGGTTGATTACTGGTTATGAATCCATTCGCCCCCTGACGCAACCCGAAAAAGAGTCGTATCAGATTCTTTCGCGCGGCGCAGCTATGCGGTTTTTATCATCACGCCTCTATGACTTGGTCTTTCATGACCCCAATGCCTTGGTGCACCCGAAACCACCTGCCGAATATCTTGAAAAACTGGAATTCCACCGTCATGCCAAACTCTTCTAAATCCGATATGGTTGAATTATTTACCGATGGCGCTTGCTCAGGCAATCCAGGGCCAGGGGGCTGGGGCGCACTCCTGCGTTACAAAGGAACCGAAAAAGAATTATCAGGGGCGGAACCAGATACCACCAACAATCGTATGGAACTCATGGCCGCCAT
>CAZVSN010000040.1:0-16019 GCA_964629455.1 uncultured Micavibrio sp. | reverse complement strand
GTCTGCGGGGGCATGGGGGCGGGTCTTGACCACCTATTTTCGACACGTCCAACCCTATTTATAACCTTTGCATTTCTGGGGGTTTTGGCTGGTTTTTGGCGAATTTACAGGGTGTCACAGGGGATTCAAACACCACTTGATTTAAAACGGTTGCAACTCACGCAAAAACAAGGTAGAAACACGCAAATTTCAGATAATGAAGATGACTGAATAACCGCCGACCAAAAAGAGGACTATAACCTTGGCCGACCCTATGCATCAGTTCCAGATTGCGCCTTTGATACCGTTTGAACTCGGTGGTGTTGATCTTTCCTTTACCAACTCATCCCTTTGGATGTTGATTGGTGCCGTTTTATCTATCGTTGGACTAACCATCGCCTCTGAACGGAAATCCATGATTCCAGGGCGTCTTCAAGTTGGTGCAGAAAGCCTTTACAATTTTATCGAAGGCCTGATTTCAGACAATATCGGTGCAGGCGCTAAACAATATTTCCCGCTTGTCTTTACACTGTTTGTCATGGTGTTGGTTGGGAATATGTTGGGCATGATCCCCTACTCATTCACTTACACCAGCCATTTGGCAGTCACTGCAGCAATGGCAATTCTGGTTTTTGTAACAGTTTTGATTATCGGCATTGCTCGCCACGGCACACATTTCTTCAGTTTATTTGTACCATCAGGTGTCCCTATATGGTTGCTATGGCTGGTTGTTCTGATTGAAATCATTTCGTTTATCTCTCGTCCTATCACCCTGTCTGTACGTTTGTTTGCAAATATGGTGGCGGGTCACGTTTTACTGAAAGTAATTGCAGGTTTTGCAATTATGTTTGCGACAATGGGCGGTTTTGCATGGCTTGGAACATTGCTTCCTGTGGCCTTTAACATTGTCATTATCGGATTTGAATTCTTCATCGGCTTTATTCAGGCCTATGTATTTGCTGTTCTGACCTGTATCTATTTAAAAGATACGATGGAAATCGAACACTAATACTGATGAAGAATAAGAATTTTAGAACTTAAACTTAAACAACCACTAAAAAAGGAACTTAAAATGGATCTCGAAGCTGTAAAACTCTTGGCTGGTGCAATTGCCCTCATTCCTCTCGCAGGCGTTGGCATTGGATTGGGATTGATTTTCGCATCTTACAACGAAGCTGTAGGACGCAACCCAGGCGCTGCTGACCTTCTCAACAAAAAATTCATGTTCACATTCGCTGTGACTGAAGCATTGGGAATTTTCGCATTGCTGATCGCTTTCTATCTGGTTTTCGCCTAATCGATTCATTCCTAGTGGGTACGCCAATGCTGAAAAACGTGAAAACGATAAGTTTGATTTTTGCCTCCACACTGTTCATGGCGATTCCTGCCATGGCAGAGGAAGCGGCACATCATGGCAGCAGTGGCCTACCCCAATTTAATACCGCGACATGGCCGAGCCAGATTTTCTGGGTCGCCATATTTTTTACTGTTCTCTATTTTGTATTCTCGCGATCTGTTTTGCCTACTTTGGGTGGAACGATTGAATCCAGAATGGGTTACATTGCCGACAATATCCAGAAAGCTGAAAAACTATCTGGTGAAGCCGATGCCCTGCGCGCAGAGGTAGATGCCGCAATGAAATCCGCAGGACAAAAAGCAAACGCCCAGATTTCAGACGCAGTCAACCAATCCAAATCCAATCTGGATGCGGCTTTGGAAGAATTTCGCGCACATCAGGAATCTGAAATTGCAACGACAGAATCCCGCATTCAATCCGCGACCCAATCTGCATTATCTGATATGGAACAAATCGCAGCATCCTTGGCGGCTCAAGCTGCCGAGAAAATTGCAGGAATTCCTGCAAGTGAATCAGGTGCCGAAAGCGTTGTAAAATCGCTCAGCCAAAAAACAAAAATAGCGGCATAGGAGATATAGATTATGATGACCCCCGACTCTCCTCTGTTTCATGACCCTACACTCTGGCTGGTTTTTTCATTTGGAACCTTTATTGTTCTGGCTTTTATTTTTGGACGCCGCTCAGTTTTATCTATCCTCGATGCAAAAATCGAAAAAATCCGCCATGATATTTCATCGGCAGAGAAATTACGTTCCGAAGCCGAAGAATTATTAAACCAATATAAATCAGACCTGAAAAACGCCTCTGTCGAAGCAGACCGCATCATTGCAAAGGCGAAAACTCAGGCCGATGACATCCGTACCAAAGCAGAAAAAGATTTCACTGAAACGATGGCTCGCCGTGAAACAATGCTCAAAACACGCATTGAACAAATGGAACGCTCTGCTGTTGAAGATATTCGTCGCTATGCAGCGGAACTGGCTGTATCTGCAACCTCTGAAATTATTTCACAAAAACTCTCATCCCAATCTGCAGATACTCTGACAGACGAGAGCATTCGTCATATCAGCGAGAAGTTGAACTGATCCCCATTCTGACCCCTCCGCATCTTCTGGATTCTCCGCGCTGGCGTGGGTTAAGAATTGGTTTGTTCGGTGGGTCATTTAATCCACCCCATGCGGGACATATCCATGCATCGGATGCGGCCCTTAAATATCTGGGGCTGGATGCCGTGTGGTGGCTGGTAAGTCCTGGTAATCCCCTCAAATCAAAATCTGGCTTACCCGATACAAATACGCGGATTGATCATTGCCGCTCGCTCATACACAATCCCAAAATTATCGTGACAGATCTTGAAACCCAACTGGGTACGATCCGGAGTTTTGATACGGTCACCGCTCTGCAGAAGCATTTTCCTCAAACAGAATTCATATGGATTGCAGGAACAGATATCGCCTATGAGTTTCATCGTTGGTATAAATGGCGACAATTATTAAAAACAATCCCTTTTGCCTTTGTAGGCCGCCCGACCAGTCACGGGGTTGTACGGCAGAACAGCTTTAAAAACTGTGGGTGGCTAACCCACAGCTACCCTGCCCACGGGGGAACCCCCCCCCTTGAAAAAGGCCATATTCACTGGATTTTTGCGGAACCGATGATGGATATTTCCTCCACGGATTTGCGAAACCCGCCTAAAAAGGCTATAATATAGGGAGATGAAGAGAATCTTATTCAACTTGCAAAAGTTTAGTTTACAGAAATCATTCATCCTGTTATACAGGCCGCCAACGGTTGTTTACAAGAGATTGTTTACAAACTGGGGCGGCTATTTTATTATCCCGTCATCACCAACGAAAGGATCGTAACCCCCTTGGGCACGAGAAAACCAACAGGAGAGCAAACTCCTCTGCATCTGAAAGACCTCATTGTTGAGGCACTAGATGCCAACAAAGCTGAAGAAATCGAAGTCATAGACCTGATGGGGCTCACCTCTCTGGCAGATTATATGGTCATAGCGTCGGGAACATCATCCAGACAAGTGGCTGCGCTGTCCGATAAAATTGACGAAAAATTAAAAGGCACCGCCTTCGAAGTGTTACGCACCGAAGGCCTGCCGACGGCTGACTGGGTTGTGGTGGATTGCGGTGATGTGATTGTTCACCTATTCCGTCCTGAAGTTCGTTCATTCTATGCCATTGAAAAAATGTGGCAGATAGAAAGACCTGCGACAGAGGACATCAAATCCTCACGGACAGCCCGAACATAAAAATATTCTTATATATGAACCACCTACGCCTAAAGTATTACCCCATAATATGGGGTTTTCTTTTGCCTGCATACAAGTTAAAATTTAATAGTCTATCTCTGTGTTCAACCACCTAACTGTGTCACTGCGTAACGGTCTATGTCGCTAAACTTCAAAAATGTCCATGTCCTGATTGTTGAAGATATTATGCCGATGCGGGATTTAACAACCAGCGTCCTTAAAGCTCAAGGTATTGGCAAGGTTTCCTATGCAAGTGACGGAGAAAAAGGGTTCGAAGCCTTTTGCCACCTCAACCCCGATATTGTAATTACCGACTGGCAAATGCCGATTATGGACGGGCTGCAACTGGTTAAGCTGATCCGTAACAATCCACGCTCCCCGAATAAAACTGTCCCGATTATTATGATGACAGGGTTCGGGTCGCCTATGAAAATCGCCGATGCCCGCGACAACGGTATTACCGAATTTCTGATTAAGCCGTTTTCTGCCCACGACATATCAAAACGGATTCTGCATATTGTCAAACATCCGCGCGATTTTATTATCACCGAAAAATATGCGGGGCCTGACCGCCGCAGAAAAACAGACGCTGCTGCATTTAATGGCACAGATCTACGGACGAATGAAGACGGATATAAACAAAAAATAAAGGCCAACCATATTCTTCAGGCCAAAGTCGGCTACGGCAATATGGATGAAGAAACGCTCAACAAATCACAAAGCATTATCGAAAAAAATACGTTTAATTTTCTTCCAATTGCCTCGATGTTCCTCTCTCAATTGCAGGATGGCCTTGCAATTGCAAAACAAGAAGAAATAAAAAATCGCCGATCCATTGAACGGCTGATCAACCCTATCATGCAAATCAAGGCCAATGCCCGCATTTTCAAATATGATTTATTGGGAAATTTGGCGGCAATCATGCTGACATTTTTGGAAAATCTGAATGAGCTGGACAGCGATGCCACAGAGATTGTCGAAGCACACCAAAAAACGCTCTCCCATATCCTGACCTGTGAAATGAAGGGTGAAGGCGGACAAATAGGAAAATCATTGGAAACCGAATTAGAAGGGGCATGCACCCGATATATGAATACCCGCGTGACCCGTCAAAAAGAACGCATGCAAAAACTGTTGGAACAACAGGCAGCCTCGTAATTTTCTGTTCCTATTCACCCATTTGCCCTTCTGTCTTGACCTAGAATCATTTAAAACTGATCTATGTTCAAAATTGATCTCATTGTAGTTGGAAAAGTAAAAAAAGGTCCATGGCGCGACCTGATTGATGACTATGTGTCACGCACCAAGTGGCCATTGACAGTCATCGAGGTGGAAAGCAAATACACAGACACAAAAACACAACAGGATCATGAACAACGCTTGATACTGGACAAACTAGACACAGACTCTTTTGTGATTGTTTTGGATGAACGGGGAGATGGTTTGCGAAGCTTGGATTTTTCACAAACACTCCAAAAAATCCGTGATACAGGGGAAAGCAAACTGACCTTTCTGATTGGGGGCGCCGAGGGTTTTACCGACGATGTGCGGAACAAAGCGAATATGCTCCTCAGTTTTGGGCAACAAACATGGCCACATGTTATGGTGCGGGTGATGTTGCTCGAACAAATTTATCGCGCCCAACAAATTATTGCGGGACATCCGTACCATCGGGAAGGATAACCGATGACAATGCGTTCTCTTTTATCGGCATTATGCCTGCTCTGCCTTATTATCACTCCTCCTGCCCACGCTGAAAAAAAACAGGAAAAGCTGAAATCCTTGGAAAACAAGGTGGAACAAGAGAAAACCCATCGACAAGAACTGGAACAAAAAGCCAATCAACTTGAAAAAGATATGAAAGGTCTGAAAACAAATTTGATTGAAGCGACAGAGTCAGTCCAGAAACAAGAACGAAATTTACAAGATATCCAAACCAAACTGGATGATTTATCACAACAAAAACAAACACTCGAAGACAACCTCTCAAAACAACGCGCTTCTTTGGCTAATCTCATTGTGGCGCTGGAACGTATTCGCAGACTTCCTCCCGAAACATTAATTGCGCGTCCCGACGCCCCTCTTCAAACCGCTCAGGCAGCAACAGTTCTTGGGTCGATTTTACCTGAAATTAATCGCCGTGCCGAAAAACTGAAAACAGATCTGGAAACACTTTCCTCTCTTGAACAAGGTTTGACCGAACAAAAAACGGAAATGGAAAAATCAGCAAAGAAATTAAAATCTGACAGGGAAAAAATGAATACCCTGATTGCTGACCGCTCCAAAGCTTTGAAAGAAACAAAAAGCAAAGTCGCCGCAAAAGAGATTGAAATTGCAAATCTCACCAAAGAAGCCAAAGATTTTCGGGACTTGATAAAAACGCTGGAACGGAAACATCGGGAAGAACAATCATCGCGCACAGGAAACAAATCCCATAGCTCAAAAGACTCTCAATATTCTGGCCCTGCTCTGGGAACGGGGCATCTCCCTGTTTCCGGTATTATAAAAACTCGATACGGGGAAACAGACGATATTGGGGCAACCAGCAAGGGAATCACCTTTTCTTCCAATGCTGGCGCAGTGGTCGTGGCCCCCTTGGGCGGAATTGTCCGCTATGCGGGAACATTCCGCAACTATGGCAAAATCGTCCTGATTGAACACAAGAATAAATTTCATAGCCTAGTTGCAGGTTTGGGAAAAGTTGATACATTCGTAGGGCAGCGCGTTGATGCAGGCGAACCGATAGGGACATTGCCCGAAGGATCAGGACATCTGTATTACGAACTGAGATATCAGGGGGAACCCGTGAATCCATCCAAGAAATTTTCTAAACTCGACTAAAAACCGACCCTAATTTTATACTGACACACCTGACTGGAGTTATATTGATGTTTTCCCGCTCTTTCCTTCTCTCGACTGCTGCAATCGCCCTTCTTGCCATTCCTTGTTCTGCTTCTGCACAAGAACAAAAAGCATCAGAACAGCCGAACTCTCCATCACAAACAGCAACACAGGAACAACTTAACGAAGAAACCTACCAACAACTATCATTGTTTGGGGGCATATTTGAAACGGTGCGTGAAAATTACGTTGAACCAATCTCTGACCAAAAATTAATCGAATATGCGGTTAAAGGAATGTTGTCCAATCTTGACCCCCACTCTGAATACATGACAGCAAAAGATTTTGATGACATGAAAATTCAAACCAAAGGCGAATTCGGCGGTCTAGGGATAGAAGTCACTATGGAAGATGGTGTAATCAAGGTTGTATCCCCTATTGATGACACCCCCGCCTTCAAGGCAGGAATTAAAGCAGGTGATTTAATTACACACCTGAATAAAAAACCAATTATGGGCATGACTCTGGCAGAAGCCGTTGATCAAATGCGCGGAAAAGTCGGCAGCTCTGTCGAGCTGGCTGTTCGCCGCGAAGGTGTCGATGCACCGCTCTTTATTTCGGTTAAACGCGACATCATCAAAATCAAATCTGTTCGTTCCCGCGTAGAAGATGGCACAGTCGGATATATCCGCATTACAACATTCAATCAAAATACCTATGATGGAATGAAAGATGCTTTCGACAAAATCAAAAAAGAAACAGGCGACAAACTAGTTGGATATGTTCTTGATTTGCGGAACAATCCAGGCGGACTTCTTGATCAGGCAATTGCAGTATCCGATGCTTTCCTTGAACAAGGTGAAATTGTATCCACTCGTGGGCGGAGCGATAAAGATATTCGCCGCAACAATGCATTGCCGGGTGATTTGGCAGCCGGGCTTCCTGTTGTCGTTTTGATAAACGGCGGCTCTGCATCTGCATCTGAAATCGTGTCTGGAGCATTACAAGATCACCATCGCGCTATTCTGATGGGAACAAAATCATTCGGCAAAGGGTCGGTTCAAACGGTTATTCCAACACCGGGTGGCGGCGCAATGCGCCTGACAACGGCACGTTACTTTACACCATCTGGTCGCTCAATTCAGGCAGAAGGCATAAACCCTGATATTCAGGTTGACCCTGCAAAAATTGAAAAACTGGATGATTTACGCGTTCATGAAGCAGATTTGAAAGGCGCGATTAGCAACCCGAATGAAACATCTGAATCTGCCGTAACGACCAAAGATGATGAAACAAAAATATCTGACAAGAAAAAAACTCCAACCGAAGAAGAATTGGCCAAAGAAGATTATCAACTGGGTCGCGCTTTAGACCTCTTGCATGGTCTTTCTCTGGTTAAAAAGGAAAAGTAATTTCAGATGGCAGAGAAAAAGATAAAACAAAAAATAAATGGAATGTTACCCATGCTCGGTGACTATTTTCACCTGAAATTTTTTGCGTTGTCTTTCTCTGCCCTTCTTCTTTTGGTTATTACTACAATCGGCATCCTGTCCTCATCCAAAGAAACATCACATTCCTCGACCGCACCAACAGGCAAAGTGATGTCCGTTATCCAGATTGTACAAAAACATGTCGAGCCTGAACCAGCCCCCCTTCCACCACATGAACCAACCCCGACCACTTCGGAAACTTTACCAGAAACGCTAAACACCGCACCACTGGAAGCAATTGATAAACAACCAGAAACCACACAATCCGCTTCAGACATTGCACCACAACCAATCGAAGACTCGGTTGCCGGCCTATCCGAAGAAACCCCCTACGGATCACTTCCAATCGTCAGAACAACAGATGGCATGAAACCTTTTGATGCCTATAAAGCTCCGTTTACATTAAAACCAGACACCAAAGCAGTCATCTCTCTGGTTATGATTGATTTCGGCCTATCCGACAAAACATCAAAAGAGGCCCTTGATAAACTACCGCCCTTTATCACCATGGTTGCCTCACCATACAGCTCAAATTTACAGGCAAAGGTTTCAGCAGCGCGTGCCAAAGGTCAAGAACTATGGGTGTCCATACCAACACAGACCACTAACTTTGCCGAAAATGATACTGGCCCCTCCTCTCTGCTGGCGAGTATAAATGTCAAACAAAATATCTCGCGTTTAAATACAACATTGGGGCGCGCAACAGGATACGCGGGCGTTGCTTTTATAAATGCCCCCGATTTCCCTGACACCTCTCTGGAATTTCAGTCAGTCATAGATGCTATTGCCAAACGCGGATTAGGGATCACACAGCTTGATACCGCCGATGGGCTTCTTAAATCAACAACTCAAAAAACAACCACCCCTTTTATTCAGAATGCACTTTGGATAGACACGCTGTTACAAAAAGATGCTATTTTATCCGCACTCTCTGGCCTTGAAAGTTCCGCAATCGAAAAATCATATATTGTGGCGGCATTTCGCCCATCCCCCCTCACCTTTACACTGATTGCAGAGTGGCAGAAAAATCTGTCGACAAAAAATATACAATTAGCTCCACTCAGCTATGCCATTCACCAAGATGGACTGACCAAGAAAAAATGATTGAAGACAGACCAGAAAATCTTCCTTTTCGTCCCTGCGTGGGAATTACTTTGTTCAACGCAGACAATCATGTGTTTGTAGGAGAACGTATAGACAGCCCCGATGCATGGCAAATGCCACAAGGCGGAATTGATGAAGGCGAGGATATTATCACAGCCGCTTTTCGTGAATTGCGTGAAGAAATCGGAACAGATAAAGCGGACATTATTCGCATTGCCGATAAGAAAATCAGGTATGATGTTCCCTTTGACCTCTCAACAAAACATTGGGGCGGAAAATATCGGGGGCAAGAGCAAACATGGGTGGCCATGCGGTTTACAGGAAATAATTCCGATATCAATCTGAATGCCCACACCCCTGCCGAGTTTAAACGCTGGCGATGGGTTCCTCTCTCAGAAACTGTGGACTTGATTGTTCCGTTTAAACGAGAAACCTACCAAAAGGTCGTATCGTTATTTTGTGATATCTAAGAATGAATGGCCGCATTCATGCTGGCATATGATTTTTTCAATTCTTTGAAACCCTCATATGTGCACCCTGCACTGGCAACGGCAAACGCTGAAATAATTGTCTGCCAATATAAATCAGGGGGGATTTGTGTGACAAAATAACCCGCCGCAAGGGTAATACTTGAATCGACAATAACCCCGACACCTCCGCCTGCGACTTTGGCAAAATGTTTTAAAAGAGATGAATTGATATCTAATTCTTTTTTACGCATCAAACACACATTAATTGACGACGGCTTCAACAAAACGTCCGTGATAAATCCGCGCGCCCAATCCTTCATCATCACGAATAATCAAGCATGATCCTTCATGCCCTATAACTTCATAATCCTGATTAACACTCACCTTGAAATCCTGACTCAAATATCCATCGGGTTGCTCAACCAATGTGACATGACTTCCTATTTCTGGACGACGCTTCATAGAAAAAACTCCTCTTATAGGGACTAAGAGGAGTTTTTAACATCACTTTAAAATTATGTCAACAAAGGCCAACTAAGGGTTAATCGGCGACCAAGCTGGGTCGGACGCATCGCCATTTGTCTTCAACTGGTGTTCGTTGTGACCTGTCAAATCAATGCTATACACATGGGATGACCGACCACCACCTTGGGATTCTTTGAAATACGCAATGACGCGACCATTCGGCGCCCAAGTTGGCCCCTCAAGGTGATATGCATTGGTAATCAAACGCTCGCCAGTTCCATCGGGACGAATAACACCCAGATAGAATTGCCCCTTCAACATTTTAATAAAGGCAATCAAATCTCCGCGTGGCGACCACACTGGCGATGCATAGCGACCTTCACCGAAAGAAATACGGTGTTGGTTGCCACCACTGGCACTCATCACATAAATTTGCTGTGTCCCGCCACGGTCAGATTCAAATGTAATTTGTGACCCATCAGGGGAATATGAAGGTGATGTATCAATGCCAGGGCTGTCGGTCAGTTTTTGTGGACGGCGGCTCCGCATATCCATTGAATAAATATCGCTGTTACCACCTTGGGAAAGTGACATTGCAACCTTGTTTCCATCAGGAGAAAACCGCGGAGCAAATGTCATGCCAGCGAAATCACCCACAACATCCTGCCGACCCGTTTCCAAATCATAAACATAAACGCGCGGTTTGCGTCCATCACCATATGACAGATACGCAATCGTTTGTTCATTCGGTGAAAAGCGCGGGGTCAAAACCAAAGACCGTCCATCGGTTAAAAACCGATTATTTGCGCCATCCTGATCCATAACAGCCAATCGTTTCACGCGTTTTAAGGCGGGACCAGATTCAGCAACGTACACAATACGGGAATCAAAATACCCTGCCTCACCCGTCAAACGTTTGTAAATTTCATCAGCAATAATATGGGCAATACGCCGCCAGTTCTGCGGCGTGGTCATATACGCCATACCTGTTAACTGGGTTTGTCCATAAACATCGAACAAACGAAACTCAACACGAGTGCGTCCATCAGGAAGTTTCGTAACAGTTCCATTAACCAAAGCCTGTGCATTGATTGTTTTCCATTCATTAAACCGAATTTGTGTCTGCATGGATGCAGAATCCTGAATAAAGGACGCAGGACTTAACAAGCGGAACAAACCCGTGCTGGCTAAATCGTTGGAAATGACCTTTGGAATGTCACTCGCGAATTGGGTTCCCGATGCATCCTTGGGAACAAAATCAGTCACCGCAACAGGAATAGGATCCATCGTGCCTTTGGTCACATCAACGCGTAACTCGGCATGAGCCACTGATGCACACAGCAGTGCAATCGAAAAAAAAGATACAAATAATTTGGTCATTTTTACTTCCTTTAGAACATTTCTTTCGGGTCAAAAACTATCGTCATTTCATGCCATTGATTGTATTTATCGACTGGCACATTTAACGGGGTACAATTCGGGTTTCTCATAGCTCTCATAGCAGAATCCGCCGCCGCACGAAAGAACGGATTGCTGTTATATTTGGATTGGTCGACAACTTTTGCAGAGGCAACGGTTCTATCCTGATTTACGACAACATCCAACTCCACACGCAAATCTTCAGAATCGGCGGCTCCCGCCATTACACTCCAACACTGGCTTAATTGTTGGCGCAACGCATCCATCTCGCTAATACTTAAAACATCCGAAAATTTGCTCACATTCGGCGTTGGCGTTGGTTCCGTCATTTTCTTGTCGGTTTTATCGGTATCGGGCTGTTGTTTTTCCTCAGGGGTTAAATCCTTTAGCAAAGAATCAAAATCATTCTGTTTTTCAGGCTCTTTTTTAGGCGGCTCTTTTTTCTTCTCAGGAACCTTTTCGGCCTTATCGTCTTTGGGCGGGTCTTTCAACTCCTCCTCGGCGGGCGGTTTGGGTTCGGCTTTTTTAGGCTCTGGTGGCTTTGGTTTTTCTTCCTGTTTTTGCGGAGGTTCTTCCTTCGGCTTTTCAGGTTTAGGGGCTTCAACAGGCGGCTTATTGGTTGTGGTCAATTCACCAACATTTGCAACCAATTGAACGGGAACAGGCTCAACAATTTCAGGATCAGTTTTAAAATGCGGCAACCCGAATATCACCAATAACAACACAAGAAAATGTATGCCCAATGAAATTATCAAGGCTTTTTTGGATTGCGGCGGGGTTTCCCCGTCTTTTTTTCTGGGCGTGACAACCATTCAGACTAATTTCGTGTTGGAACGGGTTCGGTAATCAAGGCAACTTTTTTATATCCGGCTTTGTTAATCGACCCCAGAATTTCCATGACTTTTCCGTATGGCAATCCTTGATCGGCCTTGATAAATACGCGACGCTCTTTGTCGTCACCTGTAATCGCCGCCAACTTGGTCAATAATTCAATGCGAGTAACTTTTGTTTCACCAATATAGATAGTACCAGATTTGTTGATGGCAACCTCTAATGGCTTATCATCTTTTTCCGATACGGCGGCGGCCTCGGTTTTTGGTAAATCAACGGGTATACCAGCACTCAGCAACGGCGCGGTCACCATAAACACAATCAACAACACCAACATCACGTCAATAAACGGTGTTACGTTGATATCGGACATCGGACGGTAAGACCTGCGATATCCAGATCGTATACCGCCCCCACCTTTTGATTGAACATTCATTGCCATGGTGACTAAGTCCCTACGCGTTTGGTATTAACCGATCCAGATTTATCGCCCGACTCTTGCCCGTCCAGATGGCGAGACATAATCGCCGAAAACTCAGTCGAAAAATTATATAATCGATCCCCATATCGTGCAATCGACGTTGAAAAAACGTTGTATGACACCATGGCAGGAATAGCGGCAACCAAACCTGTTGCTGTTGCAAACAAAGCTTCGGCAATACCAGGGGCAACAACAGCAAGTGATGTGTTATTCATCGCGGCAATAGCGGTAAACGAATTCATAATCCCCCAAACCGTTCCAAACAAACCAATAAAGGTTGCAGATGAACCAGTGGTCGCAAGGAATGTCATCCCGCGTTCCATGATATCCATTTCACGCACAATCGCGAGCGACATAGCACGTTCAACGCGTTGTTTTAAACTGGCTTGCAGGTTTTCAGTTTTGGGAATACCGGCCGCAACACCTGCCTGCCATTCTTCCATCCCTGCGGTGAATGTCACCAACATCGGGTCGGGCGCAGATTTACGCACACGTTGGAATAATTTATCCAAAGATTCACCAGACCAGAATGCTTCCTCAAAACGGTCGGCACGACGATTCAATTTTTTTAATGTCATGCGTTTGGAAATAATAATCGACCAACACCAAACGGACATTCCAATTAACAACAACATGACGAACTGCACAATAAAATCGGCATGCATAAACAATCCCATGATAGACAAATCATGTCCACCAGAAGACACAGCTCCGGCAGCAACGTTAGAAATTTCATCGGATGCAACAGGGGTGGTTGCGGTTTCAGGGATTGGCATGACTACTCTACCTCTTTCAGAAAAACAGTTTTAACAGGATCAGGGATTTTGCTGGGGCGTCCGTTGCTATCCACACATACCAGAACCACATTCATGCTGAATATGCAATCTTCACCACGGAACGTTTTTTGTTCCATGACAAAGCTGGTATTTTTAACGGATAAAACGCGGGATTGAACACCCAGAAAATCATCTAATCTTGCAGGTGAAAAATACTCGGCTTCGATGTTTTTTACAACAATAATGATGCCATGTTCGTCACGAATTTTGGAATTCTCGAACCCCATGGCACGCATATATTCCGTCCGTGCGCGCTCGGCAAATTTTAAATAATTCGCGTGATAAACAATGCCGCCAGCATCGGTGTCGTCATAATAAACGCGGACAGGGAAATCATGGGTCATCATTATTCAAAAAACTCGTTCTGTTCGATAGCCGATTTCGGCGCAGTTAACCCCAAATACCTATATCCTTCAGGTGATAACATCCGCCCGCGCGGGGTGCGGTTGATTAACCCTTGTTGTAATAAATATGGTTCCACCACATCCTCAATCACATCGCGTTGTTCTGCTAAGATAGCGGCCATTGTTTCAATTCCAACGGGGCCACCACCATATTTTTCGGCAATCGTCCTTAAATAACGCCTGTCCATGCTATCCAACCCCGCGGAATCGACATCCAATCGTGTCAAAGCCATATCAGCGGCCTTGGCATTGATAACGGCATCCTCTCCCATAACGTGGGCAAAATCACGCACACGGCGTGTCAACCGCCCCGCCAACCGTGGCGTGCCGCGGCATCGTTTAGCGATTTCCATCGCGCCGTCATCAGTCATATTAATATTTAATAACCGCGCAATACGCGTGACAATCAACACCAATTCATCGGGCGTATAAAACTCTAACCGCATCGGAATCCCGAAACGATCGCGCAAAGGGTTGGTGAGCAACCCACTCCGCGTTGTCGCCCCGACCAATGTAAAGGGCGGCAAATCAATCTGCACTGACCGTGCGGCGGGGCCTTCACCAATAATCAAATCCAGTTTGCGGTCTTCCATCGCGGGATACAAAATTTCCTCAACCGCGGGGTTCAACCGGTGAATTTCGTCAATAAACAAAACATCATAGGGCTGAAGGTTAGTGAGCAACGCCGCCAAATCCCCTGCCCGCGCAATCACAGGGCCTGATGTCGCACGAAACCCGACGCCCAATTCACGGGCAACAATCTGCGCCAATGTGGTCTTCCCCAAACCAGGGGGGCCAAAGAATAAAACATGGTCGAGCGACTCTTTGCGCGCCTTGGCGGCCGCAACAAAAACCTTAAGATTGGCGCGTAAGTCCTTCTGCCCGATGAATTCTTCGATTGTCTGAGGGCGCAAAGCTCCCTCCTCACCCTTTTCATCTTCAAAAGGCACGGCAGACAGGTCGTTTTCTTTCAGGGCTTCTTTCAGGGTTTGGGTCATCAAAAATATCCGATTCGCTTGATTTCCCTAGTTTGCGATAAGGTTCAGACAGGTGCAAGCCAGAAAACACCCCCCACACCAAAATTGACAGATCAAAACAATATGTAATATAAAAAAGGACAGGAAGGTGCCACATGACCACACATCCAATCACTTTGACGAACATATTCGCCAACGCCACCAACAATCACCAACGGGCGACAGCATTGCTCGATCTCTGCAATATCATGTTGGAAAACGGGGTCGGCTTTCCTGATTTACGCAAAGATTTTTCATTGTCAGAATTTAATAAAACAATGACCCAATGGAGCTCATTCACAACAACACTTATCGGGCAAGATGGTCATGCCTTTATGCCCAATCCCTCTCGTACGGATATCATCATCGACAAAACAGATTCTTTGGCTCTGCATGAATGGGGAAAACTATTTATTGATGTGAATATGTCAGCGCTTGATAAAAAAATCGAAAAATATCGCGAACCAGACATCATCAAACAACCGAATATGGTTTATGCCGCCTTCAAAAAACTCTGGAATACCCTCGAGCTGAAACTCTAACCCGCTAATTCCTTTAATGCAGACTTGATAAGACTATCAATGGTCACATTGTCGTTTGTGGATTTCTGGCGGGCGGACATGACGGCAGAAAATGCCTCTGCCCGTCCGTAACCCAAATTGACCAAGGCTGACACAGCATCTTGGTCTAAACTAAAATCATTGGCAACGGACGCCCCCTCAACTGATTTTTCTTTTCCTTTTTTAACGGGGGCAACAACAGGCTGATGCGCAACGGCACCCAGATTCATATTCTGAACCTTATCCTTTAATTCCGTACAAATCCTTGTGGCGAGTTTCGGCCCGACACCATCGGCCTGACGTAATGCATTGGCATCATTTGACGCAATCACCAATGGCAAACGCTCTGGCGGGCACGCGGTTAAAATAGCCAAACCTGATTTTGCCCCAACTCCCTGCACACTGGTTAATAAACGAAACCAGTCGCGTTCCTGTACCGATGAAAATCCATATAAATGAATATGGTCTTCGCGCACATGGGTTTCAATCATCAATGATAC
>CAZVSN010000039.1:0-16602 GCA_964629455.1 uncultured Micavibrio sp. | reverse complement strand
GGGGGGAGAATTCCCACGGGGTTTATCGTCCATATCCAATTCATCTCTTGGGAAATCTGGCGCATAATTCACCACCATTTGCCCGATTAGTTTTACAAAATCAGGATTGCCATGTTTCATGGATTGATATGCATACCCCACATCCACTTTATCCTGTTCCATACGCAAAACATTGGCCATTTGAATAGTATTATTCAGTCCGTTCAATTGATTTGATGATAAATCTGTGACGGCGCGGGAGATAGATGCCTCCATCTTGGTGGATAATTGCGCGGCCCCTGGCAAACACTCAAGGGCTGATTTTAATGATTGAGCAACATCATAAGGCGATGATCGGGTGCTGTAAAAACGGTCAAATGATTTCATGATATTCTGGGCATCATAGAAAACATCCCCCTTAATCGGCCGTTTGCTTGGCGCAAATTCGATAGATACATCTTTGTTATATTCGGGGAAGAATATTCTGTTTTGCAAATCTGCGTCTTGCTCGCTCGCCTTTAAAAGCAAGGCCACATTTTCAACCGCAATGCGATGTTGCCAGTCCTTATGGCCTGTTCCAATGTTTCCACGCATATTTCGTGCAAAAAATTCCAACTCTGACAAAACGGAATGATGTTTGCCGAAAATTGGCAAATCTGTTTTATAATCATCATCATGCGGGTATTTGATATCTGCATCGAGCAAACACAGCCCATAGGCATGGGCGCGGAAGAACCCTTCTGGGCCAATTAATTGCATTCTGTCACAGGCCTGTACCGCGCGCGACATAAAGGTTTTACCGTTTTCACCCGAATGCGCCAATACAGCATAGAGAAAATGGTTTTTTAATTCCTGTGGTATGTCTTGATATTCCGTTTTGGATAAAATGTCATTTAACATCAGGAAGCTGAGTTTGGAATGTGGTATCCAATGATCATGGGCGTTATCTGGGTGATATAACCGCCCTTCCAATAACCGCCCAATATCATGCGCGAATGTTGGAATGACAAAAGTCGACTGATATCCATCAGGGCGTTCCATCTGATAAAAGCGCAAAGCTTCGGATGCATCTTTGAATAAAATCTGACGAATATCATGCGCGGGTAATGCAAATTCTTTGACGCTATCAATATGGTTTTGAATGTCTTCGACCAAGAATGCCAGACTATCTTGTCCATCTTTTGAAGAAACCCAATTATCTAAATCAGGATTGGTGGATTGCCCGTCTAAATCTTGAACGGATGGCCATGCGGATTGAAAAAAACCCAGCATTGCAGATTCTGCCTTTGAACGTAACTTGGCATAGGTTTCCGCGTTATACCCTTCAGAAAAGTAATGGCCCCACACATTTGGGGTTCCCGCTTGCCGAAAGGCTTTTTGAATATTGTGATTCATGGTTGCCATTTTTAGATAAATTATGAAAAGAAATCAATCTTTTCATTCGCTTTTCGCGCTATTTATCTGTACTGCGGCGCAATTTCCGCCAATTGGCAACGTTTTGGTTGTGTTCGGACAGGGTGCGCGCAAAAACATGCCCGCCTGTGCCATCAGCCACGAAAAAGAGGAAATCATTGGTTTCGGGGTGCAGAACCGCCAAAATCGCATCCCGTCCCGCATTGGCAATCGGCGCAGGGGGTAGCCCCACATTTTTATAAGTATTATACGGGGAATCAATTTCCAAATCTTTGAGGAGCAATCGCCGTCCCAACGGTCCCTGCCCGTCATTCTTTGGTTGCCCCTTGGTCAGGGCATAAATAACAGTTGGATCGGTTTGCAACGGGATACCCTGCCGCAGGCGATTGATAAATACACCCGCTATTCTTTTCCGTTCAGATGGCACGCCCGTTTCTTTTTCAACGATAGAGGCCAAAGTTAAAGCTTGCTCAACTGTTGTAAACGGAAGATTTGGGTCGCGATTTGGCCATTCTTTATCCAACAGGGTGCGCAAAGATTCTTGCATTCTATAAATGATATTATTTGTGCTTTCATCCTTTGCATACTGATAGGTATCTGGAAGCATTGTTCCCTCAGCAGGTGGAGATACTTCAACCACCTGAACATCAGGAACAACACGCAACCGTTCAATAATTTCAAAACTGGTCAGTCCCTCAGGGATGGTGAATTGGCGTTTATAAGTTTCGCCCTTTTTTAATTTCAAGATGACATCCTGCATGGAAAGATGAGGGGCAAACTCATACTCGCCTGCTTTGATTGTGTCCGTGGGCGGCAGAATCTTTGACGCTGCTATAAACACATAAGAATCAGATACAACGCCTTCAGCGTTGAGTTGTTCGGCAATCTTCTGGGTTCCCGCGCCTTTGGGAATGGTAATAATTTTTGATGTTGCGTTCAGGGACGGAGTTTGAAATTTTGTGTATCCGAAATATCCGATACCGCCAAGCGTTGCCAAAACAAGAATGAAAATTGAAATCAAAGCTTTGATGATGACAAATTTCATTCTTATCCGAATTCTGGTTAAACGGCTTTCAAAACCAATGACGCATTTGTTCCACCAAATCCAAATGAATTCGACAAAACCGTTGTGACTTTTTTCTCTTTGGCAATTTTTGGAATCAGGTCAATGCCTTGACACGCTTCGGACACATTTTCCAAATTGAGTGTTGGCGGCATAATACTGGTTTCAATGGCTTTCACCGAATAAATCGCTTCAACCGCACCCGCAGCCCCCAACAAATGCCCGATAGCAGATTTGGTTGACGACATGGATATTGTTTCAATTGCATTGCCGAACAAACGTTTGACCGCACCACATTCAATACCATCCCCCATCGGGGTGGATGTTCCATGGGCGTTGATATAATCGATATCAGATGGGTTTATACCGGCGCATTTTAATGCGGCCTTCATGGCACGGAACCCACCATCACCATCTTCGGCTGGAGATGTCATGTGGTACGCATCACCGGACAATCCGTATCCGATAACTTCGGCATAAATTTTTGCACCGCGCTTTTTGGCGTGTTCATATTCTTCCAAAACAACAACGCCCGCACCTTCGGCAATAACGAAACCATCACGGCCTTCATCAAAGGGGCGTGACCCTGCCTCTGGGTTGTCGTTGTACGATGTTGACAAAGCGCGGCACGCGGCAAAGCTCGCAACACCCAAACGGTTAACAGCAGCTTCTGCACCACCTGCAACCATGACATCAGCATCATCCAACATAATCAAACGCGCAGCATCACCAATTGCATGAGATCCTGTTGCACAGGCAGTTACTACAGAATGGTTTGGGCCTTTGAAACCGTGTTTAATCGACACATGACCAGATGCCAAATTAATCAACATCGCAGGAACAGAAAACGGGGACACGCGACGCGGCCCTTTTTGAATGAGTGTTTCAGATGTTTCATAAATACTTTGCAAACCGCCGATGCCAGAACCAATCATGACACCTGTGCGTTCCTGTTCTTCAACAGTTGATGGTTTCCAACCTGAATCAGCAACCGCTTCATCGGCAGCCATCATTCCGTAAAGGATAAAGGTATCGACTTTCTTTTGTTCTTTGGGGGCAAGCGTATCATCCGCATTAAATCCATCGGCCACGCCCTCACTTTGGTATGGAACCATACCTGCGATTTGGGATGCCATATCCGAAGCTTCGAAACGGGTAATTTTGCGGATACCGCTTTTTCCAGCCGTAATCTCTGCCCAGTTTTTATTAACCCCAACTCCGAGGGGGGTCACCATTCCCATACCTGTGATAACAACGCGTCTCATGTCCACTCACATACCAAACTTACATAGGTTAAATTTACAAAAGGAAAAGGGCCACACCCAGATAGTCCGAGATAGCGGCCCTTTAAAATTCTTACATAGAAAACTCTATAGCTTAAGCGGCTTTAGAGCTGATGAAGCTGACGGCATCGCCAACTGTTTGAATTTTCTCAGCAGCATCATCAGGGATTTCAATGCTGAATTCTTCTTCAAAGGCCATAACCAATTCAACGGTGTCCAAAGAATCGGCACCCAGATCATCAATGAAGCTGGATGTTTCGGTGACTTTTGCTTCATCAACACCGAGGTGTTCGATAACAATTTTTTTCACGCGGGCTGCAATATCGCTCATAACTTATAATTCCTGTTGGTTTCATTTAATTTTCAGAACGGATGGAACTTAAACGGCATTACCGATTATTGCAAGAGGCAATTTTCAGGCTATCCACAGTTCCTTTAATATGGGTCAAAATATCCTGCCAAGCATTGAAAACATTCACAATTCCAATGTTTTTCATATCTTTTTCAATCTGTTCAGGATGATGGCTCACTGCCGTTATGCCTATAGTTTCCATTCCCGCGGCCACGCCCGCCCGCGCCCCCGTTAGGCTATCTTCAATGACGATAGAACGTTCTGGGCTCACACCCATTTTTTCGGCAGCGTAGAGGAATAAATCTGGAAAAGGTTTGCCACGCTCCACTTGGGATTTTGTAAAAACAGCATCTTCGCCAAACACATCTAACAAACCGATGGATTCTACAGACTGCAATACATGTTCGCGCTCACCATTTGACGCCACACAAACTTTATAATCTTGTGCCAAAATTTTTACGGCTTCAACGGCATAAGGGACAGGTTTTACATTTTTTTGTAACTGCATCAGAACAATTTCTCTGTATTGTTCCAAAAAATCATCTGGCAATCTTTTCGCTTCACGGCTCTCAATCGCCGCGATGACATTGGTCATTCCTTTTCCTGCAAAATTATCCAAACAATATTCTAATGTGTAATCGGAATACCCTAAACCCGCCAACACATCTGATACGGCCTGATTATGCAACAATTCAGAATCGGCAATTGTTCCGTCACAATCAAATATAATTAACTCAGCTTTTTTCATTCTTTACTCTTCCATTCGAATGGTTGGCGCGGGGCGCGCCGCAACCGACAATCCCGCCAATACTTTTTCTGCAATTGATTTAAATTCTTGCGCCTGCGGGCTGTCGGGTTCAATCGCCACAACGGGCGTACCCGCATCCGATAATTCACGAATTTTTTTGTGAAGCGGGATTTCACCCAAACACGGAACGCCCAATTTCTCTGCCTCTGCCCGTGCGCCACCTGTCCCGAATATGGCTTCGGTATGCCCACAATTCGGGCAACAGAATGTCGACATATTTTCAACAATGCCCAAAATAGGTACGGCAACCTTTTTAAACATTTCAAGCCCCTTACGGGCATCAATCAAGGCAATATCTTGCGGAGTTGATACAACTACACCACCCGATAACGGCACGCGTTGCGCCAAGGTCAGATGGATATCACCCGTTCCAGGAGGCATATCAATGACCAGAATATCCAACCCGTCCCAATTCACATCACGAAGCATTTGTAACAATGCCGATTGAACCATAGGCCCGCGCCATATCATGGCGGTTTCTTCGTTCACCAGAAATCCCATCGACATGGCTTTTAATCCGTATGCAGAAATGGGTTCTAACCGTCCGTCATATCCTTGTTCGGCTTTTGATGTTTGCACACCCAATAACCGTGGCAAAGACGGGCCATAAATATCCGCATCCAAAATCCCGACTTTTTTACCAAGCGCAGACATCGCCAATGCCAAATTCACAGCAACGGTTGATTTTCCAACCCCACCCTTACCCGATGCAACAGCAATAATCACAGGGGGTAAATTTTGGTTATCCGCTGGGGGTTTTGTTGCGGATTGAACGGGTGGTGGTGTTGGGCGTTTATCCCCTGTCAAAATCACCATCGCTTTTTGAACGCCCTTTAGTTTCGATACGACATATTCAATTTGCTGGCGACGCGGTTCAATATCGGGGGAATCTTTCAAAACCCGCAATACGACAATCACCCGCCCATCTTGGGTCAGTTGAATATCGTCAATCTCCATCAAATTAGCGGTTAAACCGATAACTTCCCGACGAATACTGTCGGCCATATTGGGGCGGCGTTTCAAGAATGAAAACATGGGTGTGCTTTCTATTTTTTCGTTGGTTCCAGTTGTTTTTAGCCAGAAAAAAGCTAAAGTCTAGTGGAAACACATATAGAGGTAAAAATATGTCTTGGAATGATGATAACGATCAACAGCAGAATCGCCCGAATCCATGGGGCAAACCCCAAGGGCAGCAGGGAAACAGCGATAAAGATAATAATCGCCCCAACCGTCCATCATCACCCAATACTGATGAGATAGATTTCGATGCCCTGTTCCGCAAGGCCAAAGAAACTTTCAATGGCCTTTTCTCGAATGGTGGAAGCCCAGAAAACTCTGGAAAAGCCTTTTCCATCGCCATTGTCGTTGCATTGGTTTTATGGTTGTTGAGCGGTATCTTTTTTGTTCAACCCAACCAAAACGCTGTTGTTCTGACTTTCGGCAAATATACCCGCACCGACGAAGTCCCTGGCCCAAAATGGAGAATGCCATGGCCAATCCAAAGCGTCACCGTGGTTGATGTGACAACAGAACGCCGCGTGCAAATCGGCTATACAAACGAAGACAGGGGCTATAACAGCGCAAACGCCAATAGCGCCCATCAAGAAAGCTTAATGCTCACAGGGGACGAAAACATCGTTGATATTAACTTTGTTGTTCTGTGGCGCGTTGGAAATGCCAAAGACTTCCTTTATTCTGTTCGCGACCCAGAAGATACCATTTCCATGGTAGCGGCCAGCACCATGCGCGAAATTATCGGACAGACAAAAATTCAATCGGCTTTAACTGATGCCCGAACACAAATTCAAAGTGATGCGCGCGCATTAATGCAAAAATTGCTGGATGAATATCATACAGGTGTCACCATCAATAACGTTCAACTGCAAAAAGTTGATCCGCCTGCAGCTGTGGTTGATGCCTTTAACGAAGTTCAACGCGCACGTCAGGAAAAAGAAAAATTGAAAAATCTGGCCGAAGCCTATCGCAACGATATTATTCCGCGCGCAAAAGGTGAAGCCGTTAAAATGACCCAAGATGCCGAAGCCTATAAACAACAAATTGTTTCACAGGCCACTGGTGAATCCAGCCGCTTTAACTCGATTTATCAGGCCTATAAAAATGCGCCTGATGTCACATCGGAACGGATGTATCTGGAAACATTGGAACAAATTGTGAAATCAACAAAAACTATCGTGTTGGGAAATAAAGACAGCAATGTTCTGCCTTACCTGCCCCTCAATGATTTGAAAAAGGATACAAAATAATGAACGAAGGAAAAATTCTGACATTTGCTATTGGTGCGCTTGTTGCTTTTGTTCTGGTGACATCCTCTATCTTTACTGTCCAAGAAAACCAACAGGTTCTGGTGATGCGGTTTGGAAATCCAAAAGACCAGATTGCGGAACCGGGGCTGCATTTCAAACTGTCTATTCTTGACCAGACCCGCGTCTTTGAAAAACGCATTCTGAATGTTGACCCACCTGCCGAAGAAGTTTTGCTGGCTGACCAAAAACGGCTGCTGGTGGATTCATTTGCTCGATATAAGATCGTCGATATTTTGAAATTCTTTCAAACATTGAACACAGAAACAGGGGCGCAAACCCGCCTTTATACCATCATCAATTCCGCAGTCCGCAGCGCGATGGGGAAATCCACATTGCAGGATATCCTTTCTAAAAAACGCGACACGTTGATGGAAGATATTCAGGAAACCGTCAATGTCGAAGCCAAACGTTTCGGGATTGAGGTGGTTGATGTGCGTATTGTCCGTGCCGATTTGCCTGAACAGGTCACACAGGCAACCTTTGACCGGATGCGGTCAGAACGTGAACGCGAAGCGCAGGAAGCTCGCGCCGAAGGGGAACAGCTCTCGCTTGAAATCAAATCAAAGGCAGATAAAGAACGGACAATTTTATTGGCCGAAGCCCAACGGGATGCCCAAACTCTGCGCGGTGAAGGTGACAAAGCCGCGATTGAAATTTACGGCAAAGCCTTTAACCAAGACCCGAAATTTTATGCGTTCTATCGCTCACTCGAAGCCTATCGTAAATCATTGATGAACGGGGACACAACCCTCCTCCTCTCACCCGACAGCGATTTCTTGAAATATTTTAAGAACAAATTGAATTAGAAAATAAAAAATCCCCCGACACAATCGGGGGATTTTTTTAGGAACTTCCAATCAAAATACCAGCTGCCAAAACCAATGCGCCGCCAAAGATAACCTGAACCATGGCCGATACAATCGGCGTATCCATATATTTCCAACGTATCCATGAAATCGCAGCCAGTTCAATTGCCACCACAATTGCCGCAAGTAACGTTGCTGTCCAGAAATCGGAAATTAAATACGGCAATGTATGGCCCAATCCGCCGAGCGTGGTCATTAACCCGCACACAATGCCGCGTGTCCATGGGCTGCCGCGCCCTGTGATTGCGCCATCGTCAGACATGGCCTCAGTCAGGCCCATACTAATCCCCGCACCAATTGATGCGGCAAGACCCACCAGGAATGCATCATGGGAATTATGCGTGGCAAAGGCAGCCGCAAAAATCGGGGCAAGGGTCGATACAGACCCGTCAATCAACCCTGCCAATCCTGGTTGAACAACTTGCAAGACAAACAAACGATGGGAAATTGCCGCCTCTTCATCACGCGCAGATTGCGGCACATTCTTTTCTTCAATCGCAATGGCGCGCGCTTCGTGACCACGCTCTGCAATTGCCAAATCACCGAGGAGTTTTCGTACCTCAACATCCTGCGCCACGGTTGCTGCCTTGGAATAAAATGTTGATGCTTCAATCTCCATCAACTCGGCCTGTTGGCGCACTTCATCAATGCGCATATTTTCCATGAGCCAGATAGGATTGCGTTTCATAAATCCGCGCACGTCTTGGCGCGTAATATACGGTAACCGACCACCAAAGCGTTTCTGGAACAAATCCAGCAACATGTTTTTATGCTCTTGCTCCTCTGACGCCATGTCATCGAACATCTGGGCAGTAGAGGGATAATCTGCGCGGAGCCTGTTGGCAAAGCTTAAATAAATTTGGGAATCTTCTTCTTCGCTGGTAATCGCCAGCGCCAGAACTTCGGGTTCGGTTAATTGAGCAAATGTTTTCATGCGCGCTTCCCTGATTTTTCTTTATTGGCTTCGGTCAATTGGTTCATAATCATTTTCTGGGCGGGTGGGAAATGTTGCCCGATTTTAAGGAGGGATTTACGCGCCAGTTTGGCAAGGGGTGTTGTTTTGGTATACAGCCCCACAATCGTATTGGTTCCGATATACATGGCGAGGGTCGCGGCGCGATGGTCATCATGGTAACGGCGCAAGACATCATCTGCACCAAAATCCAGACCCAAATCGCACGCTGCCTTTATCTCACGCGCCAATGTTGCCGCCCCACGCAGACCGAAATTAAATCCGTGCGCGGTGACAGGGTGCATCCCGACAGCAGCATCCCCCATCAACGCATAGCGATTGGCGTAAAATTTATTGGCATATGTTCCGACCAATGGGTACGGGAATAATTCAGTGTCGAGCGACATCGTGCCGAATTTTCCCTCCATCCGTTTGGTCATTTCTGCACCAAATTCCGCAGGAGTTTGTTTGAGAACAAGATCAGCATCTTCGGCAGCAATCGTAATCACCACGGAACAATACCGCCCGTTGAGCGGGAGAACCGCCATGGTTCGGTCATAAAAGAAACATTCATAGGCGGTTTCATCATGGTCACGGTCAAGCTTCACACGGCAGACAATACACACCCGACCAAAATCATGCATATCTGTTGCAATACCCATTTGACGGCGGGTTCCAGAGAAACGGCTATCGGCGGCAACAACCAATTTGGCGGTTATTTTCTTGCCACCTTTCAATGTGACCGTCCCCTCATGGGCATCTGTTTTGACATCCGCAACTTCAACGCCCGTCATCAATGTGACATTTTTCAGGGGTTTGACCACGTCATATGCAGCTTTGCGTATCAAATGGTTGGATATCATATATCCCAAATTTTCTTTGCCGGATTTGCGGTGGTCAAAAAATAGCGCATCATCCAAATCACCGTTCAGAACTTTAGCATCTTTAATCAATGATATGGATTTTGATGGAATTTTTGCCCACATGCCTGTGTCAGACATAATGTGATGGGACAAATGCGTCAGGGCAATTTCACGCCCGTCATAGGCGGGATTGGCGAGAGTCTTTTCATCCTGCTTTTCAACAATCAGAATTTGCAAATTTGTATCCGCCAATAAACGAGCGAAACTTAAACCTGCGGGGCCACCGCCAATAATAACAACATCGTAATCCATGTTTTTACCCTTTTTAATGAATATAGATGTAGCACGATGCCCCGATGGTGAAAAGCCGAATTGATTAAAATCCTATTGTCTGCAAGAAAGTCTTATATGCATTTCCTGCCGTTGTTGCGCCAGTTGCGGTTGGATGCAAGCCATCCGACGTATTCACAGTTGGATTCAGCCATAAACCGCTATCGCGGGAAGATTCCAAAACATCTGCGAATTCAAAAATATAATCCGCTTTATTGGCTTGCCCCGCCACAGACCTTAACCACGCATTGACCTGCGACCGCAAAGATGATGCCCCACCTGTGAATGCCCCTGCAGGTGTTGCGTATGGTGTCCCTGTATTTGTTGCATCGCTTGTTCTTGGCGTGCAGCTTGCCTGAATAATTTTATCAAAACCTGCGGCTTTCAGATTTGACCATAATGCATTAAATCCTGTCTGAATATTTGATAATGTTTTTGAACCCGAAATATCATTAATAGGGTAATTCATTAAAACATCTGTGCACCCCGTTGCCCTTGCCAAGGCAATTCTTTTTGTCTGCACTGTATTATCAACCAATTTGGACCCTGATACTGCAAAATTGAGAAAAGAATATCCAGCACCCAATGCGGCCACTTCTGCAAATGAGATTCCACCACTAAAGTTTCCACGCGATATTGAATCGCCAATAATCATAAATGAACGAGCCTTATTCCCTGTTTCTCGTGAACAGACCGCAGATGGCCCAAAGCCAACCCCAAACGCTGTCGGCTGGTTTCCCGATGTTGTATAATCAGATCCATCATTTGTGGCCCCAAACCATGATTGGATGGTTCCACCATTAAAAGTGGCATTATTTGTATAGGCGCGGGGGGCTTGCCCATCTCCACCTGTAACAATGCACCGAGTCCGTATATAAAAAACAGCATTGGCAGGAATATTTAATCCTGATTTTTTTAATGCACTCCCAATACCTCCACCTGATATTGAAATATCCCGATTTCCTCCAGCATCGTAAAGTGGGGTTATTATTCCGACAGGATATTCAACGGCCGCGCGCACAGCCAAAGTCGATGTTGGCGACCATTCAACAGATGTGTTGTAACTCCAGTTGGTATAAAAAACTTCAAGATTGGTAATTGGTCTTCCGCTCAGATTTGAAAACGGTACGCGAGAATGCGATAAAGCGTAACTTGCAACCGTATCTGCATGAGCCACGCGGGCACAATGAGCAAGGTTAGATTTGTTATTCCGTTTACGATTAGAAATTCTGATAAATCCTAACATATGTGTTAACTCCGATGATGTGAATGGAAATAGAAACCTTCTCCGTCCCAAAAGGGCGGAATTTTGATATTTTCAAAGATTGAGGAAGGTTTTATTTGGACACAATTTGCCCATTGATGTTAGAAGCGTAGCAAAGATTTATCAAAAAGTAAAGGAATTATTTCCTAAATAGGTTTTTCATGGTTATTCTTCTTTTGGGACATACGGGACAAATTGGAACCGAGTTGCTTACAACACTCACTCCGCTCGGTCAGGTTATAAATCAACACATTGACATCACTGATAAAAATGCATTGTCCGATTGTTTATATACAATCAAACCCCATATTATCGTGAACGCGGCAGCATATACATCTGTAGACATAGCTCAAACAGAACAAGATTTATGCATGTTAACCAACGCCATCGCACTGCGCTCACTGTCTGAAATTGCATTAGACATTGGCGCTCTCCTTGTCCACTACTCAACAGATTATGTGTTTGATGGATCTGGTTGTTTGCCATGGTCAGAAGAAGATAATCCCAATCCTATCAATATATATGGCCAGTCAAAATTAGCAGGGGAACAGGCCATCACAAAAACAGGATGTCGCCATCTTATTCTCCGGACCTCTTGGGTTTACGGACAAAACAGCAATAACTTCATTCAAAAGGTTTTGCAAAAAATCAGACAAAAGCAAAGCCTATCTGTCATATCCGACCAAATAGGTGCCCCGACATCGGCCAAATTTATTGCAGAAGCCACTGCTTTGGCTATTCAACATATCATCAAAGAATCTGAGGACGAAGGGCTGTATCACCTTTGTTGCAGAGGAGAAACATCATGGTTTGACTATGCAAAGTTGATTGCAAGTATTGCCGCACCAAACGATGACACAATCATCACCCCTATTCTTTCCAAGGATTATCAACAAACAGCCTGCCGCCCCCTCAATTCAAGACTGAATACATCAAAATTCCAGAAAACATTTGGCCTTACTCCTCCGTACTGGCAAGATGAACTTCGCCAATATCTTCCATCTTTTATTGAGATTTAGAATGCCGTTCACTCGATTAGACTCCCTTCCCGATATTCTGATATTTGAACCCATCATCCACAATGATGATCGCGGATATTTCTTTGAAGGATTTCAAAACGATAAATTCCAAAGCGCAATAGGAAGGGATGTTTCCTTTGTTCAGGATAATCAATCATTTTCGCACCAGAATGTTCTGCGGGGTTTGCATTATCAGTTGGAAACCCCTCAAGCCAAGTTAGTCCGCGTATTAAGTGGTGAAATATTCGATGTTGCCGTTGATATTCGGCAATCATCCCCAACATTCGGCCAATGGGTTGGTGCACATCTGAGCGCAGAAAATAGAAAACAAATCTGGATTCCAGAAGGATTTGCACATGGCTTCCTTACGCTTAGCCCTACATCAGAAGTTCTTTATAAAGTTAGCGCGCCCTATACCGCATCACACGAACACTCTATTCTCTGGAACGATCCCACGCTTAATATCCAATGGCCTTTGTCCGTTCCGCCTATTTTATCTGCAAAAGACAAATCCGCCCCATTACTGAATACAGCCAGTTGCTTTTCTTAGGTTTATATATAGAACAAGATGATGATTTCTGAATATTTCTTACATTTCCTGTCAGATGTTGGCGAAAGTTCTGTTTTGCTGGCTATGATTGTTGTGGGCTGCCTCTATTTAAGTCTTTTGCACCGATTCCGCGAAGCGGGCGCTGTTCTTTTGTCTTTTTTTATATCGTCGGTTGCCATTGCCATCCTTAAACTTGGCTTTATAGGATGCACAAATGGGCAACACGACATTGTATCACCAAGCGGACACACAGCCCTTTCCATTAGCGTTTATGGAGTCTTTTCCATGCTGGTTTTTATTCGTATTAAAAGACGTATTCGCTATGTCATTCCTTTTATAACCTTAGCCCTAACCAGTATGATTGGTGCATCCCGCGTTATCCAAAACCTCCATTCAGTGAATGAGGTTATTGTCGGTGCTGGGGTTGGACTTTTAACGCTCTGTTGTGTTTGGTATTTTCTTTTGTACAATAAACGTGACATTGTCCACGCACGAAGAGAGCCAAGACTCATCAGAGTCTACGCTCTTCCTGTACTCATGATGATGACCATTTTTCTGATGATAGGAACAAAACTTCCTGCAGAAGATATAATCAAAAAAATGGCCCTACTTATGAAAGGCCAAGTGGATTATTGTCAAGACTGATCATTTATGATCCAGATACAGTTTTCTTATATCTGCGCGATTTTATGAACGTTTTTATTTCAAGAAGAATCAGTTCTAACGGAGATAATTCGAGATTATACTGACGCACAATCTGGTTCATGTCTTTATAACCCACTGCATTCAGACACGCGCGCCCCTCACAGAACAATGTGTTACAAAATCTGATAGTATCAGGGCATTTTGTCCTTAAGGCCAAAGCGGTATTGGTAAAAATCTTTCCACGCGTTATCATCTGTTTTGTGCCCGTATACAAATTGTCGCCATGAATTAACTGCCCACCCAGATTCTGATTAAGATGTGCGCCTTTAGACATGGCAAGGCAATAAAACTTTATATAGTGATCGCTGATATAAATTGATTGTGCACTTGGTAACGGGAATAAGGCATTAATAAAGCTCTTACGAAATGTTAGGCCTGATGTTGCGGGAGCATCATAATATATTTTTCCCGAAACCATATTCCCTCTCTCATCAATAGATTTCATGAATGTTGGATTATACCCAATGGATGACTGGGTTGGAATAACTTTTCCGTCTATCTCTACCAAGTCATGGAACACCCAGTTTGTGTCCTGATCATCTCCATACATTTTTTTTATAATTGCGACTTTATCGGGAAAGAAAAAATCATCAGAGTCCAAAAGACAGATAATATCACCTGTTGCTTTTGAAAACCCCATAGAAATTGCCGATGCTTGGCCTGAGTTTTCCTGAAAGACAGGAATGACTTTATCTCCGAAAGATTCAATCACGCTGCGTGAATTATCGGTTGATCCATCATCAACAACGATAATTTCATCAACTTTTTCAGTTTGGTTTAAAACACTATTGATTGTTCCACCAATAAAATCAGCATAATTATAATTGGGAATAATGACACTAACGCGCATAACTTAATCTTATCCTGCTATAAAACGGTTTTTGAGTATAACATAGAAGTAGGAAAGAATATCGATTGTATATCGCTTTCCCAAACGTTTTGGTTCTAACAATAAACGATACACCCATTCTAATGAACATTTACGAACCCATTCTGGCGCACGTTTTTTTGTCCCAGAATAAAAATCTGCCCAGCCGCCGCCACAAATCACCAATTTGGCTGCCTGACGTTTGATAAGATCGGCTGCCAATAATTCTTGTTTTGGCATACCCATGCACAGAATAACAATATCTGGATGATGGACATCACATGCATCAAAATAAACAGAAAAGTCATGAAACCCGTGTTCAAGAGATACAATGCTATGCACATTCTCTTCTGTTGCCAGCCTGTCCTTAGCCGCTTCTAAAGCCTCAATTGATGCCCCAAATAACGCTATCGATTTATCTTTATAACGCGGGATAATTTTTGAAATCAGGTCGGTTCCATTTAAATTTTCGCCCGGTTCCAAATCAAACAGCTTCATTGCCATTTTAACCCCTATCCCATCCCGCAATAGAAAGTTGGTCGACATTAAAAAATGGAAGAAATCAGGATTTTTGGCCGCATTATTAATGGCATGTGCATTCAAAAATGCCAAAGATTGACAAGAATCGCCAGACAATACCGTATCAATAGACCAAGCCATTGAATCTTTTGATGTTTTTTCCAGAATTTGGTGAACAAAACTGTGACGATTTGATGAATTCATGCTAAAACACTCTTAGTTTATTGTTTTAATTGTGTATCATAGAAAAAACTTGCGGTTTAGGGGGATGTAAAGCTATAACCCCTATCATGTCAATCTTATTATCATAATATTGAAATTTTTGATTTTTGAATACACACATCAGCGCACAGGCAGCAAATATGAAAACTGATTATATTTTAATTTCCCCCTGCAAAGACGAGGGTCTTTATATTGAAAAAACACTCGCCTCAGTTGCCAAACAAACAATACAACCCGTGCAATGGATTATCGTTGATGATGGATCCACCGATAACAGCATGGAGATTGTCAAAAAATATCAAGCCACCATGCCCTATATCAAGATTGTAACCCGTGCGCCACAAACAGGGCGGAATGTCGGTGCGGGCGTTATTCTTGCTTTTAATGATGGGTTGCCTGCCATCACTGTTCCTTATGATTTTATTTGTAAATTTGATGTCGACCTAGACCTCCACCCAGAATATTTTGAAACCCTTTTGAAAAAAATGGACGAAGACCCTCTTTTGGGAACCTGTAGCGGCAAGGCCTATTATATAGACCAAAACACAGGCGCATTACGCAGTGAATTATGTGGTGACGAAGCCTCTGTTGGAATGACAAAATTTTATCGTCGCGCTTGCTTTGAACAAATTGGCGGATTTGTTGTTCAGGTCGGATGGGATGGATTTGATTGTCACCTTGCCAGATGGAACGGATGGCGCGCATTAAGCTGGGACACGCCAGAGGCTTTGCGCTTTATACATCTTCGCCCAATGGGATCCAGCCAAAAAAGTATTTATCGCGGGCGTATCCGTCATGGAAAAGGGCAATATCATCAGGGAACCCACCCTTTGTTTTTCCTTGCCAGTTCAATATTTAGAAGCCTGAAACAAAAACCATATATAACAGGAACTTTCTTTTCCATTTATGGATACGTTAAAGCCGCACTAGACGGAGAAAAGCATTTCGGCGACAAGGATGTCACCAATTTTATTCGCTCCTATCAATTGCGTGCATTGACACATGGCAAAGGTGAGGCCGCGGAATGGGTCTTTCAGAAAAGATTAAGTGATATCAAAAGAAAGAATGGATAGTATATGCCATCGGTTGCAATTTTCCTAAACCAACACATGCCGCTTAGCGAAGTTTTCGTTGCGCATCAGGCAAAGTCATTAAAAACTTATACGCCGACACTGATTGCATGCCGTCAAGTCAACCCATCAGTTGAGCACGATATTCCAAC
>CAZVSN010000038.1:0-17363 GCA_964629455.1 uncultured Micavibrio sp. | reverse complement strand
AAAAAACAATGGCTTATTTTAATCACGCGTACACCAAGATGTTCTTAGGAACAGGAGCAACCCGCAGTGCAGGTGTAGCAGGACCTACTAATCCTCATTCAGTTGGTGGATTTATTACGACTCCTAATGTACCTTCTGTTGAATTATCAAAATTAACAACTGGTTATTTTGGATTCTTTGATCCAAACACTTGGTTGTCAATCAACCCAACTTTACTTAATTATAACTGCTGTCCATTAATCTTGGCTAGTTCTTCTGTATTGCAGAATGACAAGATTGGACCTTTTCATGGTGGTTATAAAGAGACTAACAAGTCTAAAATGATCAACCCTAAATATGTACAAAAAGCATATTGGGTACAACCATGTGTTCCTCAACAAGCAGTAGTATCTGTAGGAACAACTCCTCAAACAATTATTCCAGCTCTTCCAGCTGAAAACTTCCAAGGTGGTACAGTACAGTCTAACTGCTGTTTCCAGTTCTTGTGTGGTGAGACATACTACTTACGCATTGATGTTAAAGGTTCTCCTGCATTACGTGCATTGAACCACAATGCTTACCAAACTCTTGATGCTTATACAGGATGTTGTGCTGGTCCTACTCCAACTGCAGTAGACCCTACAACTGTATATATTCAGTGGGCGGAAAAAGTAACTACTAACAATTACTTAAAACCATTCATTTTACCAGTAGTGTTTGACTACACTCAAGTTGCTTGGTATGCTCCAGGAACTACTGTAGATCCTATTACCGGTGCTGCTGTAACTTCAGCTCAGTGGTGGACTAACTATCCAGCTTCTCCTCAAGCTATTGCTTGGACTTCAGCATTACCTAATACTTGTGAAGCAGGTCTTCGTTTATTCGGAGCTTATGTTGAAACTAAGTTTGGTGACTGTACTTTCCAAGTAACTGACTTCTTTGAGAAAGAGCCGGTTAAGATCTATGCTTCAATGGTTGATTATACTGGAGATCCTTGTGTATTCGAGGGTGTTTGTGTATACAATGACTGTTTAGGTATCCAAGGTATGGGCTTTGGTGAGCAAGTTGTTCGTGACTTAATCAAGGCTGAGTCTTACTTACAAAACTTCTTTGCAAATAATGATCTTCGTATCCGTGAGATTACTCAAGGTTATGACATGACTACGGCTATTAACCGTAATGCATTATATAGCCGCTACTATATCTTACATTCTGTACCACGTTGGAACAACCCAACTAGTACATTTGATAATGACCGCTATATGAATGAGATCATCATCTCTGAAGCTAATCCATTAGTTCCAGTAGGTAATGCAGCTTTAAACCAATTCTTAACTAACTGGTTAGGATCTTGTGCAAACTGTGTTCCTTTTGAAAACTTTGGTTGTACACTTTGTACTGTAATACCTAACGTATAATATTTATTAACTCAAGATTAAAAGGGAGAGTGAGAGTTTATCTCCTCTCCTTTTTTTCTTTATATTTGTATCACCATGGCTAGACATGTGTTAAGTTTGGATATTCCAGACACACTCAATAAATGCATATTAAGAATAGTGGACACAAGTGTCTATGCCCCAAGTGTAGAGGTAACTTGTCCTTTATTACAAATAACAGTTCCCGGGTTTATTCACCCTATAAATCTTTCTCCTCCTAAAATTAATCCAGGCTTTAATGTTAATCTTACAGCTTGTGACTTAGGTTTACAGTCTGCTGATTGTGGCACTACTTTCTATGATATACCGGATGGTATATACATTGTTAAATATAGTGTTGAACCAAAAGATCTTGTGTATGTAGAATACAATCATCTAAGGATCACATGTGCCTTGAATGGTATAAGAAATGTGTATTGTGAAATGAACTTAGGTGCATGTGCACCATCAGAACCTCAAGAGGAAAAGCTTAATAAATTAAGAATTATCCAACAACAGTTACAAGCTGCTAAAGCTTATGTAGAAGATTGCCATGATCCTAAAAGAGGAATGGAGCTTTACAAGTACGCGGTTAGCCAGTTGAATAAACTAACTTGTAATACTAATTGTAAAACTTGCTAAACCAATAAAAACCAACAAATATGAAATGTACAAACTGTGGATCAGCGTTAAGTTGTGGATGTCAAAAGAGAACAGCTAGTGATGGAAGAGCCGTATGTGGTGCTTGTATTACTAATTATGAAGCAAGCCTTAAACAAGCTAAACTAAGTTCTCCCGGTAACACCGCACCTAGTAATGTAAATGTTTTTTACACTGCTCCTAAAAAATAATTAATTGAGAAATGGCATGTTATGAAATACGAAGTTGTCAAGATTCTAATGTAATAGAAACCATTGACACTACTGCAGTATTAGCTGCGGGTGATTTTATCAAACCTACACCCGCTATAACAGGGCCAGGTTATCTCCTGAACTGTTGGGAAGTTCTTGGTAGTTCTGCGCCTCCGTGTGTGCCAGGTGCTTTCTCAGTAACAAGTGTTGTTATATATAATACTTGTCCTGCTTGTTTAACTGCTCCAACACCTTGTTATTCACTAACATCCTGTGATGGATTAACTGTATTATATACTAATGCTAATTTACTTCCTTTTATAGGGGGTTATGTTACAAATGCAATATATCCAGGTCAATGTTTCTATGTAGCTGTTTCACAAAATTGTGTGGGAACAGTTCCTTTTGACAATCCTCAACCTTGTACTTGTCCTTGTTATAGTCTTAGAGATTGTACCGGAGTTATCCCTCCTTTTAATACAACAAGTAACTTAGCTACTCACGTAGGTAATTTAGTTCATCTGAATCAATATGGTGGATGTGCTGGCCCTTGCTTTTTTGTAAGTGTTAACACTGGAACTTGTTTAGTACCTCAGCCGGTTACAGTAAGTACTGGTTGTCAACCATGTCCTCCTTGTGTTTGTTATAGATTAATAGATTGTATTACACGAGTACCTTATCTTACTATAAATGGTCCTACTCTTAATGGTGTAGATCTTGCTCCTTTAGTTGGACAAGTAATTGGTCAAGTATGTCTTGGTCCAAATAATACTCAATGTACAACAGGTTGTTGGGAAATACAGACTGTACAATGTAATGGAAATCAGTCATCTGTTTATGTATATAATATTTCTCCTACTTGTCAAGCTTGTAATGCTGTATGTTATAAACTTACTAATTGTGTGACATTCCAGGAAGTACTTGTTGAATATACAGTCCCTAATGCAACTCTACCCAACATCTCTACCTTAGTAGGTCAGACTTTAAATAATCCTTGCTTTACTGGTCCTACCGGTTGTTTATCCGGATGTTGGACAGTCTCGCTAAATAATGGTCCTAATTGCAATGGTTCTGTAAATTGGACAACTGCTTTAAGTTATACAGCATTTCCTACTTGTAATGACTGTTTACCTAAGTGTTATTTATTAACAGAGTGTGCGCCTTCAGTGGCTCCTCCAATTGTAGTAAATAATGATCTTAGTATTTATGTAGGATCAACTGTTAAGATATGTGATTCAAATGATGTTTGCAAATGCTATGATGTAGAACTTGCTCAAACATGCAGTGGATCAATTACTCTTGATAATGCTAATGCAAGATTTATTGATTGTGATGAATGTAATTCTTGCTTCTGTCCTCCTGGTTATATTAAAGTAGATAACAGATGTCAAAAAATTACTAGTGTTCCTGCAGTTAGAAGTGAAAAAACTTATACTGCCACAGCAGGTAGTGTAAGTAATACTTATGGATCTTCAGGTACAAGATTTTATCCTGGAGCATCTTCTCTACCTTATCCTTTAACAGCAGTAACAGGTCCTGATAGATTTGTTGATGCTTCTTCTACTAATGTATTTTTTACATCTAGTGCAATTGGTGTGTGGGGTGGTCCTACAGGATCTAGATTAAACACGGTTGGTGTTTGGACTACTAATGCTCCTGCTCCATTAAATGAATGGATAGGTTTTGCTAAATGTATTGTTAATACTCAAGCTACTATTTATTCTATAGGTATTGGAGGTGATGATCATATCAGAATAAAATTAGATGGTGTAATAGTTGCTGAAGCAACCATTGGATCTTTTGATTATAACTTCTGGCATGTGTTTGAATTAAACATTCAAGCCGGTACCCATGTGATAGTTGTTGAAGGTAGAAATACCGGAGGAACAGCTGCTTTTGGAGCTGAGATATATCAGGCTAGTGTAGCAACTGTAAGTGCAATTGCGGCAGCACCTGCTCTTCAAGCAGTTACTATATTTAGCACTTTCCCAAAAAGAACTGATAGTAGTCTTTTTGATACAGGTCAGAATTCTGGTTATTCATGTCCTACTGGTTATACGTATAATAACTGCGGAGTACCTAGTTGTTCTTTGATAGAAACTATTCCTTATACTGATTGTCCCGACACTTTCCGAGTAACTGATTGTGCTGGTATACAAGATCCTGTAATTACAAATACTGATCTTTCAGCTTTTTTAACGGGTAGTTATAAAGCTTGTTTTACTGTTCCTGGTCCATGGCCTAATGGTTGTTATTGTATAACTGTTGAGCAAATAGACTATGAAGTAGGTGTAAGTTTTCCAGCTTTAATTTCACCAACAGCTTTTGATTGTTGTGAAGATTGTTTACTTATATGTTATGTATTAACAGATTGCCAAAATGCTATCGGTCCTTTTACTGTATGTAATGATCTTGCTGATTATGTTGGAAAAGTTATTAAAATAACAGGTTGTGGTGATACATGTTGGCAAGTATCGGTTGCTCAAAGTTGTACTGGTAATACTATTTTTGGGGGAGATGTAATTGAATTTGAAGATTGTGAAGCTTGTTTACCTCCTCCTCCTCCGCCTCCTGTTCCTTATGATTTAGATCTAAGAAAGATCAAACCAGGATATAATAGCCCTAATAGTTGTTATACAACAAATTATATTGAGAAGATTAACTGTAGTTTTGCAGAGCAGGTTTACAATGCAATGCTTGTGAAGCGCTACGGTATAACCATGTGTTGTGAAGAAGATCTCATGATGTGGGATATTAGAAAACAACTTATGGACCTTGATATTCTTAAGGATCCAAAAATGTGTAAGTCTACATTGTGTGATTGTCCTGCACCATGCTTAATTGATGCAGTATTTGCATTATTACCATTCTGTGCTACACCTAATATTGTATCTGTAGTTACAGAATTACCTTGTCCAAATCCTGAACTTGTTGATGTAGAAATTACATATAGTCCTGCAATTGCAGATTGTAATTGTTACACAATAACACCTCTTGAGCAACCTATACAAATGGTATACATAGATTGTTGTTGTGATATCCATACAGTTGTAATTGATAATCTTACACCTATTAATGTTTGTGCTACAACTCCTCCTGCAATTTATCCTCAGTCAAGTAGTGCTACTATAGTTCTTAATGGCGATTGTGATGCAGCTGGTCCATGTAATCCTCCAACATGTTATTGTTGGAAAGTTACTAATCCTATTATAGGCTCTCCTGATGGTACTGCTTTATTTGATTCTTGTACATCTACCGGACTTTATGTAAGCGCATTTGTACCAGCCGGTCAAAGTATATCAAGTTGTGGATATTATGCACCTACAGTTTCTCGAGATTTAATTATTGAAAACTTAGGTCCTTGTGTAAATGGTGCTTGTGTACCTCCTGTTTGTACTTGTTATGAAATAATTTCTCCTACTCCTTGTGAATACAGTTATACGAATTGCAGTGGGGTTAATGTGAATACAGTTGTTCCTGCAAATACACCTACTTATGTATGTGCTCAAACAGTTCCAATTAGATTCCAAGGTTGTCCTCCAGGTGGTACAATTACTGCTACACCTTACAATTGTGTAAATGGCGTATGTACTCCTCCAACTCCTTGTATTTGTTACTTGGTTGTTGTTAGTTCTACAGACGGTACTGGTTGTATAGTAAGTTATACTCCATGTGGAGGAGCTCCTGTTTTACAAAACTACCCTGATGGAGATCACTATATCTGTTCGCAAGTACCTCCTACTCAAGGTGGTGGAGCTTTCTGTTCAGTAGTTGTGGCATCTACACCTTTCCCTTGTATAAATGGAATTTGTCAAAGACCTTAAATATTTGCTAAAGTGATAAAAATTAAGTATATTTAATAATAAAGAAGATATGAAACCTCTGAATATAGATAAAACTGGCTGCTCAAATATGTCTTCCAACTGTGTGGTATGGCAGGGCCCAGATATTGAGTGTATCAATCTTTGTAAAGGAGATTCCATTACTGAGGTTGTATACAAACTGGCTCTTGAATTATGTAACCTGATGGATACATTTGATCTTAAGAATTATGATCTTAAATGTTTTTCAACAGGTGTTTGTCAGCCTCAGAACTTTAAAGATTTTATCAACATACTTATAAACAAAGTATGTGCCCTACAAGAATGTACAAATTGTGGAGATTCTTGTAATCCGTGTTCTACTCCTCCAGTTACTTCTTCATCTAGCGGAAATAACGGAGATACTTATGTCCCGATAGCAAAGATCTTTCAATTTAAAGGTCCTACAGGAGACGATGTTACTATGCTTAAAGTTAGTGACTATGCTCAGGCTATAGGAAATAGAGTATCTGAAGTAGTTAATTCGGTTAGTATTGTACAAAAATCTTTACAGGATCATGAAGAAAGAATCTCTGCTATGGAGAAGGAACCTGATCCTGTATTAGTTTTACCAACAATTATACCACAAGGAGTTTTACCTAGAGAAGCAACATCTATTGAGTTAGTTGTTGCAGCTACTGAACAACAGTTTATAGCTCTTCAAAATGCAGTAGGAAATCCTAATACCATTTACCTGAATATGCAAAAGATGGATCCGTCAATTAATGATCTTAATTCTTTAGCTGTTCCTGGTAATAAGATATCTAATCTTCCGGGGTATACAATTACACCAGCAAATATGGCTGAGCTTTTTGGTAATGTTTTATTGATTCTTGGAGATATGAGAGCTGCTATAAAGAATATAACAGACAATTATTTACCTACAGATTGTTCTACAATTTCATTAAATCTTACTGCTGTATTGAGTAGTACACAATTGACATTTTATTTTACAGGAACTTTACCAGCCGGTACTTTCTTTAATACCAATAATCAAGCTACTTCGGTGACTATCTCTGATAGCCATGGAACCACTGTTACATATTCTATTGATATATTTAGTACAATTAATTCTCCTACAGGATATGTTATAGATCTTAATGGTACACGATTGATTCTTACTGACAATCTACTTATTCAAGCTAATCCTAGCTTTACTAGTAGAAATAATAATTCAATATGTGCATCTTATATATCTTATACCGTGGTAAATGTGTTAGTTTGTCCTACTGTATCTTATACGCCAGCTGCTGATTTTATAGGATTTAGCTTTATTTCAGATGCTTCTTCAAAAGTTTATACTCTTGAGATATATGCTTTAGGCTCAGTAACTCCTTTAAGTACTCAGGCATTTATATCTAATGGTGTTAATACTTATACAGGCCGCTTTAATGCATTAACTCCTGCTACAACTTATCAGCTTCGTGTTAAGATTAATACAACCGATTCTGAAAAAACATGTGAATTTACTAATGTTACAACCCTTTAATAAAGAAACAAAATGAGTAATTGTTCAAAATGCGGAAGTTGTGAGGATTGTGGGTGTGTACCTCATGGTATGACCACTCCTAACTATTGTCCTTCAGATCTTCCTCCTTGTCCACAGCCTTCACCATGTAATGAGACATTTGATAGCAAATGTGTTATCTATACTGGAGATAACTTACCGTGCATAGGAGCAGAAACTGGTAATTCAGTAGAAGAAGTAATTCTCTCTTTAAATACTAAGCTTACACCTTTCTTCTGTATTCAGTGTGTTAGTCTTGTTGTGCCGGCAAATGCCTCAACAGGAATCCCTAATAATCAAACATTAACTTGGAACATTGTACCGGGTGCCACATCTTATGATGTTTACTTCGGAACTAGTTCTACTAATCCTCCTTTGGTATCAGCGGGTCAGATAATGACTTCTTATACCAGTCCTTATCCATTACTTCCTAATACAACTTATTATTGGAAAGTAGTGCCTAAGAATTCAGGTGGTGCAGCATCTAATTGTCCAATATTTAATTTTTCAACAGTAGCTTTAGCTTGTGTAAATCCTCTAAGCTACATGTTAGATTATGTAAAAAGATTACAGACTGGTGCATTTAATGTTACAACTTTCATTCAAGATCTTAATGATTACTTGACTGAGGGTGAATTAATCACTAACTGTAACTTCTGCTGTCCTGATTGTACTCAAACAAAGAGATATGTCTTGGCTTCTGCCCCGGTATATGCTGCTTATTACAATCAGTTTTATGATTCTCCTAACTGTCTTCCTGTATGTTGTACTGAAGTAGATGCTTCATTAACAGCTATGGCCTTGACATTAAACCCAGGAAGTCCTTCATTAGCTACAGCTTTTGCAGCGTTACCTCCTGTAACTAACTGTTGTGGAACAAACTTCAGTGAGTGTAGTCAGAAGCTTAAACTTGAATTAGGAACAGCTGTAAATACAGTGTATCAGGGTGCAGGTATTGTAGAAGAATCTACAATAAATGACACTACTGAACTTTGTATACTTACTGACTTTTTAGATACTTTAACCGGTATCACCGATGCAGATAAAGCAAACATTGTAGTTGCTCTTTTAACAAGAGGATTTGTTGTACAATGCCGTCCAGAGGGAACTATTATTGCCAGTGTACAAGCTTATACAACTTATATCACTGCAGCTCAAAGCGGATGCTTATGTTATAAACCATGTTAATCTTAAATAAACAATTATGCTAACACCAGGAACAATTACTGTAAATTTCACCGCTGAATATGCTGGACCTCACCGAATCTGTTGGAGACAGTGTGGAGTAGGTCAATATGTGTGCACAAACATTATAAATTGTGTAGGAGGTGGAAATGTATGCAGTGCCGTAATTTCAGTTATGGTTAATCCAGAAAGTTGTGATCCAGTTTGTTTTGAAGGGTATATTCAAGCAACTTGTAATCCTGAAGGATCTTCTACAGGTCAAGTGCCTTGGACAACAACTTTTACACCTAATCCGGGTTGTAAGTTATATCAATTAAGATATGATCCTTCAGAACCTTGTTTGAACCCTCCACAGTTAGGACCTGTTATTCCAACTGTTGATATGCAGTTAAATTGTAATGGTACAGCTCGTCCTGATGTGGTACTTTATTGTGAAAGTGCTATACTTCTTTGTTCTGCTAGCATTATCCCTAATCTTCCTGCTGGTTATGAAATGACACTTTTTGATGGTTGTTGTTATGATTGTACACAATACACAGTAACCATTACACCGGCTTGTCCAGAATGTCTTTTAGACGGTTCATCTATGTACTACATTGATTGTAATACTAGAGAGTTAAAACGTATAGACTTTACTGGTAATGTCCCTGTTGTAGTTCCACCATTCTGTGCCGTTACAGGATCTGTTTCATTACAGTTATCTGTAGAAGCTACGGGTGTTGTAAATACTATAGGTGCTTGCCCATAAAAAATTAAGTCATGATTTGTTGGTTTCAACATGACTAATAAGTGAGAGCCCCGGTTAAATTATACTGGGGTTTTTGCTATATTTGCAAATATTGATTATATTTATATGTATATGAGTACAAGTAAAAATATTAAAAAGCCAGATCTAACTGCTCCTAGATGTCGTGCTGATGTACACAAAATAATTTGCAGAATTAAAAATAGTCAGGCCAAAGAATATAGTCATAAATTTCTAGAAGAGTTTAAGAAAGAATATCCTCAGTATAAAGATCTTACTAATGATCAAGCTATGGATATTCTAGAAGTATTTCATGGTAAGCTTTGGAACCATAGCTTAAATAATAGAGATGGTGTAGAACTTCCTAAGGGATTGGGCTATATTTTCTTAGGTACATGCGCGTCTGCGAAGAAGCCTTCTATAGACTTTAAAGTTCTAATTGAAGAAGGTATTAAAAAGAAGCATCTTAATTTTGAATCAGATAATAAGTTAGCTAAGATCTTTTACACAAACTTTAGTACTAAGTATAAGTTTCGTAATAGAGAGATGTGGAGTTTTACTGCAACAAGAGAATTTAAGAGATCTGTACCTGAAGTGTATAGAGCTAATTGGAAAATTTATGTTGAAGTAGAAAGTGGCCGGAGTATATCTAAATATATTAATAGAATAATGAAGAATAACTATTTCAGAAATTATACAGAAAAGTATGAAGTACCAAGCTCTTATAATGAATTTGATTTAACTTAAACACAATGACAACTATTGGTGAAACAGTATCCCGTGTGAGGAACACAGTAAAAGGAGTTAAGGAAGATGCATTCCTTACTGATAGATTTTTATACAGTCTTATCATTAAGTATGCTAACCTAGCTATCAGAAAGCTTGATAATGAAAACAAGCTTATGCGTATTCAAAGTTTATTTGAAGTACTTCCTGTAGTAGATCTTATTGAGGTAAGTAAGATAGAAGCTCAGTGTGCAGGTATTAAAACTAACTGTACAATTATGAGAACTAAAGAGCATATACCAGAACCATTAGAAGGAGCTGAAGGCCCGCTTATCAGATCAGTAACATCTCTAGATGGATCTATAATTTTAACTAACACCAGTCCTAGTACTTATTCACTTATGACTGGTCAACCTACTTTTAAATATAATAAAACTTCATACTATTGGTATTTAGAACAACATTTATATTTTCCTAATATTGAATGGGACGCAGTAAAGATTGATGGTATATTTACAGAATCTACTGCTAAGTTTCACTGTGATGGTGATGTTTGTAAACCGCGTCAGGATGATAGATTAACTATCCCGGATTTCTTATATGCGGAAGTAGAATCACAAGTATTAAAAGATCTTGGTTTCATGATTCAAACACCTACTGAAACTCAGGATGACAAGATGAATCCTTTAAGATCATAAAAAAATGAGCTATAACTATACATTAAAATACAGAACATTCGATCAGCTATTAGATGCTGTGAGAATTGATTTTACCCAATATGATCTAACCAATTATATTGAACCTCAACAATTGATTAAGGTTGCTAAAAGATTAAGTTATGATCTTGGTCTCAGAATATTGATGACTAAAGAAGCTGTTCTTGAAGTAAAAAAAGGAAGTGTTAGATTACCTAATGACTTTTATGTTTTAAACTATGCATTAGTTTGTGATCATGTTAGTGTATTTACTCCTTACAGTCAGGGAACTGATATACAAGAAGTAAAAATAATTCCTCCATACTATCAAACACCGGCTGTAATAAGCTCATGTACAGATGGTACTGTGAATTGTCAAAGCTGTGGAGTTCCTTGTAACACCTGCCAGTGCCAACGCGATCCTTCTAACTGTCCCCCATTACCAGAAGATCAAAGTTATTGTGTAAAACCTAAGTTACAATTGAATTGTAAAGGTGATGTGTATGAGCTAGTTCAAATAGTTAAAGGACAAACAAGAACTTTTAAAAGATTGTGGCCTCTAAAACTTATCAATAACAATCAAACAATTGCTTGTGACTGTCCTAACTTGTATGTTAAGTCTCCGCAGAATGCATGGATCCAAGGTGATTTCCTGTATACTAATATGGAGACAGCTAACATTTATATTAGTTACCAAGGTCTATTAGAAGATGAAGACGGAAACTTATTAGTTCCGGATCATGATATGATCAATGACTATTATGAATATGCCATTAAGCAAAGAATTCTTGAGAACTTAATTATGAATGATGAGCCGGTTGGCCAGAAACTTAATATAGTAGAACAAAGATTACGCGTAGCAAGAAATGCTGCTCTAACTCTTGTTAATACTCCCAACTTTGCTGAGATGAAAGAAATGTGGTGGCAAAACCGCAGAGCTCAATATGGTAAGTACTATGAAATGTTTAAATCATATCCGTGGTATCAGGGTGGAGGAATTCCCCCTTTAACCTATCCCAATAATGTTAATGGCTTAATGAATGGATACTAATGGCAGAATCAGAAAATACTAGCAATCAAGAATCAAGAACATTTGATAAATCTTTAAATAGAGATATTAATGACTTTCACTTGCCACCTAATCAGTGGACCAGGGCTAGAAATGCTATCAATAACTCTATAACCGGTGACCTAGGAAAGTTAGGTAATGAGCCGGCAAATCTCTTATGTGTAACAGCTCCTTATACAATTATTGGATTCATTCATATTATTGAAGATAAGTGGGCAGTTTATTCTACTGATGGAACTAATTCAGAAATTGGCCTATTTACAGAAAGCGATTGTGGAACTTCTAAAGCTGCTTATGTACCTATAGTAAATGCTGCATGCTTGAATTTCAAAGTTGAAAACTTGATCATAGGTGTATCTCGTCAAACAAGCACATGTACTTATAAACTTTACTGGGATGATGGTTTAAATCCTTCAAGAAATCTTGAAATTGATGTAGATAATCCTGTAAATAATTATCCTTTTTTACCACCTCCCGCAGCGCCAGGAACTACTAATCCTAATACACCTATTCCTTATATTCAGAATTGTGTAGATAGTAATGGCCCGGCACCGGGTGGTTGTATTATCTGTACTAATACTCCAGTTTTAGATTGTGATAAACTAAGAGTAGCTTTGTTTATTGATCCTATTTGTCCTAGAGTAGAGAAAGGTATTGGTGGAGGTAATCTTTTAAATGGATCATACTTTGTTGTAATGGCTTATGCTATTAAAGGTCAGAAGATTGGTGACTGGTATGTATCTAATGTTCAAGGATTATTTGATCATAATAATTCAGCTACATCATTAGATGTATTTATTGACAGGATTGATCCTGATTATGATGAAATAATCATTGGTCTAGGAAGTGTAGTTAATGCTCAGACGGTTGTTAGACAAGCTGGTATCTATTCTTCAAGACAAACTTTATTTAACTTTGATACCATATTTGATCAGTGGCCGGCTATTCCTATAGAGCAGTTACCTTTAATGACTCCTATAGTTAATAAGTCAGATGCCATGTATAATGTTGGTGATTATCTTATTCGTGTAGGTCCCACATCAAAACAAGATTTCAACTATCAGCCTTTGGCAAATCAGATCACCGCTAAGTGGCAAGCTGTAGAATATCCTGCAGATTATTATCATAAAGGTAATAATCAAACTGGGTATATGCGTGATGAAGTTTATCCTTTCTTTATACAATGGATATATGATACAGGAGATAAGTCTGCAGAATATCATATTCCAGGTAGACCTCCAGTAAGTATTTTACCAGATAAAAATCCAGTAGCTCCTGGAGGAAATGTATTTGCTGGGGAAACTGAATATTGGCAAGTATATAATACAGCTACCTATACAGCTGTATCCATCCCTAATGGAGATGGAGGAACAATTGTTGCTGAAGGTCTTATGGGATATTGGGAATCTACTGAATTCTACCCTGATAAAAAACCTCAGATATGGAACTCTAGTGCACATCCTTGGTCTGCCATAACAAGTTTACCTTATGCTAATACAACATTTCCTGATTATAATCTTTGTGGTACTCCAATAAGACATCACAAATTTCCTGAAGATACTGTTGGAACTAATGCTACTTTAAATAATATAGGTGGTACAGCAATAAGAATCATGGGTGTTAAGTTTGAGAATATCAAGGCGCCTAGAGATAATAATGGAAAACTTATTCCCGGCATTACCGGTTATAGAATCTTAAGAGGATCTAGAAATGGTAATAAAACAATTATTGCTAAAGGAATTATTAATAATCTTCATGAATATGAGATTCCTGAATCAGGAGGTAAGAAATCATTATATCCTAATTATCCTTACAATGATTTAAGAGATGATCCTTTTTTAAGTACTACTAGAACAAAGACTACAGCTTGTATTCTTCCTGGTCCTGGCGGAGTTACTAATTTTAATCCTCAACCTGGATCTGATTTTAAGAGAGACTATTTTACCTTTCATTCTCCAGAGACTAACTTCAACAATCCTTTCTTAGCAGCCAAAGAATTTAGAATATATGGTAATGCTTGGGGCAAAGTTGAAGGTAAGTTTGATCTATCAGAAAAGCATCCACAAGAAAAATTAATTTCGGATTTTGCATTTGTTGTTGCTGCTATTGCTGGGATAGGTATAGCTGTTCTTAATCAGAATGGTGAAAGAAGAGTTAATAAAAAATTACCAGAATATAGAGGTTTTTCTCACAGAGAAACATATAGTGTTACAAATACCAACGCAGGAACTCATAGTCAAGCTCCATATGTTACACAAGCTATAGATACAAATATATCTCCTGGTTCAGGACCTAATACTATAACAACAACAATTCCTTTCCCACCACTACCCATTCTTACAGGAATAAACGAGACAACAACTAATTCGCCTCCTATACCTGCACCTCCAGCTGCTTTTTCAGGACCAGATCCTGTATTTCTTGCTGCTATTCAAGGTTTACCTGCGCTTTTAGCACCTATTTTTGCAGGATATCAAGGATTAGTTTTTGCTTCAAATTTAGCTCAAGCTACTTTAGGAGTGCCTACGGTAGATCCTGCTACTTCTGCTTTACAAAGTACTTCAGATACAACAGTTGCTGTACCATCTAACGGAGCTTATGGTTTTTCAACTACAGAGATTCAACAAACAGATGGGGCTTTAGATAGAACTGGTCCTTTGGGTATACTTTCTGCAGCACCTACATTCTTTAATTATTTAACAGATGGAGCTGATTCAGTTATAAGATTAATAAGAGCTATTGTTAAGTACAGAGACTTTGCAGTAAGATATCATTCTCATGGTTTTTATGATACTTTGAATCTTAGACCAGTTAATATGACATTTAGGACAGAACTTAAAAATCAACAGTATATTAATCCTGAGATATTACAGTATGATACAACCTATAAAATCAATAATCTTTACAGACAAAGAACTGTAGCTATTAATACAACTACTACTATTATAGACCCTATTATAGATGATAGAACTCGATACACAAATAGTCAATTAACACCTCCTTCAACTAAAATTCAAGACTTATGTAATAGAAGAATTACAAATAGTATAACCTCAACCGTAGATGGGCTTTCGGGTCAAATCTGTTCTTCATGGTACGGTGCTCTTAAAGTAAGAATAAGAAATCAGTATGGTCAGTTAAACAATATTGTTTCTTTACCTACTAGTCCTTGTTACATTGATGTAGCCTTTGATCCTGTGACCGGAAATATACTTCCAAATAAAGGTGATTCTACGCCGGTGTTATTTGGTGGAGATGTTTATGTAAACAGATATACTGAAAAAAATACTTTCTTATTCTATTATGATTGGTTATATGGTCAACCTGATGGTGCACAGTTTAATTACAAGCAGCATGAGATGGTTCCGTATCCTAAATATTGGGCAGACTTTAGTCAGTTTCAAACTAATGATTTTACATCTACTGTTTTTAGTAATATTCTAAGTCCATCATGGCCTCCGGGAGCCAATCTAATTACTCCAAGTGATTTCTATGCTTTAGATGGACCACCTTGTTTTTCTACAGGTTTTGCTGGTGGAATTTTTGATATGGACAAAAAAGGTTGGTTCTATTTATTTAACTCAGGTGTGCGAGACTTCTTTGTAGAAAGTGAGATCAATGTTGCTTACCGTGATTATGGCGAGCCTCAAGACCAAAGATTCTATGATCCTTATTCTGGCAGTGATACTAAAGATCTGTTTGATACAAAAATAATTAAATCGGGTAACTACTACAAATATGATAAATCATTAAGTATCTCTCAGTTGTTTCTTAACTATACATCCTGGGCAAGTATGCAGGCTACAACCTATGATCCATACATTGCTGAGACATGTTTTGTATATCAACCTAAGAAATTAATCTATTCTTTACCTGCACAGTTTGAAGGATTAAAAGATGGTTGGCTAGCTTTCTTACCTAATAACTATTATAATTTTCAGAACTTAGTTACATGCATTAAGCCGGTTAATAAAAGCGGAGCTATGATCTTCTTTGATGCAGCCAGTCCTGTACAGTTCCAAGGTTTGGATCAACTTCAAACAGATCTTGGTACCAAACTTACTATTGGTGATGGTGGACTATTTAGTCAACCTGTGCAAGCTTTAATTAATGTAGATACATCTCATGAATATGCATCTTGTCAAAACCGGTTAAGTGTTATTAACACTCCTGCTGGTGTATTCTGGATAAGTCAGAATCAAGGTAAAGTGTTTAGCTTAACCGGTAGTATAAAAGAATTGTCTAATGAAAGTTTAAAATGGTGGTTTGCCGAGTATCTTCCTTATAAGATAGTAGAAGAATTCCCTGATTTTGACTTATTGGATAATCCGGTTATTGGAGTAGGATGTCAATCTGTTTATGATAACCAAAATGGATTAATCTATTTCTCTAAGATTGATTACAGTTTAAGAAAAGATATTAGTGAAACACTTACTTATATTAAAGGCTCAAATAAATTTACAGTAGATCAAACAGGATTAACTGTTGAGTTAGGAGATCCTTTGTTCTTTAATGATGCTTCTTGGACCACAAGTTATGATCCTAAGACTGGTGCATGGATTGGCTGGCATGACTGGCATCCAACATTAAATATGCCGGGTAAGAATACTTTCATGACCATTAATCCTAATGATAAGAGAGGTATCTGGATCCACAATGTGAGATGTGATCTATACTGTAACTACTATGGTATTGATTATCCATTTGAGGTAGAGTTCATGGTGAACACTGGTCAGACTGTTAATACCTTAAGAAGTATCCAGTATATTATGGAAGCATATAAGTATGCTAAAAATTGCTATGATAGATTCCATGTTTTAGATTACAACTTTGATGAAGCAATTATTCATAACACAGAACAGGTCTCTGGTTTATTAAAACTGAACCTTAATCCAAAAGATAATCCTACAGCAATTTTAGGATATCCTGTTATTGGTGTAACTGATATTCAGATCTTATTCTCTAAAGAAGAGAACAAGTACCGCTTCAATCAGTTCTGGGATGTTACAGATGATAGAGGAGAATTCTTTAATCCGACTATTCCAGGATTTGCACAAAGGCCTATTTGGAATACAGAAGATAATGGTTATATTAGATTATTAAATCCAATCAATCTTAACTATGCTAAAAATCCTTTTCAGAGAAAAAAGTTCAGACATTATACAACCTCTGTTTGGTTATGTAAGAAGGTCTCTGGAGATAAAAAGATGTTAGTAATGATTGCTGATACAAAAGAACTTTATTCACCAAGATAATGAAACAGAACAAAATACCTAGAAATGAGTACATCAGAAAACCTGTAGGTAAAACTAATCCTTACAAACATGATGT
>CAZVSN010000037.1:11526-17731 GCA_964629455.1 uncultured Micavibrio sp. | reverse complement strand
CGTCTAAGCAAATTTTCTGTTTTGATTGAGAAGTGGTGGCCCCGGCCGGAATTGAACCGGCACGCCCGTTACCAGGCGGCAGATTTTAAGTCTGATGCGTCTACCTGTTTCGCCACGGGGCCGCTTAATAAAAAGCTGTGATGGTTCTATTCGGAAAATGGGCTGAATTCAAGCAGAAATATCAACTTATTCAATGGGAGATATAAAGCTTTTGAGGGTGGCGCGCCCAGCAGGGGTCATATAAAGCTCTTTGCGGCGGCGCTCTGTCGGGGATATTTTGACCTCGATAAAGCCATAAGGCTCACCACGTTGGCGGTAATCGGATAATGCGCCGACAATACGGGATACGGTTGAGAGAGCAAGGCCTGTCTTTTCCGCCAAAAAGGTTACAGAGCAACCTTCGTTCAAAGAAATCTCTGCCAAGCAAAGGGCGTATTGAATAGGGAATTCAGGATCGACTGTCTGAATGTGGCGGAGCACATCCAGAAATATCGAGATCGGGGCTTGTTTCTTGCTGTTTGAATGGTTTGCCATTTCTTATAAAATCTTCTTCGTGTTCAATTGCTGCCGCAGGGGAAAATATAATCCGACTCCACGGGAGGTCAACTATAAGCTCCTTGTTCCATTTACTAAAGCTATACAATGGGCTTAAGCCCAAAGTGCGCGAAAGTTCAATATGTACAGCACCCAGAAATTTACTTTTGAAATATATACGCAATTTGACCTCACCACTACACAATACTAAGTTTACAGAATAACGCAGGAATAGGCGTTAATATGTATTAAGTTTTACAGTGTTGGTTTAAAGAATCAACTATAAATTGCATCATGTTTTGAGGGGGTGTAAATACTTTCAGGGGTATTTTCCCGTTCCAAAGTATGTGGTTTTTCCCTATATATTGCCTTGGTATCAAAGACGGCAATCTGCTGACCTTGATGATGAATAAGTGTGGGCGGTGAATAAAATGGGCAAATTTCTTGGTGATGGGTATAGGTTAATTCGGCCAGTTTAAAGGCGGTCTGGAAATCAAGAGATAAGGTGCTCCATCCTTCAAAAGCGCAGGAATCAAGGGATGCCATGCTGATGTCGGTGTGCCCGAATGTTGTGTATTTAAAGTTGCATCTCTTTAAATCTGTATAACACAGACAGACATCAATGAGTGTTGCGCCAGAAAAATCGCAATCGGTAAATTTCGCTTCGCTCATATTTGCGCCTGTGAGATCTGTTTCTCGAAATGAAGCCCCCTGTATGCAGACCCCATCCAAATTGATGGGGTAAATTTTTTGAAAAGACAGGTCAATTGCATTCAGAGGTATGTTATTTTGCACGCAAAATTCAATAGCCGAGGTGATATCGGGGTGATTTCCTTCGTATAAAATGGTTTGGGTGGTTGTGAAAAGTGTGATTTTAGGCATAGTCTTTCTCCATGTTAAAGCCTCTGCGCCGATATGTCGGAGCAGTGGGCGGTGGTTTTAACGGCGGCGTGTAACTTCCCCAGAAGAACGCAGTCGATATTACTTGCTATATCGGTAGTAATAATCGAATGAAGTATGGAAAGTCAAGATTTTTCGTAAAAAAATTATAATGTACATGGAATGACAGATATAAAATTGCCATCACGCCTGCAACAGGGCATCGATATCATCCGCGCCGAAGTCGCGCGGCTGAACGATTCTGCGGGGGTGTACCGCATGATGAATGAAGCGGGTGATGTTTTATATGTCGGTAAAGCCAAATCCCTGAAAAAACGGGTTATCAATTATACGCATACCGACAGGTTGCCATTACGTCTGCAACGCATGGTGTCGGAAACACGGCGCATGGAATTTATCCTAACGCGAACCGAGGTTGAGGCGTTATTGCTTGAGGCAAATTTAATCAAAACCCTCAACCCGCTTTATAATGTTCTTTTAAAGGATGATAAATCCTATCCCTATATTCATTTGAGCGATACAGAAGGCTTCCCAAAAATTATGCGGTTTCGGGGAAAGCCAGATAATGAAGGCGAATATTTCGGTCCTTTTGCCAATGGCGGTGCGGTGACAGAATCGCTGGAAACCATTCAACGTGTATTCCAATTGCGCAATTGTAAGGACAGCGATTTTACAACGCGCAAAACACCCTGTTTGCAATATCATATCAAACGGTGTACGGCCCCCTGTGTTGGTCGTGTGACATCCGAACAATATGCACAACAGGTGAGCGACGCGCGAGATTTTCTGACAGGAAAAAGCCGTGATGTGCAGGACAGGTTATCATCAAAAATGAACGAAGCCAGCGCCGTACAAAATTATGAATTGGCGGCGTTTTATCGCGACCGTATCAAAATATTGACCCTTATCCAATCGCGTCAGGGGATTGATGGTCATGTGGTAGGGGATGCCGATATTGTCGCCATAACCACACAGAAATCGCGGGTTTGCGTGCAGGTCTTCTTTTTCCGTGGCGGGCAAAGCTATGGCAATCGTGCGTTCTTCCCGACCCATACAGATGATATGGGGGATGCAGAAATATTGGCAAGTTTTATCGCACAGTTTTATCGTGACAAACAAATCCCACCAGAAATTCTGGTCAATATTATGCCGCATGAATCCGAATTGTTGGAACAGGCGCTGACAGAATTGCGCGGGCATAAAGTATCGATTGTTCAGCCGCAACGCGGAAAACGAAAAGATATTATTGATCTTGCGGTCAATAATGCAGCAGAAGCATTGCAACGCCATTTGTTACAAAAACAAAATGATGCCGATGCCCTACAAAATATTGCCGATTTATTCGGGATGGATGCCCCGCCGGAACGTATCGAGATTTACGATAACTCGCATACTGGTGGCACCAATATGGTGGGGGGGATGGTGGTGTCGGGGCGCGACGGGTTTATCAAATCCGCCTATCGTAAATTTAATATCCGTGAAGCAGAGGCGGGGGACGATTACGGTATGATGCGCGAGGTCATGCGTCGGCGTTTTGGAAAAATAGATACCGATGAGAATTTCCCTGATGTGTTGTTGATTGATGGTGGTCAGGGGCAGTTGCGCGTGGTGCGTGAAGAATTGGAATCGTTGGGTGTTTTTGACAGGCTGACCGTGGTGGGTATTTCAAAAGGGGAAGATAGAAACGCAGGGCGCGAGAAATTTCACATCACAGGGCGTGAAGTTTTTCAGCTTCCATTGCATGATCCGACCTTGCAATATTTGCAAAGATTACGCGACGAGGCGCATCGTTTTGCCATTGGGTCACACCGTATTCGCCGTAATAAAACGGTTGAGGTGAGTGTTCTGGATGATGTTCCGGGGGTCGGTGGTGCGCGGAAAAAGGCGCTTTTGCTGCATTTTGGGTCGGCTAAGGCGGTTCAGGATGCCACAATTGAGGACTTATCGAAAGTGAAGGGGATATCCCGCGATTTGGCCAAAAAAATATATGGGTTTTTTCATTCTGGGACCATTTAAATCCTTGCGAAATGCATTATTCGCGTGCTAGGTTTCTGTCATTCCAAACTATAAATTAATTGAAAACTGGAAAGGTAAAACAGTTCATGTTTCATCGTCCTACAACACCTAATGACCAACCCGCACCTTTACAAGGGGAAAGCAAAGCCATGACTCAAAATCCTGAATCCGGCGAATCACAAGCTGATCGCTCGGTAGATATCCCAGCAAGCCCATTCCAGCGCCCAGGCCAGCCTGCCGCGTCCGCAGCTCCTGCGGCACCAGCAAGCTCACCAGCCGCGCCTCGTATGGCTGCTCCAGCCGCTTATGGCGGATACCCAGCCGCTTACGGTTCTGCAACATCTGCGGCTTCTGCTGCTGTGGCTGCTGATCCAAAAGCACGCCGTTTGGTGATTGGCCAAGGTATCACCATGTCTGGTGAAATCGAATCCTGTGACCTTCTCGTTGTTGAAGGTACTGTTGAAGCGGCTCTGAAAGGAGCCAGCATCCTTGAAATTTCCGAAAGCGGAATGTTCTATGGCACTGTTGAAATCAACGAAGCCACCATCGCTGGAAAATTCGAAGGTGATTTGACAGTGAATGGTCGTTTGACCATCCGTTCAACCGGTTCCATCACTGGCGCAGTTTCTTACAAAGAACTCGCTGCTGAAGCTGGTGCAACCATCGACGGTAAAATTACACCATTGGGAGCCAAGGGGGACTCCTCCGGAAAAAAGCTGCATAAGGGGAACAATTCGTTCCCCGTGAAGGAACAAAAAGCGCAAATCGCGCCGGAAGACGATGATCTTCCAATCCTTCAACGTGCGACCGCTCGATAAGAGCACCGGAATAAAAGTTTTAAAAAGCCGAACATCATGTTCGGCTTTTTTTTATGTTTTTTTTATTTTCTAGGATGCCATCTTAGCGATATGTTTTGCCGTTAATTGGGCATCATCATATTGTTTATCTACACTGCCGTGGTCTTGGAATATGTCGGGCAGATGCATGGTGCGTATTTTTAATCCGCCATCGAGTAACCCGAGATTTGCCAGTGTTTGCAGAACCAATGCACCAAATCCATTCGACGACCCGTCCTCAACAATGATGAGTGTTGCGTGGTTGGTTGCGAGTTGTTTGAGGAGGTCAATATCCAATGGTTTTGCAAAGCGGGCATCGGCGACTGTTGTTGCAATATTTTTATCATTTAAAATATCTGCTGCCTTTAAACATTCACTGAGGCGTGTGCCGTAAGAGAGGATGGCAACATCTGCATTTTTATCGGCGCGGATAATACGACCCTTACCGATTTTGATTGGTTTGCCGTTTGCGGGCAGGGGCGCGCCTGTACCTTCGCCGCGTGGATAACGGAACGCAATCGGGCCGTCATCATATCGTGCGGCAGTTGCCACCATGTGGGTCAGTTCGGATTCATCGGCGGGGGACATCAACACCATATTCGGCAAACACGCGAGATAGGCGACATCAAACACACCTGCATGGGTTGCGCCATCTGCACCGACCAAGCCTGCGCGGTCAATCGCAAAGCGGACAGGCAGATTTTGAATGCAGACATCATGCACAATCTGGTCATAGGCGCGTTGCATAAAGGTCGAGTATATCGCAACGAAAGGACGAAGTCCCTCGGTCGCCATACCTGCGGCAAAGGTGACGGCGTGTTGTTCGGCAATGCCCACATCAAACATGCGGTCGGGAAACACGGATGCGAATTTATCCAATCCTGTGCCCGATGGCATTGCGGCGGTAATGGCAACAATTTTATCATCACCTTTGGCGGCATCAATTAAGGCATCGGCAAAGACGGACGTATAACTCGGCGCGGTGGGTGTTGATTTTCGTTGTGACCCTGTAATCACATCGAATTTGACAACGCCGTGCATTTTATCAGGCGCAGATTCTGCGGGGGCATATCCCTTGCCTTTTTCGGTCAGGACATGGAGAAGCACAGGTTTATTTTGTTTGGAATCACGCAGGTTTTTGAGGATAGGAACAAGTTCATCCATATTGTGACCATCAATCGGCCCCACATAATAAAAACCCAATTCTTCAAATAATGTTCCGCCGCCAATGGCTGCACGAGCGGCTTCCTCCGCTTTCTTCGCGGCTTCGCGGAGGGGTGCGGGTAAATGTTCGGAAATGCTTTTGGCAAATTCGCGTGCGCCCATATAGGGTTTGGATGATACCAGACGGGATAAATATTTGCTCATTGCACCGACGGGGGGTGCAATCGACATTTCATTGTCATTTAAAATAACAATGAAATTGCTGCCCATTGTTCCAGCGTTGTTCATCGCTTCATACGCCATACCGGCAGAGATTGATCCGTCGCCAATCACCGCAATTACATGATTGTCATTGTTTTGCAAATCACGCGCAACCGCCATCCCCAACCCAGCAGAGATAGATGTTGAACTATGTCCAGCACCAAATGGGTCATATTCGCTTTCACTGCGTTTGGTAAATCCTGATAATCCGTCGCCTTGGCGAATGGTGTGAATACGATCACGGCGACCCGTCAACATTTTATGCGGATATGCCTGATGCCCCACATCCCAGATGAGTTTATCGACAGGCGTATTGAATACGGAATGAAGCGCGACAGTCAATTCGACAACACCTAAACTCGCGCCCAGATGCCCGCCTGTTTTGGATACGGCATCAATCAAATCGGTGCGGATTTCATCCGCCACGCGTTTTAATTGGTCAACCGACAAATCCCGCAAATCGGCAGGGTCATCGATTTTGGAATTGCGGAGGT
>CAZVSN010000037.1:0-11426 GCA_964629455.1 uncultured Micavibrio sp. | reverse complement strand
TCAACCGACAAATCCCGCAAATCGGCAGGGTCATCGATTTTGGAATTGCGGAGGTCTTTTGGGGTTGGTGCGTGCGTTTTTTGTTTCATGGCATTTTTTATGCACGTTACGCCCTGCGGTTCAAAACGTAATACGCCAATTCCTCTAACATCTTTGCGCGACCTTGGAAGATATGCAGGTGACGAATAGCTTGGTCAACCAACATTTCGGCGCGTTGTTTGGCTTGGTCTTTGCCCATTGTTGAAACGAAGGTCGACTTGCCAGCTTTTTCATCTTGGTTGGCTGGCTTGCCTGTTTCGTTTGAATGGCCTTCAACGTCCAGAATATCATCCGTCACTTGGAATGCGAGGCCGAGGTCATAGGCATAAGATGTGAGCGCACGGCGATATTGGTCGCCAGCTTTGCCGAGGATTGCGCCAGCTTCGCAAGAGAACGCCATGAGCTTTCCTGTTTTCATGCGTTGCATACGGCTGATTGTGCCCAAATCAAATGCAGTTGTTTCCCCGATTAAATCGAGCATCTGTCCACCAACCATACCATGTGGGCCTGATGCATCGGCGAGCGAGGCAACAAGGGCGCAGCGTACATAAGGGTCTTCGTGTGTTTCAGGAGCCGCCAAAATTTGGAAGGCCATCGATTGCAATCCGTCGCCCGAAAGAATAGCTGTCGCTTCATCATAGGCGCGGTGAACGGTTGGTTTTCCACGGCGCAGGTCGGAATTATCCATCGCTGGCAAGTCGTCATGGATAAGGGAATAGGCGTGAACCAATTCAATGGCAGAGGCAACGCGTTTGGCGCGCGCAGGGTCAACGTTGAATAATTTTGCAGATTGCATCACCATGAAAGGGCGCAGGCGTTTCCCGCCAGAAAGTGTCCCGTAACGCATCGCGTCATATAATGTGGCTTCTGCCAAATCAGTTTCGGGTAACAAACGACCTATGGCTTTATCAACCATTTGTACGGTGTCTTCGAGGGCTTCTTTTAACTCAGGGCTGGTCTCGCGCAGTGACGGTGCCATTCTAATTTCCTTTTCTTATTTTTCGTCAAAAGTTTCAGTGGTCACAGTGCCATTGGCACCCACCACAATTTTTTCAATTTTCATCTGGGCGTCACGCAATTTGGATTCGCAATGAGATTTCAGAGCCATACCACGTTCATAGGCGGCAATGGAATCTTCCAAAGATACTTTGCCCGTTTCAAGGTCACGCACAATCGTTTCGAGTTCGGCAAGCGCGGCTTCAAAGCCCAATGATGGTATAGCGGGTTTTGTTGTCATACTTAATTTTATCTCTAAAGGTCTTATCTAAAATTGGGCGCGGGGGAGAGTGTATGTCAGGACGACCCGTTTCTCAACTGGATTCTTAATTTTTATCCCAAATCAAGGTGATATGGCCCATTTTCCGACCTGCGCGGACATCGGGCTTGCCGTAAAGATGGATGCAGGCATTCGGCTTATCCACATACTTATCCACAAGCATAATGTCGTCGCCAATCAGGTTGAGCATAACGGCATCCGAATGGCGTTTGGCAGACCCGACGGGCAAACCGCAAACGGTTCGTACATGGTTTTCAAATTGGGACACGGCGCAGGCATCAATGGTCCAATGTCCCGAATTATGGGTGCGCGGTGCAATTTCATTGGCAAGCAATTTGCCGTCTTTGGTCACGAATAATTCCAGTGCCAGAACACCCACCAGTCCGACTTCATCGGCCAATTTTTTACCCAGTTTTTTGGCTTTGTTTAGGATGGCGGGGGCAAGTGGGGCGGGGATAGTTGTTTTGGAGAGGATATGGTTTTTATGTTCGTTGAGGGCAACGTCATAACATTCTGTTTTTCCATGAATATCCCGCGCCACAATGACGGATATTTCATGGGCGAATGGAACGATGGATTCAATAATCACTTCATCGGATTTGAGGGCGGAAAAAGCCGCGTCAATATCTGTTCCTTTGGATATTTTGATTTGTCCTTTGCCGTCATAGCCAAATCGCGCAGTCTTTAGAATGCAGTTGGTTGTTTTCCATTCCTGAAGTGTAACTTTAACTTGGTCGGCGGTGCAGGCTTTGGCCCATGTGGCGGTTGGAATGCCGATATTGTTCAGGAATTGTTTTTCGTGCCAACGGTGTTGGGCAATTTCCAGCAAATAATCATCCGGATAAACAGGTTTAAGTTTCTTGAGGTATTGCACTGTTTCAACAGGGATATTTTCAAATTCATACGATATAAAATCAACCGATTTCGCAAAGTTTTTGAGCGCGGTTTTATCTGTGTAATCAGCAACAAAAGTTTGCGCGGCAACGTGCGATGCGGGGGCATCTGTTTCGGGGCAAAAGATATGCGTTTTAATGCCAAGCCGTGCGGCGGCCATGGCCGACATCCGTCCCAATTGTCCGCCACCGAGAATGCCAAGGGTAATTTGTTTATTGGGGAATGGTTGCGACATTGTCGGTCTGTTTCTTACGGTAATCATCAAGGCGTGTGGCAAGGGCAGGGTCATTTAATGCGAGGATGGAGGCCGCCAATAAAGCGGCGTTGATTGCGCCTGCTTTGCCAATTGCCAAGGTCCCAACGGGAATGCCTGCGGGCATTTGAACGATGGATAATAAACTGTCCATTCCCTTGAGGGCGTGGCTTTCAACAGGAACGCCCAAAATAGGAAGGGGAGTCATGCTGGCGGTCATCCCTGGTAAATGGGCAGCGCCACCAGCACCTGCAATAATCACTTGTAACCCACGGGACTTTGCTGTTTTTGCATAATCGGCAAGGCGGTCAGGGGTGCGATGGGCCGATACGATTCGGGTTTCATGAGGAATGTCTAAATTATGAAGGGTTTCATGAGCGTGTTGCATGGTATCCCAGTCGGATTGCGACCCCATAATGATACCAATAACGGGATTTTTATCGGATTCGCTCATTTTATTGTCCTTTTGGTTGGCGTTTAGGCCAAAATATCTGGAATCAGCATGCTTTCAATGCGCTGAATAGTGTCTTTCAGGCGCAGTTTCTCTTTTTTTAACTTGGCAATCGTTAGAAAATCAACGGCTCCCGCGCGGCTGAGCTGGTTAATCTGTTCGTCTAGCGATTTATGTTCTTGGCGCAGCTCATCTAGCTGTTCGCGGAGGGAGTCTTCATCAACCATAAATAATAAGTACCAATCCTGTAAATTTTGCAATCTATACCAGAATTATATCGATTTTGTAAGTCAAACTTTATTGGAGATAGATGAAAGATATCTTTTAGGGGGGCATTTACGTTTCCCAACGGAATCAGTATGGTAGACGCTTCTTTAAAGAGTAGTGACTATATATTTGAGGCAAAATGACAAAAAGAATTGGTATCTTAACAAGTGGCGGTGATTGTGCTGGTTTAAATGCGGCTATTCGCGCAGCAGTCCACAGAGCAGACCTTTTAGGGTGGGAAATTTACGGAATTTTGGATGGGACGGCAGGGTTGTTATGTGATCCGTTGCAATATCGTGTTTTAACCCCATCTATGTTTGATAATAACGTGATGCGGATGGGCGGAACGATTTTGGGAACAACCAATAAAGGAAACCCATTTGCGTATCCAATGCCTGACGGAACTGTAAAAGACAGAACCCAAGATATTATTGACGGGTTTAAAACATTGGGTATCGAAGCCGTTATCGGAATCGGTGGCGATGGCAGTTTTGCGATTTTGCGTAAATTGGCAATGCAGGGGGGTATCCGTATGGTGGGTATTCCTAAAACAATTGATAATGATATCGGTGAAACCGAAGCAGCCATCGGATTTGATACGGCGGTTTCTGTTGCAACCGAAGCGTTGGACAGATTGCAACCAACAGCAGCATCGCACGACCGTGTGATGGTATTGGAAGTCATGGGGCGTGATGCAGGGCATATCGCATTAACCGCAGGGATTGCGGGTGGTGCAGATGTTATCCTGATTCCTGAAATCCAATATAATATTGGCAGCATTGCAAAGAAAATTGCATCTGTAAAAGCAGGTGGCCGTAACTTTGGTTTGGTGGTCGTATCCGAAGCCGTAAAAACTTTGGAAGGCGATGCCCAGCAAACAAAATTCAGTGACGGGCAGATGCGCTATGGCGGAATTGGTCATTACATCGGCGACCAAATATTTAAAGCGACTGGATCTGAAACCCGCGTGACTGTTTTAGGACACGTCCAACGCGGAAGCCAACCAACATATAACGATAGATTGCTGGCTTCGGCTTTCGGTGTTCGTGCTGTTGATTTGATTGCTGAGGGGAAATTTGACCGCATGGTTGCATGGAAAAACCGTGAAGTTGTTGATGTGCCGATTGAAGCTGCTATCGCGGCGTACCAAGCTGTTGATGTGAATTCATCATTGGTTCATACGGCGCGGGCACTTGGCATTTCGTTTGGTGATGAATAATGTTGTATGTCCAGCAGTCATTGGCACCTGATGAACGTATGATCTATGTGGCGAAATTCCACTGGTTCTATGATGTTCAGGCTATCATGGCTATCGTGTGGGGATTGTTTTTTGCGGTTTCCATTCTGATATCATTTGAAACATTGGTGCATTATGTACCGTTTAATGTGGCGAAAATGTTGCTGACAGCTCCATTGCAACTGGATGATGGGATGTTATCCATCATTCGCAAATTGCATCCTGGGATAAAACTTTTTTCATTGCTGGTTTTCTTGATTGGTCTTTTGAAATTTGCCCAGATGTTGGTCATTAAGGCAACAACCGAAATTGTCGTGACAACCAATCGATTGATTTACAAACGTGGATTGGTTGCGCGGAATGTTGGTGAAATGAGCATTGACCGCATTGAAAGTATTTCCGTTCAGCAATCGGTGTGGGGACGTATATTCGATTTCGGGCGATTAATTATTCATGGTATGGGCGTTGGTGAATTGATTATGCCGAATTTGGCAGAACCTATCCGGTTTCGTCGTGCTATTGAAAAAGCCAGAACAGGTTAATATCTAGTCGGGGAGAAAGCTATGGCAGCAACCAATCAAGAAAATGATCTTCCTTCCTCATTGCGTGATGGTGAAGCGGTATTGATTAAAGGCCACATATCAAACGGTATCTTTTGGAAAGCCATTGTTATTTTATGTATCGCGCTTTTGCTTGGTTTGGTTGCCAAGCCACTGGGGATTTTTCTGACTATTATTTCTTTGCTGACCTTTGTGTACGAGTTTATGCTTCAAAAATTCTTGTTGCTGATTGTCACCAATGAACGCATTTTCTTTCGCTCTGGATTTATCAAGGTTGACACGGTTCAGGTGCGGTTGGAACGTGTTGAGAGCGTTGAAATTCAAAGAACAATAACAGGGCAAATTTTGGGGTATGGCACGGTTGTGTTGACGGGGACGGGTTCCCGTTATTCATTCATTCCGTATCTGTCCAATGCGGCATCGGTTCGCAATGTGATTGATGAGTTGTTATATCAACGCGAGAAAAAAATTATAGATAAATAGTTATCGAATAAAGGGATTCATGAAATGCGCAGATTGCCTGCCTTATCTTTTGCTTTAATGGCGATGTCTGTCTGTGGTGTGTCTGGCGCTGCATTCTCTGCTGACCTATCTGGGTTTTCTGTTAAGACGGTTGCGGGCCACGCGTTGGCGGATAGATTTGCCGTTCAAAAATTCTATACCGAAAAAGAAGGAAAGTTTCTTTGGGTTGATGATGATGAATTAAACTCCGAAGCCAGAGATATTGTAAAGGCCATTGGAAATTCATGGGAACAGGGCTTAAACCCTGAAAATTATCACTACAATGCATTGCAGGCGTTGTTCAAAAATGGCATTCCTAAAGATCGTGAAATAGAAAGCGAGATTTTGTTTTCCGATGCCGTTATTCGCTTTGGTCAGGATTTAAGTGGTATGCGTCTATCTCCCCGCATGACGGGTGAAGATTCTTCATCATGGTCACGCGGTATTGATGGATATTCGTTGCTTTCTATTCTGTCTGAAAAATCTGACAAGTCTGATTTTTTAATGCAATTGGCGCCACAGGATGATGTCTATCAGGCGTTGTCAGGGGAATTGAAATCGATTGCAAAAGATTTGGCAGAAAACCCCGAGAAAAATGGAAAAACCATCAGGTTCTCTGGCGTATTAAAACCGGGTATGCGTCATTCATCCATCATGGATATTCGCCGCCAATTGGGAAATTCCGACAAGTCGGATATTTATGATGCGCGACTTCAAAAAGATGTTGAGGAGTTTCAAAAACTTCATGGTTTGGCAGCAGATGGAATTATCGGGCCACGCAGTTTTGATGCCATCAATCAAACGCGCACACAAAAATTGGTAAAATTAATTGCTAATCTGGAGCGCCGCAGATGGATACGTCGCCCCATGTCCCCGCGCCACATCGAAGTCAATATTCCGCAGATGCAGTTAAAGGCCATTGAAAACAGCAATGTTGTGTTTGAAATGCCTGTGATTATTGGCCGTGAAAAACGCCCGACAGTCAGCTTTGTGGATGAAATCGTCGGGGTTCGGTTCAATCCGTCATGGTATGTCCCTGATACGATTAAAAATGAAGATTACTTGCCAAAGTTAAAAAACAATCCGAATGCATTGAATGATCACGGAATTAATTTTCGTGTTACATCGGAAACAGGAACCAGAACAGTTTCATCAACCGATATTGATTGGAAAAATATGACACCCGAAGGCCTGAAATCGATACAGATGTTTCAAGGGCCGGGCGAAGATAATGCATTGGGGGTTATTCGTGTTCTGATGCCAAATAAATATGATATTTATTTGCATGATACGAATGCACCAGAATTATTTGTCAAAGATGATAGGGCGCTCAGTTCGGGGTGCGTCCGTTTGTCAGAGCCGCGCAAGATTGCCAATTTTATTCTGGGGCCAAATAACGGATGGTCAGATGATAGGATTGATTCGTATGTGGCCAAAAACAAGCTGATTGAAATTCGGGCGGAACACCCTGTGCCTGTCTATTTGTTTTATCATACCGTGTGGGTTGATTCTAAAGACAGGATTGTGATTGCAAACGACCTGTACGGGTTGGATACCAAATTGGTCCAACTCCTTCAAAACAATGGAAAAATTCCATTTGATCTGCCTAAAATTCGCTAAGCTTGCATTTTTGTGATGCTTGCTATACGTTTTTTGCATTGTGTTGTTTGCAGATATATTAGGAGATGGAATCATGGAACCTCAAATCATTCAAGTGTCTTTGGCTGTTGCTGCTGCTTTGAGCCTTAAATTTGGTTGTTGTGCGTTACCAATTTCGGATAATGGTCGTACCGTTGTGAAAACGGGGCCGCAATTGCTTGATGACACTGTTCCTCAGACGGAATTGGCTCGTGCCAGTGCAACAATTGATAAGGCGTACAATACCCTTGCGGCAGACCATATTCCTAGCCCCGTTGAAACGCTGCAAACCGCGCTGGAAACTCTGGGTAATCACCTGAATATTCCGAATTTCTTTGCATTGGAAATCACCAGATAACTGCGTGATATACGGAAAACCCTCTCGAACTTGCATAACATACAGGGTTGCATTAAAATAGATATATCGGGGATATGTTCTGTATCCCCAATCTAGGTTCTTTTGTAAGTTCCTTTTTTTTGTTAGAAATTCATCTGGTCTTTCACGATGTTCTTTATGAAGGTGATTCATGTCTTTTTTGCTTCCTGATTCAGATGCACTGCTCTCTCGTCGCAGTGTTTTAAAAGGTGGCCTGACTCTATCTATGTCGGCTTTGATATCTGTCGCTTCGTTTAAGCCAGCCTTGGCGTTGCCGGGCAATGGCCTGTATAACGTGTCTTTCAGCAACCAACGTTCAGGTGAAACCTTCTCTGGTGTTTATCGTGTTGGTGATAAATATTTGCCTGAAGCCTTTGAACGTATCAATTATGTGATGCGTGATGTTCGGGCCGATGAAGTATTCCCGATGGATCCGCGTGTGATAGACATTATTGCGTTGGTTCATAAACATTTGCAGGCCGATGAGCCTTATACAATGTTATCTGGCTATCGTTCCCCGAACACTAATGCCGCTTTGCGTTCAAATGGCGAAGGCGTTGCCAAACGGTCATTGCATATGTCTGGTCAGGCAATTGATGTGCGGTTGGGCGAAATTTCTGCGCGCAATATTCGTGAAGCTGCCGTGCATTTAGGGGCAGGTGGAGTTGGGTATTATCCGAAAAGCGGATTTGTTCACATGGATTCTGGCGCATTCCGTACATGGTAGTGATTGCGCCTGTTTTATGGCTTTTGGGCTACATCACTGCGTTTTATCTTTTTCCCGTTTCCGATAGTCTGCAAACAGGGTTTGCTGTATCTGCCGTGATGATGGCGATAGGCGCAGTTTTCTTATCGCGCGCGCCTGTCATAAAAATAAATTTCCTGACCTATGCGATATTGGCTTTATGGGCTATTGCGGCTTTCAGTTGCGCATTGAGCGATGTGAAATTTGTATCTATCACATTCCTCTATTTCTTTAGCGCGTTCCCGATAACATTTTTATTATTCAGCATGATGGATACGTCCATCATATTTAAATGTATACGCGGCATTTTATTGGTTCTGGGTGTGTCGGCATTGGTTCAATTTTTCTGGATGCCAGAGATGTTAAAATTTGGAGGAACGCATTGGCCGTTTTCAGACAATAACAGTCTGGGGGCGATGCTTGCAGTTGGAACGCTTTTATTCTGGGGCGAAACACTGCGTGGCGGCAAATGGCAACACGCCAATTTTATTGCAACATTGGTCATGTTTGCATCCATCATGACCACCGAAGGTCGGGCGGTGGCATTGGCATTTGCAGGGGTGTGGATTGTCATGACGATGCTGGCGCGACCAGTAACAAAAAAGCCTGTATTGGCGTTTCTAGGTGCTGTTCTGATCGTGTTGGGGACGATGACGGCCTCTGAATTAAGTATTCCTCATTGGTTTACCGATGGGGCGCAAACGATAGAATCATTCCAAACCGCATCGGTTGATGAACCCAATCATTTGTCGGGAAGTCGTTTTATGATTTGGAAATCGACCATAGAGATGTTTGTCGCCCACCCATTAACGGGAACGGGGATAGGGACATTTTTTATCTATTACCCCGAATATAGAAACCCGTTGGACGATAGTGCGGGATATATGGCGCATAATGATTTATTACAATTTGCGGCAGAGATGGGGTTTATGGCTCCTATTCTGGCGGTGTTGATTGTCGGATTTGTCTGCGTTCAAACATTCAAACGCATTCGAAAAATTGAAAATCAGAATGACAGGCTGAATTTGCTCATCCCTTTTTCTGCATTTGTTCTGGTTGTGGGGCATTCTCTGGTCAATTTCAATTTTTATATTTTACCATCGTTGATGACAACGGGGTTCATGCTGGCGGTATGGAATAAACAAATTGCAACGCGTGAATATGCCGTAGGCATGAAAAAGCAGGTGCGGGACATCTGTGTTGTTTTTGGTATTTTTATCGCATTTATTCCCCTGTGGGGCGTCGCCATCAGTGAATATCAGGTGGGCAAAGCCGCCGACGAATTGGGCACAGGAAATGTGGCTGCCTTTGCGCATCATTTGAACCTTGCCGATACAACGGGGCTTGGTTTGAATGGTCGTGCGTATTTACAGGCAGCGATTTTTGCCGCAGGCACAAAAGATACTAAGCGTGCGGTGGAATTATTGGATAGGGCTGAGCGAGCAAACCCCCGTATGGCACAGACCTACGTTGAACGGTCAAAAATTTTACAATCAACCGACAAAGAAGCGGCATTGGTGCAGGCCAGACACGCAATGCTGATAAACCCAGCATCGCTTCCTGCGCGCGTCCAATTGGCAGATATGCTGGAACGTATGGGGCAACGAAAAGAATCCTATGATGTTTTAAAGGCGGGAATGATCGGGATGATGCGTAACCCTAATCCACAATCGTATTATCAGCGTGTGGCAACTATGGCATTGGAATTCGGGGATATGCATACGAATAAATTAGCCTTGGAACGTCTGAAGCCTTAAACCCTCTGTGGGGCAGGGTGTAAAGATTGTCACTGTCCATGGGAAATTTTCTTGTGTCGGGGCGGGTTCAAAATGATACAGGGCGCAATTCCCAACCTCACCGATATTTTGTTGATATAGACGCCCAATGGCATGAAAGACGCCGCCATGACAGACCAACATAGGCGGGGCATCATGGTCATTTGTGTGGATATGGTGGAGTGCATTTTGAATGCGTATTTCAAATTCACGGAATGTTTCACCATTCGGTGGGCTGATGCCTTGTGTAAATAGGGGTCTTATAATGTCCCATTCTGTATTCTCCCAATCACCAAATATGTGTTCGCGCAAAGGGTCAATTTCCACCATGTCGAGTTTTAGGGTTGTATTGATATGTTCTGCCGTATGTTTTGCCCGTTGCATGGGTGAATGATAAATGCGGGACGGCTTAACGGGTAAATGATGAATAACCGATGCCAATTCTTTGGCCTGACTTATCCCCAGTTCGGTGAGGGGGCTATCTAACCCACCGCCTGCGGTAACTCTTCTCAAATTGGCTTCGCTTTGTCCGTGACGGACAAGATAAAATGCTTTCGGGGGTAGAATATGCGCGGTCATCATGGCATAGTTACAGCATGGAACATTGGACAGATCAAGGAATTATTCTGGCGGCGCGCCCCCACGGGGAAAGCGGCGCTGTTGTATCTGTCTTAACCCAGAATCACGGGCGACATAACGGATATGTGTATGGTGCGAAATCATCCAAGATGCGTGGGAATTTAGAGGCAGGAACGTGGATTGAGGTTGATTGGCAATCACGCGTATCCGACCAATTGGGAAATTTCAAATTCGAACAGGGAAAAAATTGCGCGGCCCGCGTGATGGACGACCCGTTAAAACTCGCGGCATTATTATCCGCCTGTGCGCTCTGTGATTCTGCCCTGCCAGAACGCGAAGGTCATGCGGGACTATATCACGGGATGATGGCGTTGATTGACACGTTGCAAACGCCAGTATGGGCGCAGGCCTATATCATGTGGGAATTGGCATTTCTGAAAGAATTGGGGTTCGGTCTAGATTTAACGCGCTGTGTTGCCAATGGCGATGCACGGACGTTGACTTACGTCAGCCCTAAATCGGGGTGCGCCGTATCGTTAAAGGAAGGGTATCCATATCGCGATAAACTCCTCGCTCTGCCCGAATTTTTGAAACCCGAAAAATTGGGGGACGGCGCGGATGATATTGTCAAAGGGTTGAAATTAACGGGATATTTCCTACAAAATTGGGTTTTTGCACATCATTCGCACGGAATTCCCGATGCGCGCTTGCGTTTTGCGTCGGTTTTTGCGAAAAAATATCCCTTACATACAGAAGAATCAGTCGCTTAGGAAAAAATACAAATGGCACGGAAAACACCACCCGCACAAACGCCAATGGATAATATTATTGAACA
>CAZVSN010000036.1:15388-17822 GCA_964629455.1 uncultured Micavibrio sp. | reverse complement strand
TATTTATTATATATATCAAGAAAAATCCCATTTGTGAAATTTGACATAAGGGTTTGTTCGGTGCTATGCATTGCAAAAGACATAACGAGGGAAAAATGACAACAGTCACACACCACACTGGCGATACGAATATTAGAATAGCTTTTCATTTATCATCAGATTGCAAGGATTTGAGCCGCAAGTTTCTATTGGCCGCCCAAGGCGACAAGGCATTTACAAAAGACATTGAAAAAGGATTTGTGGAATTGTTGGAGCATCGCATCAAAATGGCGATGGGCATTGAAAAGACAGATATTTCCGTTGAAAAAAAGGAAATGACCAAAAATCCGTTCACGGTGAATATTTCCTTGCCTGAGGCCTATCGATCAACGATTGTGATTGATGAGCGAACAATTGATGATGTTGCCAAGCACCCCGCTTTATTACGGCAAGTGGAAATTATGTTGCTCAGTCGACATAATAAACTGGGATAGATGCCTGTTTTCCTTTTACTTTTGCCCTTAATCTTACTAAAACCAACATCATGACAAAACGTTATTTCGGAACAGACGGTATTCGCGGGCGGGCGAACCAGTATCCCATGACCGCCGATATTGCCCAGAAAGTGGCAATGGCCACGGCGCGTGTACTGAGCAAGTATTCATCGCATAACCGTGTTGTGATTGGAAAAGACACACGCCTGTCTTGTTATATGTTGGAACAGGCTTTGACATCTGGGTTTTTGTCCATGGGGATGGATGTTGTTTTGACAGGGCCCATTCCAACACCTGCCATTGCTGTTTTGACGCGGTCAATGCGCGCAGATGTCGGGGTTATGATTTCGGCATCCCACAATCCATATGAAGATAACGGTATTAAATTATTCGGTGCAGATGGATATAAACTCGCCGATGCGATTGAGAGGGAAATTGAAGATTGGATTGATAATCCGAATTTAATGACCGAAGGTTTGGCATTACCCGATAATATAGGTCGCGCAAGTCGCATGGATGATGCGGTCGGTCGTATGGTCGAGTATGTGAAAAGCAGTTTCCCAAGAAAACAAACATTGGCTGGATTAAAGATTGTTTTGGATTGTGCCAACGGCGCAGCCTATAAAGTTGCCCCCCAAACATTGTGGGAATTAGAAGCCGAAGTCATTTCGATTGGGGTTGCGCCCAACGGACGCAATATTAATCTGGAATGCGGGGCAACCGACACCAAAGCATTGCAAGGGGCTGTGGTGGCAGAGGGCGCAGATATTGGTATCGCGCTCGATGGGGATGCTGACCGTTTAATATTGGTTGATGAATTTGGGCAACGGATTGATGGCGACCAAATTCTGGCGTTGCTGGCAACGCACATGAAACGCAATGGACAATTAAATCATAACACCGTTGTTGCGACCGTTATGTCGAATTTAGGGTTTGAAAGATATTTGACATCCAATGGAATGAATCTGGTTCGCACTGCTGTCGGTGACAGATATGTTGTCGAGAAAATGCGAAGCGGACAATTCAATCTGGGCGGTGAACAATCAGGTCATGTTGTGATGTCTGATTTTGGAACAACGGGCGATGGATTGCTTGCGGCATTACAAATTTTATCCATTCTGAAAGAGAGTGGAAAGCGTGCGTCCGAACTTTTGAATATATTTGCCCCTGTGCCTCAATTGTTGAAAAATGTACGATTTGAAAAAGGCGCAAAGCCAATGGACAAGAACGAGGTTCAAGAGGCCATTCAAAGAGCCGAGAAAACCTTGGCTTCCAATGGCCGTCTGTTGGTTCGCCCATCGGGAACCGAGCCGCTTATTCGTGTTATGGCCGAAGGTGATGATCAAAAAATGGTCGAAAAGATTGTCGATGATTTGTGTGATGTCATCACCAAAGCCGCCAGCTAATTGTTATTGGTATAATTTTAACCACGAAGCGCACGAAGGTCACGAAGAAAGGGTGGTATGTTTCATGATAAAACAATCTCATATTTCAAGTGACGATATTTCTAAAGAAGTTCTTGATTCTGCATTTTATGTTTATAAGCAGATGGGCGTTGGTTTGATGGAGAGCGTTTATCATCAGTGCCTATGCTCTGTCTTAAAAAAGAGAGGAATCCCATTTGAATCTGAAAAAGAGATTCATGTTTTTATGGATGGCGAAGATATGGGGATAGGATTTAAGGCGGATATCGTTATAGATAATTCGTTGATATTAGAATTAAAAAGTGTTGATCAGTTAAATGATAGGCATGCCGCTCAAATTATGAACTATATGAGATTGTCAGGAATACGGACTGGATTGCTTATTAATTTTAATCAGAAAATGTTCAAGGATGGCATTAAAAGGTTTGTTATTTAGGTCTTCGTGACCTTCGTGTTCTTCGTGGTAAAAATAGTTATTTAAAAAAGGAAAATAGAATGGGAAATGTTGCAGTCATCGGGTCCCAATGGGGTGATGAG
>CAZVSN010000036.1:2246-15288 GCA_964629455.1 uncultured Micavibrio sp. | reverse complement strand
AAAGGAAAATAGAATGGGAAATGTTGCAGTCATCGGGTCCCAATGGGGTGATGAGGGTAAAGGAAAGATTGTCGATTGGTTATCCTCTCGCGCCGATGTTGTTGTTCGCTTTCAGGGTGGGCACAATGCGGGGCATACTTTGGTCATTGATGGTGTTGAATATAAACTCCATCTGTTGCCATCAGGAATTGTCCGCGAAGGAAAATTGTCAATCATCGGCAATGGCGTAGTGGTTGACCCATGGGCATTGTTACAGGAAATTGAAACGGTATCTGCCAAAGGCGTTAAAATCAGCCCAGAAAGTTTAAAGATTGCCGAAAACGTCAATTTGATTTTGCCCATTCATTCGGTCATGGATAAAGCCATGGAAGCCGCGCGCGGCAAGGGAATGATTGGCACGACAGGCCGTGGTATCGGCCCCGCATACGAAGATAAAGTTGCGCGTCGTGGTATTCGCCTGTGTGATTTAAAACACCCCGAATTGGTACGCGAAAAATTGGAAGGTTTATTATTCCATCACAACGCTTTGTTAAAAGGGTTGGGTGGTGAGCCAATGGATGCGGGCAATATGTATGATGAATTAATGGCAGTTGCGCCAAAAATTATTCCATACGCCGCACCTGTGTGGAAAATATTGGATGAATCGCGTCACGCTGGAAAACGGATTTTGTTTGAAGGTGCACAAGGTTTGATGTTGGACGTTGATCATGGAACATATCCATTCGTGACATCATCTAACACCGTGTCTGGATCTGCTGCGATGGGGGCGGGTGTTGGCCCGAAAACAATCGGATATGTTCTGGGGATTACCAAAGCGTATACAACCCGTGTAGGAACAGGGCCATTTCCAACCGAGCAAATTAATGACATTGGTGAAACATTAGGTCGTCGTGGTCACGAATTTGGAACCACCACAGGACGGAAACGTCGTTGCGGATGGTTTGATGCGGTCATGGTACGTCAGGCCATTAAAGTCGGTGGCATTGATGGGTTGGCGCTTACCAAGCTGGACGTTTTGGACGGTCTGGATGAAATCAATGTCTGTGTTGCCTATGAATTAAATGGGCAGCGTCTGGATTATTATCCAGCATCGCAGATTGATCAGGCGCAAGTTACCCCGATTTACGAAACAATGGCGGGGTGGAAAGATTCAACCCGCGGGGCGCGCAGTTGGGCGGAATTACCTGCCGAAGCCATTAAATACGTCAAACGTTTAGAGGAATTGGTTGAATCAACGGTAACGTTGTTGTCCACCAGCCCCGAGCGGGATGATACAATTTTGGTGCAAGACCCGTTCTTTTCTTAAGACGAATTTACATTTTACACGACACAGGGTATGATTCTGTACCTTGAATCACGCGTGCGGCGTTTTCTTGCCGTGCGCATTCCCTATTTTGATTGCCATTTATGACCGAAGAAAAAAATCCGCCACAGGATGCAGACAAGAAAGAGGAGTCTCCAAAACCGAATAAGGCTTTGGAGCCATCTGTCTTAAAGGGCGAAATTAAAATTTTTCCAGACAAGCGCCTTCCGCATCTGGATCAAGGAATTATCAAGGCGTATCAGGCAACGGGAGTAGGTGGAATAAAAGCATTTGCCATGGTGTGTGAGAAACACATTATTCCCCAAGCTGAAATCGTTCATAAATATACGGGAATTACTTGCCCCCATCTGCCCAAATTATTGGCGTGTGGTGTTGTCGATTGGGCATTGGATATGAAAGAACATTTTGTCTTTGTTTATGAAGATAAATTGGGAAATCCGATCGCATTGAATAAAAATGCGCTTGCCATGGGTTTAAAGGGCGATGTTGTTGTTTCAACAGTTTTAAGAAATCTGTTGGATGCCTTGAGCGCAATGCATGATAACGCATTTGTTCATGGAAATATTCGTGTTGATAATCTCTTTGATGGTGGAAGTACCACATTTGAAAATGCATCTTTGGGGGAAACATTATCTGTTCCCGCAGGATATGCCCAACCCGTTATCTATGAAACTATTTCGCGGGCATTAGCAACTCCGTTAGGGCGCGGTATGCCTGATTATGCCGATGACATTTATGCATTGGGAGTGACTGTGTCATCCTTAATGCGTGTTCATAATCCCGCAGAGGGATTGTCTGATGAAGAAATTATTAATCAGAAAGTTGAATTGGGGTCGTTTAATTTCCTGACAGGCAAAGACAGATTCCCCGCGCAGATTTTAGAATTCTTACGCGGAACATTAAATGATGATCCTCAACTAAGATGGACATTTTCCGACATCATGGTTTGGGCGGATGGTCGCCGTGTGAGTGCAAAACAGGGCGGGGCTTTAACCGCTTTGAAAGCGTCGCGCCCGCTTGAATTTAGTCGCCGTAAATTTCTTCGTCCCCAAGCCCTGTCAATGGTATTGCCGCAAGATTCATCAATCGTTGTTCCGTTGGTTGAAAATGGTGAATTATTCCTGTGGTTGAACAGGTCGTTACAGGATAAAGAATACGAAACACGATATGATCAGGCTCTGACTGAGGCGCAAAAAGCTTCGGGGAATTCAAATTATGCTGATCGTCTGGCATCGGCCATGGCCATTGCGATGGCTCCTGAAAACCCAATTTTTTATCGGAATTTGAAATTTACACCGACAGGTTTCGGCAGCCTTTTGATTGAGGCCATGCAAACCAAAAAAGATTTAACGCCTTTTGTCGACATGATACAGGGCAGTCTGGTCGGGTTCTGGAGTAAATGCACACAGATTCATGCCGATGGCGTGGGGGATGCGGTCAACCGCATTGAGAATTGTCAAAGATTTTTAAGTCAGGCGATGATTGGTTATGGCATCGAGCGTTGTGTCTATTACCTCTGTCCTATGGCCCCGTGTTTGAGTGAGAAATTGTCAGGGTTTTATGTGCGGAGCGCAGAAGATTATTTGATGGCGTTAGAAAAAATGTCGGGTAGCAAGCAACGTCCCGAATGGTTTTTAGACAGGCATATTGTGGCGTTTTTATCTGTGCGGGATAAATCAATTATAGAACCATTTTTAGCCGATATTGCGGCATCCGAAAGACACCGCCAACGATTGGGCGTTCTGAAAGTTTTTGCAAGCATTCAAAAACGTGACAAGATTGCGGCCTTACCCGGATTATCTGAATGGATATCCGGAATGTTGGATGTATTGATCGAAAGATTCCATGACCGTGAGCATCGCAAAAAAGTAAAAGATCAACTGGATAGAATTAAAAACAAAGGAAGCTTGGAAAAAATAGCCGCTTTGTTTGATAATTATGATCAGGTGCAGATGGATATGCACAATTACATTGTCGCCATGCGTCAATATCAGGCGTTAAAGAACGAACATATACAGTTGGAAAATGAACTGGACACCAACCCTAATTTCGGTGCGGGCGCAGGGCGTCAGGTGTCGACATTGGTTTCTGGCGCGATTGCCGCATTGGTTGTCGTTGTCTATTTGATTTTCACATTCACATCAGGTGGCGGAGGAAGAGTGTTTTAATGGCTAAGAAAAACGCATCGCCCCAATCTTTTAAAAGCAGATTATTGTTGAGTGTCATGTTGCTGACCTCTGTTGCTGTGATACCAACAACAACGCTTTTCTTTATCGGAATGTTGCCGACGGTTGTGGCAAGGTTCACAGAAAAATCGCGGCAGGGAACCCGCGCTTTGACCGTTGGGTTTATGAATTTTGCAGGATGTTTTCCTTTCTGGTTTAAATTGGTGCAAGGTGGCCACACATTTTCTTTGGCAATTAGTTTGCTGGGTGACCCGCTCAATATTGTCGTCATGTATGGCGGCGCGTTGGTTGGGTATTTGATTGAATGGGGTCTGGCGGGGTTTGTGGCCGGCATCATGATACAAAAAGGCCATAAACGGTTGGAAGATATTAAAAAAATCCAAAAAGATTTGGTCATTCGTTGGGGGCCAGAGGTGGCAGGGGAAACCCAGCTTGATCAATATGGGTTCCCCGTGGAATCCAAGGGTGATTAGGGCGTATCGCCCAAACCCCTGCAAATTAGATTAAATTTTACAAGTTGTTAAGAAACTCTTGTCCCTGACCCCGTATTATGGAGGGTGAGGAATTAGGTTTATGGGCAATATTTTTAAAAAATGGATAAAGGACGAGGGCGCGGCAACGGCAGTTGAGTTCGCATTTGTTGCCTTTCCTTTTACCTATCTATTGATTGGAATTATTGAATTGTCCGTTATGTTTGCCGCCATGAGCACATTGGACGCAGCAACCAACGATGCTGCGCGCGTCATCAGGACAGGGCAAGCACAGACAAGTGCCGACCCCGAACAAACATTCAAAGATTTATTGTGCGAGCGTGCCAACACGTTCCTGAGTTGTAACAGTATTCAGTATGAAGTTGTCCATATGAATGGATTTTCTGATTTCGCCAGTTTCCCTGCAAATTACGATGAAGAAGGAAATTTGGTATCACAAGGGTTTGATGCGGGCGCAGTTGATGACGTTATTCTTATCAGAACGGCGTATAAATATCCGTTACTAACCCCTCTGTTGGGGGCTGTGTTTTCGGATGCATCGGGAAATACAAAATTATTCGTATCAACAGTCGTATTGGAAACAGAACCATATGACGTTCAACAAGTCGTGAATGAATTATGATGGGCATAGATTGGTTTTACATTGTTTATTCGGTTCGCAAATGGGTCGTTGAAGAAGATGGCGTCGCATTGATGGAAGCCGTGATGTTGTTCCCGCCAATGGTCACGTTATTGATGGGCGTGTTTGATTTGGGAAATGGAATCGTTCTGTCACAAAAAACAATTACATCATCCCAAGTGGCTGCTGATCTGGTATCGCGTAACCGTACAATGGACACAGCCAATTTGACAGATATTATCGAAGGCGCAAAATTACCATTTGAACCCTTTGCTTTAGTAGATTTCGGGATTGACGTGGTGAGTATCGAATTTGATGCAAACCAAGACCCTGATATTTTATGGCGACACACCGAAAATATGACCCCGAATGATGTCGCGGTAAATAGCGTCAAAGGAATGGCGGCGGAGGGGGAGGGGATTATTATCGTGACCGTGCGGTATACATATGTTCCCCAATTTGCAAAGTTTTTTACAGGTGATTTGGAGTTTTCGGAAACAGCATTTACCAGAGGGCGGCGCAGTGCAACCGTCACTTGGGATAGTTAAATAAAACAATAAGTGAAATAATAGAAGAATAAAAAAGCGAGGATATGATGCGGAACATCATTGGGTATTTGAAATCAAATGTCGGGGCATTATCAGTTGCATTTGCTCTGGTTATTCCAGTTGTTGTCGGGTCGGCAGGGTTCGCGGTTGACCTGTCGATGGCGCACATGGTCAAGCAAAGATTGTCCCATGCCATTGATGCGGCGGCGTTGGCGGCTGCATCTTCGGCAGGTGGTGGAACACAGTCCGAGATTGGCAGTAAGGTCAGCGCGTTCTTTTATAAAAACTATCCGCTTGATAAAATCGGGGCGACCTATGACCTGACTGTGACATTATCAGGGGACGATATTACGGTCAGCGCCAAATCAAAATATGAAACAAGCTTTGCAAAGTTATTGGGAATTGATGAATTGGTTGTCAGTGCCACAACCACCGTTACCAGAGAGATTTTGGGATTAGAGGTTGGTTTGGTTCTGGACGTAACAGGGTCAATGGCGACCAATAATAATATTGGGGCGTTAAAAACCGCCGCCACTAACTTTGTGAACACATTGTGCCGCAATTCTGCCTGTTCCAGTTTGGTAAAAATCGGGATTGTGCCATTTGCAACCTCTGTCAATGTTGGGCCATATGGGTTGGGCAAGAATCCGAATGGAACAACCTATGACACTGCATTTGTGAATAATCCGAAAAATTTGACATTCAACCAATCTCAGACAAAGCAATGGTGGGGATGTATTTTGGAACAGTCATCACCAAATGACACCAAAAACTATGGAACAGGGTGGAAGTGGAATATGTATTCTTACAGCACAAGCAACCCTAATAACGGATGTAATAAATCGTATATCCTTCCATTAACAAACGTATACGGAACGATTACATCGAAAATCAATAGCCTGTATGCATCCGGAAATACATTGAGCAATCTGGGGATGGTTTGGGGGTATCGTTTGTTGTCACCCGAAGCGCCGTTCCGTGAGGGTAAGCCATGGGCAGATAAGACCGTCAAGAAGGTTGCCCTGTTGATGACCGATGGTGATAATAATATCGGGAATTCATATAGCGGATATGGGACATGGTCGAATTTGCAATTGACTGACCATGATCTGGATGTGAAGTTGCTCCAGACCTGTACAAATATGAAAAATGATGGCATTACTGTCTACACCATTACGTTTACGTCAGGGATTAATGCTGATACCAAATCATATTTTCGTAATTGCGCCAGTTCAGAAGACAAATATTATGATGCCCCTCAACAGGCTGATTTAATTGATGCTTTTGAACAGATTGCGCGGGAGCTTTCCAATATTCATATCAAGTCATAGGAACAAAAGATTTTAGGTGAACAATTTAACCTACGGTATTGAGTTCCTGTAAACTTTTCTTTAATCCCTATTTGCAAATCTGCATTGAGAGTGTCACACTTTCTTTCTAAAGTTCCTATGAACGTCGCAGATAGCAATAACAGGATTAGGTAAATATGGGGTATTTCGCCCACAAGAACACAAAACGACAAGCAATGCGTGCAGCCAGTATGGCCGCACGCCTGAGTCGTTATTCGCCGATGGCGTTAACAGGAATTGCCGTTGTGATGTTGTTGAGTTCGATGATTAGTCCAAGTTTGTGGAATTCCCCTCGGATTGCAGTAACCGATGCCATGACCCCGATTGTAACGTGGGTTGGTGCACCATTCCGTTTTATTGTTGAATCAATCAGTGATGTATCTGGATTAACCCAAATCCGTACTGAGAACGCCCGATTAAAAGCAGAGAACAAACAATTGCATGAATGGTATCAGACCGCGATGTTGTTGCGCGCCGAAAACCAGTCATTAAAAGATTTGTTGAATGTTATTCCCGAACCCGACCAAAGTTATATTACGACCCGCATTATTGCCGATTCAGGAAGTGGTTTTGTTAAAACAGTTTTGATTGAGGCAGGGCAGGGCAATGCCGTCGAAGAAGGTCAGGCCGTATTAGGTGGACAAGGTATGATTGGTCGTGTGGTCGAAGTTGGACAACGTGCATCCCGTGTTTTGCTATTGAACGACATCAACTCGCATATTCCTGTGGTGATTGAAGGGGCCAACCAACGCGCGGTTCTGGCGGGAACCAACGAAGATATGTTGGTTCTGATTCATTTGCCATCCGATGTGATGGTTGAAAAAGGCGCAAGAATTGTGACATCGGGAAGTGGTGGAATGTTTCCGACAGGCTTACCGATAGGTGAAGTTGCCGAAATAAGAAATGGCACACCGATGGTTAAAATGTTTTCCGACCCCTATGTGGCGGGATATGTCCAGATTGTTGAAAAACCACAAGACCCGAATGTTCGTCAAAGCATAAAATCATTGACTGCCGAGCCTGAATAAAATGCCCAATCATGGAATTGACGGATTTTATTTTCTAAAGCTGCTGGGTATTTATGTATCCCTTTTTATTTTGTTGATCCTCAATTTGGTTGATATGCCATTTATGGAGCAAGACACAGGAAGATTATCCCTGTTGTTGATAGGGATTTATTTCTGGACAATTTATCGCCCGTCTTTATTGCCGTATCCTGTCGTTTTTGCCGCAGGCTTAACTCTCGATTTTCTATCGGGCGGTTTGGTCGGATTATATGCTTTATGTTTTATGGCGATGGTGATGATCGTAAGGAGCCAGCGCAGGTTTTTATTGGGGCAATCATGGCCCGTTATCTGGGCAGGGTTTTGTGTCGCGGTTTTGGTGGTGACAGCCCTTCAGATTGTTGCCTATGGCCTGTCGTCATGGTCTTTTCCGCCGTTTATCCCTATTATTTTTAACCTCCTTATCTCATTTTGTCTGTATCCCTTAATCCTTCCTGTGATGATGCTCTTGAATCGTCTGCTATCCGACTGATATAAGAACTAATGGAACGTGATCAGGACAAGATAGATTCATTTACCCGCCGCGCATTTGTGGTTGGTGGATTACAGGGGTTGGCTTTGGCTGCCCTTGGTCTTCGTTTGTCATGGTTGCAGGTTGTCGAGGGTGAAAAATATCGCACTCTGGCTGAAAACAATCGTATCAACGTTAAAATTATTCCACCGTCACGGGGGCAGATTGTTGACCGTTTTGGTGTGCCGCTTGCAACCAATCTTCAGAATTTTCAGGTTCTGGTGACACCAGAGCAAGTAGAGAGTTTAGAAAAAACATTACGCGATTTGCAGAAATATATTGCGGTTGATGAACCTGCTATCAAAAAAGCATTACGTCAGGCCAAGAGAAACCCAACCTATGTCCCCGTCGAAGTTCGGGATAAATTGAATTGGGATGAAGTGTCCCAAGTTGAATTAAATCTGGCTAAATTACCGGGTGTATCTGTTCAGGCAGGGGATTTGCGGAGTTATCCGTATAAGGATTCAACCGCACATATTGTTGGGTATGTGGGTCGCGTCAGTGAACAGGATATGAATGGCGATCCATTATTATCAATGCCGGGGTTTCAGGTCGGGAAAAGTGGAATTGAAAAAACATACGAAACCAAGTTGCAGGGGCAGCCCGGAAAAGCAGAGGTTGAGGTCAATGTTCATGGTCGTGCCGTCAGAGAGTTAAGTCGTAAATCCAGTCTGCAGGGTGGTCGATTGATTTTGTCGATTGATGCGGAATATCAAAGATTTGTACAACAACGTTTATCAACCGAGCGGAGCGCCGCCGCCGTTGTCATGGACGCACAAACAGGCGCTGTTTATGCATTGGCCAATCACCCGAGCTTTGATCCTAACACATTTGCAGGTGGAATTTCTGCCATGGATTGGGAACAATTGCGCGATGACCCCGCCCATCCATTGAACAATAAGGTTGCTGGCGGATTATATCCACCAGGGTCAACCTTTAAAGTCTGTACGGCGTTGGCAGGGTTAGAGGCGGGTGTTATTAATGAACACACAACAGCATTTTGCCCCGGCCATTATGATTTTGGTGGAAACAGATTCCATTGTTGGAAAAGCGGGGGGCATGGCACGGTCAATCTTGTTAAAGCATTGGCGCAGTCCTGCGATACCTATTTCTACAAAATGTCGACAGCCGTTGGTATCGATAGAATAGCCGATATGGCTCGCCGTTTGGGTATTGGCAGCAATCTTGATTTTGATCTGCCTGAAACCAAGGCAGGGATTGTTCCCGACACGGCATGGAAACGAAAGCAAGCTGATAAAACATGGCATCCCGGAGAAACAATCAACGCATCTATCGGACAAGGATATATGTTGGCATCACCTTTACAATTGGCAACGATGACAGCGCGCATTGTGAATGGTGGAATTGCGGTTCAACCATGGTTGGCGGGATATTCAGGTGATAAGAAAATTTATAAAACGGTCAAAGACAGCATGGGAATAAACCCCAAGCATTTGGAGTTGGTCAAACGCGGAATGGAACAAGTGATGACGACAGGTGGAACAGCCGTGGGGTCGCGCATCAAGGAAGAAGGGTTTGAAATGGGCGGAAAAACAGGAACGTCCCAAGTCAAGCGCATTACCAAAGCCGAGCGTGCACAAGGCATTCGTAAGCAAGAGGATTTTCCATGGCATTTGCGTCACCATGCTTTGTTTATCGGCTACGCCCCTATATCGAACCCGCGATATGTTTGTGCAGTCATTGTTGAGCATGGGGGAAGTGGGTCGGGTGCAGCCGCACCAATTGCCCATGACATCATGTTAGAAGTCCAGAAACGGAACCCCGCAACCAAAGCAATGGATAAGGTTTAGATATGGCGCTTTTCAGGTCTTCCTTATCATCAGACGATATGAGTTTTTTGGGTAAAATCCGCCAGATTGCATGGGGGCAGGTCGTTCTGTTATCTGTTGTCGCAACTGTTGGATTTTTGTGCCTATATTCTGCGGCAGGGGGAAGCATCAACCCGTGGGCATCGCCGCAAATTATGCGGTTTATTTTTGCGGTTGGTGTATTGGTTGCAATTGCCATTACAGATATCAGGTGGATATTCAGGATTGCGTATCCTTTTCATGCCGTGGTCATTGTCCTGTTGTTATTGGTTGATATTTTCGGACATATCGGGATGGGGGCGCAACGCTGGCTCGATTTAGGAATTATAAAAATCCAACCTTCGGAATTGGCAAAAATATCAACTATTCTCTGTCTTGCCCGATATTATCATGGGTTGGAATTATATCAGGCACGTCAGCTTAAAAAATTAATTGCGCCTGCGATGATTATTCTTGTCCCTGTGGCTTTGGTCATTGCCCAGCCTGATTTGGGGACGGGTATGGCGATTATATTTGGAAGTACCGCCATGTTATTTGTGGGCGGGGTGTCTATCTGGTTATTTATTGCAGGGATTGGTGTCGCGATTGCAGCCATTCCGATTGCATGGCAATTTATGCATGAATACCAACAAAAACGTGTTCTGATTTTCATGAATCCTGAATCTGACCCATTGGGCGCAGGGTTTCACATTACCCAATCCAAAATCGCGCTTGGTTCGGGCGGCATATTGGGCAAGGGATATTTAGAGGGAACCCAATCTCACCTGAATTTTCTACCTGAAAAACACACCGATTTTATTTTCACCCTGTGGGCAGAGGAGTGGGGGTTAATGGGTGGTTTGTTTCTGCTGAGCATATTGGGGTTAATCATCCTCTACGGATATTGGATAGCCTATAGATGCCGCAGCCAATTTGCACGGTTGGTCGCGTTTGGATTAACTGTGAATTTCTCTGTCTATGTTTTGGTCAATATCGGCATGGTGATGGGATTATTACCCGTTGTGGGTATTCCGTTGCCACTCATGTCATATGGCGGCACGGCAATGATTTCCGTGATGGCTGCATTCGGGATTATCCAATCCTGTAACGTGCACCGCGATGCACGTTTGCCGAAAGGATTTTGATAATGAAGAAATTTTCCAAAACATTTTGGGTGGCAATCGCTTGTTTTATAATGGGTGTGGCCTGTGCCGTCGCAGAAAGTGTGTTTTACGACACGTTGGATGAAAACGGAGTGTTACAAGAAAGTCTTTTTCTTCCGTTGTCTTTTTTATTCGTGTTCATCGGTATGATGACAATGGGGTTTGTTGGCGGACGACAGCTTTTTAGGAAGCTAAACTCTCGCCGCGTGCACCGCGATGCACGCCCGCCGACAGGGTTGTAGATATAAAATTGAGAGTTTTTATATGTCTATATTATACTGGTTTAATATAGCTATTTTTCCTTTAACGGATGTTAATTCAAAATTCTCTCGTTCTTTTCTGATAGGGTTGTCGTACCTATCGTTATTAAGTGCCTTTTTGAATGTGGTATTTAAAAGGTCGACGTATTCTTTCCACACAGATTTCTCTTCATCATTTTGATAAAAAATAATTGGATCTGCTGTGTTTTTATTAATTGCAAGATCTGTCATCAAACCAACTTCGGCAAACAAAGCTGTTTTTTTAACCGCATCAAATGTTTTTCGCATGGTTTCGTTGAAGAAATTAGAGAGCTTTCCCGAAATGTTTGATATGCCACCCCTTATCAACTCGTTAACCGGTTCATATGTATTACTTGCAGCTCTATTAAACATATCCATTGCGCGTTCTGATTTTTTTCCACTCTCATTGGCATCGTTGTTAATATCGTCGGTCATTTCTTCCTCGTTCAATCGAACATATATGGGCTTATGATGCAGATACTACATGATTTTTGGTGTTATGTCAAAATTTGTGGGAGATTTTAAGCTAAACTCTCGCCGCAACAGAAACCAGAAGCCCACGACCATTGGAAGTTAAATCCACCCAAATGACCTGTCACATCCAAAACCTCGCCGATGAAATAGAGGTTCGGGGTAATTGTCGATTGAAAATCTTTGGACGAAATCTCTGACGTATCAACGCCGCCCAACGTCACCTCTGCCGTGCGATAACCTTCTGTCCCCGCAGGGGTGAGTGTCCAGTTGTTGAGGATATTTGCAACTGCGACCAATTTCTTATCAGACAGATTTCCCATTTGTTCATCATGTCCCGAAAGGGTTGCGAGGGCTGTTGCCAGACGGGATGGTAAAAGTTCCTCTACCACTGTGCGTAACATTTTTTTAGAGTCTGTTTTACGTTTGTCTTTCAACCAATCAAGCGCATTCAGATGTGGCACAAGATTAACCGAGATAGATTGTGTTTCCCGCCAGTAAGATGAAATTTGCAAGATGGACGGGCCGCTCAACCCGCGATGGGTGAATAATAACGCTTCTTCGAATTTTGTTTTACCTGTTGATACCACAGACGGGTCAACCGACAACCCTGTGAGTTCGGCGCAGAGGTTGGAAATATTGTCGGTAAAGGTGAGGGGAACAAGCCCCGCGCGGGTTGGGATAATGCTATGCCCGAATTGTTCAGCAATTCGATACCCGAAACTGGTTGCGCCGATTTTCGGAATGGATAGCCCGCCTGTGGCAATGACCAGTGAGCGTGTTGTGAACAGTCCCTTATCTGTTTTTACATCAAAATTACCGTCTTCGTTTTTATCAATGTCGTGAATGGTCGTTCCTGTCCAGAATTTGACATTTGATTTTTCGCATTCGCTTAAAAGCATTTCAACAATTTGCGTGGCTTTGTCATCGCAAAATAATTGTCCGCGTCCTTTGTCGTGATAGGCAATGTTATATTTCTCAACGAGGGCAATAAAATCTTTGGGCGTATAACGCGACAGGGCGGATTTACAAAAATGCGGGTTGTTCGATATAAAATTGGCGGGCGAGGTGTGGATGTTGGTAAAGTTGCAACGCCCACCGCCTGAAATGCGGATTTTTTCGCCGATTTTACGGGTGTGGTCAATAACCACAACTGATTTTCCGTTCGCACCTGCGCGTGCCGCAGCCATAAGCCCAGCAGCACCCGCGCCGATGATAACAATGTCA
>CAZVSN010000036.1:0-2146 GCA_964629455.1 uncultured Micavibrio sp. | reverse complement strand
TGCGCGTGCCGCAGCCATAAGCCCAGCAGCACCCGCGCCGATGATAACAATGTCAGGGGTCAAGCGGCATCCTTAATAGAGATGCCTTTTTCTTTCAGCAGGGATTGGAGTTCGCCAGTGGAGAACATGTCTTTCACGATGTCACATCCGCCGATAAATTCACCCTTCACATAGAGTTGAGGGATGGTTGGCCAGTTGGCAAATTCTTTAATCGCCTGACGCAATTCATCATCTTCCAGAATATTGATGCCTTTATAGGTCACGCCCAGATTGCCAAGGACATTCACCACAACGGCAGAGAAACCGCATTGGGGAAACACAGGGGTGCCCTTCATATATAAAACCACATCGTTCTCGGCGAGCGCGCTACGAATTTCAGAAAATTTTGTATTGTCGGACATTTTTATTTCTCTCTTTTTTTGTTTTTACTCAGTTGCAAATGTTTTGATGGACAGGGCATGAAGTTCGCCACCCATTTTATTTCCTAAAGCCGCATAGACCAATTTATGTTGATCAATGCGAGATTTACCCGCAAAGCTCAGCGCATAGATTTCGGCCTGATAATGATCACCATCCCCTGCGAGGTCGGTCATCACCACGCGCGCATCAGGAATGGCGGTGGAAATCATGGTCACAATATCTTCGGCTTTCATCGGCATGGGCAGATATTAGACTAATCTGGTATAATATTCAAAATAAAATCCCCGCAAGAGTTAAGCCTCTGGGCGGGGATTTAGAAGGGTTGCGATGGTCGCATATCAGTTATGCATTTGCCGCACGAACTTTATCGGCTTGTGATGGTTCACGGAGAACATATCCGCGACCCCAAACTGTTTCGATGTAATTTTCGCCGCCTGTTGCCACTTCGATTTTCTTTCTCAGTTTGCAAATAAACACGTCGATAATTTTAACCTCTGGTTCGTCCATCCCGCCATAAAGGTGGTTGAGGAACATTTCCTTGGTGAGGGTGGTTCCTTTGCGGAGGGCGAGCAATTCAAGAATGCCGTATTCTTTACCTGTTAAGTGAACAGGTTTGTTGTCGACTTCGACAGTGCGGGAGTCGAGATTGACACACACGCGACCAATATCAATTTTGCTTTGGGAGTGGCCTTGGGAACGACGGACGATTGCCTTGATCCGCGCAATCAATTCGGCTTTTTCAAATGGTTTGGTCAGATAATCATCTGCGCCAAAGCCCAGACCTTTGATTTTGCTGTCCAGTTCGGCAAGGCCAGAGAGAATCAGGATAGGAATATTGATTTTTTCAGCACGGAGTTTTTTCAAAACATCATAACCATGCATATCAGGCAACATCAGGTCGAGGACGATAATATCGTATTCATAGAATTTACCCAGTTCATAAGCGTCTTCACCCAAATCGGTGGTTTCGACCATATAACCTTCGGATTTGAGAATCATCTCAATACTTCTGGCGGTGGAGCTATCATCTTCTACTAGAAGGACACGCATGGGTTTCTCCCGTGTTTCTTGGTTGAGCAAAATTAATCTTAGTTAAGATTGATATTAACAAATATTAACAGGCTTAACAAATAGTTTTGTTTTTGCTTAAATAGCAATTATTGACTTCCCCTAATCTCTCTTGGTTGTAATGTCCTTTAAAACCGCCGTTTTTTCTTTCTTTGCCCTGTTTTTGATTCTCATGCCCCCTTGCTGGGCTTTGGACATAACGTCCGTGCGCGTGGGAAATCATACAGACAAAGAGAGAATCGTCATCGAATTATCATCTCCCGCCCAGTTTCGCAGTTTCGTGATGCCATCCCCCAACAGGATTATTGTGGATATGGCCGAATTCAACTGGAAGGTTTCCAACGTTCAAAAACCATCAGGAACATTAATAAAGGATGTTCGGTTCGGCGCATTGGGGGGCGGGCAAGGGCGATTGGTCTTTGAAACAAATAGTCCTGTCATGATTAAGTCGGCTTTTCAAATTGAAAAGGGGCAGGGGCAGCCCGACAGGGTCGTGATTGATTTTTCAGCGACAAGTGCAGGTACGATGAAAGAATCGTCCACCCAGATATTGGGGACAATGAATACAAATCCACAAAATACGGCAATGTCCCAAAAGAAAAATTTACCAAAGGAAAAAAAGGACAGCGATGCTCCGTCAAAACGCAAAGAAAAGAAA
>CAZVSN010000035.1:8210-18274 GCA_964629455.1 uncultured Micavibrio sp. | reverse complement strand
AATGTGCGTTCAAACTGCCCTGTTTTCATTTCATTAATGCGGAAATAGGTGGACAGTTCCATCGGGCAACGCACACCCTCGGGGATATAGACAAATGACCCATCGGTAAACACAGCGGCATTCAAACACGCATGTTTGTTGTCATGGTATGGCACAACTGTGCCCAAATATTTTTTGACCAGTTCAGGGTGGTTTCTGACGGCTTCGGATATCGAACAGAAAATAATGCCGACCTCGGCAAGGTTTTCTTTAAATGATGTGCCGACAGACACAGAGTCAAACACAACATCCACAGCAACCCCCGCGAGTGCCGCGCGTTCACGCATCGGCACGCCCAGCTTTTCAAAGGTTGCCAATAATTCAGGGTCGACCTCATCCATGGAATTGAGTTTCGGTTTTGGTGCGGAATAATAATACGCATCCTGATAATCAATCGGCGGGTGATGGATTTTCGCCCAAGTTGGCTCAGGCATTGTCTTCCAATGGGCAAACGCCTTCAGACGATAGTCCAACAACCAATCGGGTTCATTTTTCTTGGCAGAGATAAAACGGATAATATCTTCGTTTAACCCTTTGGGGGCTTTGTCACTCTCAATATTGGTGACAAATCCTGCTTCGTATTTGTTCAGGTCATCAACCTGTTGGACGACGGCTGCATCAACCATTATGCCACCCGCTTTCTGGGGCGAACAGGAATGAGCAAATCTGCCAGAACAATTTTATCCAATGCCTCTTTTACCGCTAAATTCACTTTTTGCCATCCGCCTTTCAGGGGGCAGAGCGTATCAATCATGCAATCGGTGTTGCCATGCTCAATGCAGGATGTCAGGGCAATCGGCCCTTCGAGTGCAGTAATCATTTCGGTCACGGTAATGTCTTTGGGGCAGCGTTCCATTTTGTATCCGCCATTGGCCCCGCGCACGGAAATCACAATTTCTTGCTTTGCCAATAATTTTAAAACTTTGGACACGGTAGGTTCAGGAATGCCTGTATCATTCGACAGGATGGATGTGGGCACAATTTCGCCCTTCTCGCTCGCCAATCGAGAGAGAACAACAATCGCATAATCACTGAGTTTTGATAGTTTAATCATTTTCAATCCGTACGCCTTTGGTACGGTTTATATAGGGAAGAATTGGCTAGTTTTCAAGCAAAAACAGCCTATTTCGTCGCGGTAAAGCGAATATCGGGGTTTTTGTCCATCGTGTCGTTCAAATGCCACGCATTCCGCGCCATAAAGACTGGGTCGCCGTCATGGTCGGTTGCCATTGCGCCGCGATTATTATCGAGGAAATCTTTCAGTTTTGTTGGATTATCGCTCATCACCCATCGCGCAGTATAGAGGCTCGTCGCTTCTAACTTCACTGGCAGATTATATTCGGTGCGGATACGGTCGGCCAAAACATCAAACTGCAACATCCCGACAACACCCACAATCCACGCGTTATCCAACAGCGTTTTGAAAACACGCGCAACGCCTTCTTCGGCAAGTTGCTGAAGCGCGTTACCCAAATGTTTTGCCTTTAACGGGTCTTCGGACACAATGCGTTGCAAATATTCGGGCGCGAAAGACGGAATGCCCGTAAATTTTAATTTTTCACCCTCGGTCAATACATCGCCAATACGCAAATTACCGTGGTTGGGGATACCGATAATATCGCCCGCATATGCGTCTTCGACCATTTCGCGGTCTTGGGCAAAAAACATCAATGGCGAATGGATGACCATTTGTTTCTCAGTCCGTGTGTGGAATAATTTCATCCCGCGTTTAAAATCACCCGAACAAATGCGGGTAAAGGCAATACGGTCGCGGTGTTTGGGGTCCATGTTTGCCTGAATTTTGAAAACAAAGCCTGTGACCTTGCTCTCATGCGGGTCCACAATACGCTCTGCAGCCTTTTGTGGGCGCGGGCTTGGCGCAAATTTGCCAATCCCCTGAAGAAGTTCACGCACACCAAAATTGTTCACCGCAGATCCGAAAAATACAGGGGTCATGTGACCACCCAAATATGCTTCTAAATCAAATGGTGGGCACACACCGCGTATCATTTCGACATCTTCACGGAGCTTCGCGGCTTGGTCTGCGGGCAATTTTTCATCAATCAATTTATCATCCAGACCAGAACAAGTAATGGTGGTGGCTGATAATGCCTCACCCTTGCTACGGTCGAATAAAACCAGTTCATCTTTCAACAGATCATAACATCCCTTAAAATCACGCCCCATCCCAATCGGCCATGATGCGGGGGTGACTTCCATCTGCAATTTATCTTCAACCTCGTCCATCAATTCAAACGGGTCGAGAGATTCGCGGTCCATTTTATTGACAAAAGTAATAATCGGAATGTTCCGCAAACGGCAGACTTCAAAGAGTTTCAGGGTCTGGGTTTCAATACCTTTTGCGGCATCCAGAACCATGATGGCACTGTCGACGGCCGTCAGAGTGCGATAGGTGTCTTCCGAGAAATCTTCGTGCCCCGGTGTGTCCAACAAGTTATAGGTAATGTCGTTAAAATCAAATGTCATGACAGATGACGCAACGGAAATTCCGCGCTCTTGCTCAACCTTCATCCAGTCAGAACGGGCACGGCGACGCTCACCACGCGCCTTAACCATACCCGCAAGCTGAATAGCACCCCCGAATAGCAACAGCTTTTCAGTGAGTGTTGTTTTCCCAGCATCGGGGTGGGCAATAATCGCAAAGGTGCGACGGGAATCAACAGGTGATGACATTATAAAATTACTTTTCCTTCAAAGGGATTTACCCCCTCACGGTCTTCAATCTCTATCGCCCATAAATCGGGGTCACGATCGACCGCGCGGCGAATATACGCATCTGCATCGGTTTCTGCAACCGTTTCGTCTTTCGTGGCGTGCATCCAGCCCAAATTTCCATCCATATCGCGAATTTGTGTTAAAACGCGGGCATTTCCATTGAGTAAATTGATTTTAACCAGAACCGTGCCCGCCGCAAATGCGCCTTTATTGATAATATAATACCCCCGCCCCTGTTCGTTCAGGCGACGTAAATGGGCATCAATCCAGATGGAAATGGGGATACGCGTATCTTCGATCATTTCGCCGATTTTATCTTCCGCCCATACAAATCCAGACGGTGATCAACCAATTCGTAACCAAGTTCTTTGGCGATTTTTATTTTTATTTTTTCCAGTTCATCGTTTTTAAATTCAATCACCTCACCCGTTTCCAAATCAATCATATGGTGGTGATGTTCGATGTTGGTGTCATACCTTGCAAAACTTTCATTAAATTCACGCTTGATAATGATATCCATTTCTTCAAGCAAACTAAGCGTCCGATAAACGGTTGCAATACTGATAGACGGGTCAACAGCTTTGGCGCGTTCAAACACACTATCAACAGATGGATGATCTTCGGATGTTTCCAATGTTTTTAAAATGACGCGGCGTTGTCCCGTCATTTTCAGTCCTGCATCAATGCAGCGTTGTTCCAGATTTTTCATGGATCAAGATTACAATTCTTTGATTGGTAAATCAATACGAAGCGGCAAATTCTGCGCGGCGCAGCACACGACGACTTGGGAAGGTAATGGTCACGATTGTACCCTTCCCAACATCGGAATCGAGCGTTAAATGCCCGCCATGTAATTCCACCATCGCCTTGGCCAAAGGCAAACCCAAGCCTGTGCCTGTCACCTCACCCACGGCATGGGCCGTTTCGTGAATTTGACCAAATGGTTCCAATGCCTGGGCAATCTTATCTTTAGGAATACCAACACCCGTATCGGCAACAACCACTTCTAAATCGCCATCACTGCGTAAACTGCCCTTGATTGTAATCTGCCCACCCGCCTTACAGAATTTTACAGAATTACTAACAAGGTTAATCAAAACCTGACGGATCAAGCGTGGGTCACCCTGTAACAAAGGCAAATTGGGTTCAACTTTTGATGATATTGTAATATTGCCGCTAAAGGCGCGGGAGGCCATCATTCGCTCAACAGATTGAATGGTTTCTTCCATATGGACTTCGTGTTCGTCTAATTCAACACGCCCTGCTTCAATCTTGGACATATCCAAAACTTCATTGATAATTTCTAACAAATGACATGCACTTGAGTGAACATCGCCCATATATTCTTCATATTTTGGGATATTCAATTTACCAAAAGTTCCGTTCATCATGATTTCAGAAAAACCGATAATGGCATTCAGTGGGGTTCGCAATTCGTGACTCATATTGGCCAAGAACGCAGATTTTGCATGGTTGGCCGCATCAGCTTGGTCTTTTGCAACACGCAAAGATATCTCCATCTGCTTTCTCAACGTAATATCCATGACCGTTGTCACCTGAAAACGGCGGCGCTGTGACAACTCCAAAGTTGCTGTGGTATACAATGTGTTGGCAATACTTCCATCACGCTTGACCAGTTTCATCTCGCCCGAACTGCGTGTGGGGCCTTTTAAATATCTCTCATGATTTCTGATGGCTAAATCTTGCTCATCTGGGCTTATCAACGTGATAAAATCTTCACTGACAATTTGCTCGCGTGTCCACCCGAAACTGCGGATAAATCCGTCATTAATCCTGACAATACGGCGGTTATGATCAGTCACCACAATCCCGACATTTGATGCATCAAATATAGATGTCAGCAATGAAATCGCATCATCACGTTCCCGTTGCAGAACGGAATCATCCGATGAATCTGGCTGCGCCAAAACATCCAGCAACACAACATTTCCATGTAAATCAAGCAGAGGGTTGATCCAGAATCCATACACACGGATCCCCCCCGGAAAACTTGGTAAGGCCAAAATACTGACAGGAACTTTTTGCTTGATACAAACCTCAAAGGCTTGTTCGAAATGACGCGCATTTTCACTGTCCATAAATGATGTGATGGGCTGTCCGACAATCACATCTTCCTTACGGTTGAAATACTGCAATCCGCGACGGTTGATTTCAGTCACTTTAAAATGACCATTATCCGACGTCTTAACCAAAAAACGCGGAACGGGCATAGTTTCAAATAATGCTTTATGATCGACGACGATATCGCCCATTTTACCCAACCAAATCTATGGCCATATTTATGGGAATAATTCCCTTTTCTAGCTCTTTACAATAGCCGAGCAAAGGTTAACAAGGGATTTATATTGTTCCAAAAATACGGTCGCCCGCATCCCCTAACCCTGGAACAATATAGGCATGATCGTTCAAATGGCTGTCCAATGATGCTGTAAAAATCGCAATACTCGGATGCTTTTGATGAACTGCGCGCACACCCTCTGGCGCAGACACCAATGTCATCAAAGATATTCTTTTAATGTCCACCCCGCGTGCCAACAAAATATCAACGGCATGAATAGCAGAATTTCCAGTAGCCAACATCGGGTCGACAATAATAAACCGTCTGTCGGTAGGAATGGGGTTCGGAAGGCGTACCAAATACTCGTGCGGCAGGTGAGTATTTTCATCACGGTATAATCCCACATGCCCAATAATTGCATCATTAAATACCGCCAACAACCCATCGACCAAACCTAATCCTGCCCGCAAAATAGGGACAACAACAGGGTCACGTTCAGCCAATGTCGGGGCATCCATCTCGGTAATAGGAGTTGTAATTTTTCGTGTCGTGAGAGGCATGTCTTCGGTTGTGGAATACGCCATCAACATTGAAATTTTCTGAAGCAGTGCACGAAAATCGGAAACAGGACAATTTTTATCCCGCATTTTGGTCAATTTATCCTGCACCAACGGGTGATTCACAATAAACAGGTTGGGAAATTCAGGAATTGTCTTCATGGATTATTCCTTCTTTTCATCTTTCAATGATTGCACATATCTAGCAAGCGGAGAGATATCCTCGTATTGCCCAGCCATACCTTTTTCTTCTTTTGCCAACCTATCCAAATCAATTTTTATATTGGATATCAACTGATTCATATCATCTCCGGGCAATGGTTCAGCGACAAAAGAGGACATTGTAAACTGAACCCCCTCTTTGCCTTTTAACGCTTCATTCAATCTGGCAACAAATTTGATGCCGCCTTTATCATCGGAATGTTTTAAGCTGGATAAAAATTCGCCGTCATCTGTGACATACGCATCATCAAAACTACGGATAGTTTTTTCAATACATTGCACAGCCAACGCAATATTTTCAGGAGTTTTTCTGGCCACTTCACCATCAATTCGTGACAAAACAATACAAAATGGCTGCCCTCGGCGAGCACGGCGTTCCAATTCCCGCTCTAATTCGGGCAACATCACTACAGAACTGCGCAATCCTGTCTGGGAATCAATTCCATTATCGGCCAGCAATGAATCTTGATCCAATCGTTGTAACGCATTTTGAAAATTTTCGTATGCTGACAGAAATGTTTCAACATTTTCTTTCGGTGGCAATTCTGCCGATTGCAAAAGATTTGCTGCCAATTCATGCAAAATATCCTGACTATCTTGAACACGATCAGGTATTTTTACTTTTTCATTGATAAGACTGCGAAACGATTGCGGTGGAATAATCTCTTTACGGGCAGAGAGCTCATCGTAAAAAACAGACAACAAAACTTGCGATTGCCAAACGGCATAATCGCCCTGAAGAATTGAAAAAAAACTACTGCTGCTGTTATCGCTTGCCATGGCAGATACTATAACGGAAATCCGTTTATTCAGGAAGCCATTCTTTGCGGAGCCTGTCCAATGCTCCTGCCTCACCCGTTTTCAGGGCCGCGCGGATTTCCCGCATTAATTTGGCAAGGGTTGCGACGTTGTGCTGGCTCACAATCTGGAACGCTAACATCTCACCCGCTTTGAACAAATGGTGGATATAGGATTTAGAATAATGGGTGGATGAATATAACCCCAACCGTTCATCCAACGGGGTTGGGTCGTCTTTATATTGGGCATTCAGGACGTTGATAAATCCTTTTGGATGCCCTTTCATCAACACACGCCCATGACGCGCCTCGCGCGTGGGGGTCACACAATCAAATGTATCCATACCTTGTTTGACACCTTCGAATATATCTTCGATTTTGCCAATCCCCAACAAATGGATGGGGCGATTGGGGTGTAAACGGGTTGGAAGCCATGACAGAATTTCATAGAAATGAACTTTCGTTCCACCTAAACACCCACCAACGGCTGTCCCGAAAAATGGGCGGCTGCGTGTATAGTCGGCGCTTTCTTCGCGCAGGTCACGGTAAACACCACCCTGCACCACACCATATACACCCTGTGTTCCATCATGCTGCGTATTAAATGCATTCAGGGAACGGTCACCCCAACGATGACTCATATGCATTGATTTTTCTGTGTAATCACGGTCGGCACTGTGCGGAGTACATTCGTCCATCTGGACAATTAAATCCGCACCCAATTTCCGTTGAATATCCATTGATATTTCAGGGTTCAAACGGCACAGGCTTCCATCTTTATATGATTTAAAAATCGCGCCTAATTCTTCGTCGATTTTTATCAATGATTTGCCGCCAACTTTGCCCTTACCTTTAATTTCATCAGCACCAGTTCCAGTCCCTAATGAGAAAATTTGAAACCCACCAGAATCAGTCAGCATCGGGCCATCCCAGCCACAGAATTTGTGTAACCCACCCATTTTCTGGACAAGGTCTGCGCCGGGTTGGATATAGAGATGGTATGTGTTGGACAACATGATGTCCGCCCCTGCTTCACGCAATTGATGCGGATGCAGATTCTTAACGGCGGCTTTTGTTCCGACAAAAATAAAATTGGGTGTTTCAATTGTTCCGTGCGGCGTGGTCAATCGACCCACACGCGCAAAAGATCCTGCATCACGGTGCAGGATCTCAAACCCAAAATTGGGGTAATCTATCTTGGTGTTGAATTCCGAAGACAAAACAGCTTAAGCAGATTTTGCTGCGATAGCTTTTTCGACTTTTGCTTTTACATCATGCAAAGCTGGGTCAAGCTTGGATACAGGAGTATCGGTCAGGAATTGATCAAAACCACCTTTGTGGTCAAGAGTACGAAGACCTGCAGTCGATACGCGCACGCGAACAGTTGCGTCCAAAGCTTCGCTGTATACGCTTGTATCTTGTACGTTCACGTTGAATACGCGACGTGTTTTGCGTTGGGAGTGGGATACTTTGTTCCCAGCCATTAATTTTTTACCTGTAATTTGGCACTGACGGCTCATAATACTATTCCTTCATACTTATGCGATTTTTCGCGAATCTTTATACAATCCTTGGAGCAAAGGTAGCGGGAACATAGTGCATTCCCCTTGCTCTCGTCAAGTATTTATTGTTAATACTCTAAGAGAAGATATAACTCATTAAAATTATATGGAAAATCATATGGAGGATTATGTTCTTTCCTTCTGAAAACCCTGAAAAACCAACCTATCTGCCACCTTTGCTGTCCACGGTTCAGCCTGTGCGAGGACAATCTCTGGTCATGGCGCGGTGGCTGGCCATTCTTGGGCAATCAATTGCCATTTTTGTATCTTTTTATGGATTTGGATTCGGGTTCCCGTTTATTCCCTGCCTTGGCTTTATTGCCCTATCTGGAATTGTTAACAATTACGCCCATATCAAAGACCATCACCGCACCATGTCGATCCGGCGTGCTTTCTTTTATCTGGTGTTCGATATTATCCAATTAACGGGATTGCTGTTTCTAACAGGAGGAATCGACAATCCGTTTTCTGTTCTTTTACTTGCGCCAGTTTTGGTCGGGGCCTCACTTCTGACACGAAACTATATGATTTATCTGATACTGACAGGGCTGACTTGTGCGCTGATTATTTCCGTTTTCTTTGTCCCCCTACACTGGCCTGCTAATTATATAGATTCACAACAAATCCATCTTGTCGCCCAAAGTATCGGGTTGGCGGTTGCATTAATATTTTCAGGATTCTTTGCTTGGCAGATTGCCGAAGAGAGCCGCGCAATTCTAAAAGCCAGCTATGCCGCAAAAACCGCCCTTTTAAAACAAAAACAATTGCAGGCGCTGGGGGCTCAAGCCGCCGCCGCCGTTCATGAACTCGGCAGCCCCTTGGGTACAATTACCATTGTTGCCAAAGAACTCTCACTGGAACTGGGCAACTCACATCCCCAAATTGATGATGTCAACTTACTCATTGATCAAACAAAACGATGCCAATCTATCCTCAAGGATTTTGGAACAAAACTTCGTTTTGATTCAACATATCTTTCCACCCCCCTACCCATTGCAGATGTCATTAAAACAATTGCGTCAGAGTTCTTAAAAGAGCGCCCCGAAATCCGCCTTGACATCCAACAATCCGAAAAAACAGAACATATAAAATTTATACAATCTGCTGAAATTTTACACGGCTTGGGTGTCTTTATTCAAAACGCCATTCAATTTGCCCAAACAACATTGAGCATTTATATCGGCATTAATAATGCCAAATTGCTGGAAATCACTATTCGTGATGATGGCGCTGGGTTTGCACCGCATATTTTGTCCAAACTGGGGGAACCGTACACATCAACCCGACTGGATAGCGGAAAAAACATGGGGTTAGGGATATTTATTGCCCAAACCCTTTTGGAAGATACGGGCGCACGAATTTCGTACAATAACCTTCCGCGCGGCGGGGCACAGGTAAAACTGGAATGGACAGAACGCGCCTTACGCTCTATGTTCGCCAATAACAAACTATAAACAGGACATAAATGATGACCGAAGATATCGCTGTATCCCTGAAAGGCCATTTGATTATTATCGATGACGATGAGGTTTTATGCTCTCGCCTCGGTAAAGCCATGGAAAAACGTGGATATACTGTTCGCACGGCGTTCTCGGTCAAAGACGGTATTGCCGCCGCAAAAGAATTCGAACCTGAATTCGCCGTGGTCGATTTGCGTCTGGCAGATGGAAGCGGATTGGAAGTTGTTGAAGCCTTGCGAACAATTGTCGAAGATTGCCGCATTATCATGCTCACAGCCTATGGAAACATTGCAACAGCGGTGGCTGCAGTCAAATCAGGGGCGATTGATTATCTGGCAAAACCCGCCGATGCCGATGCGATTGAACAGGCCTTGTTACAAACAGGTGATACG
>CAZVSN010000035.1:6834-8110 GCA_964629455.1 uncultured Micavibrio sp. | reverse complement strand
GGATAATTCGCATCCACATCATCAGGGCCTTTTGCTGGACCGCCAAATTTTGATACCAAATCATCTTTAAATGTTTTACCCATGACACACTCCGTTAAATTTGCTTGATTGGATGTTATGAATATAGAACCCATTTTCCAAATTCCGCAATCATTTTTTTAAAAAATAAGATTAAACGTTGAATTTAAAGAGAATAACATCCCCATCAGCCACAACGTACTCTTTCCCCTCTTGGCGGGCTTTTCCAGTTTCCTTGGCCTTTTGTTCCCCTTGGCAGGCAACATAATCGGCGAAGGAAATAACCTCGGCTTTGATGAAACCACGCTCAAAATCAGTGTGAATGACACCCGCGGCTTGCGGGGCTTTAGCCCCCGTAGGAATAGTCCATGCGCGGGCTTCTTTCGGACCAACCGTGAAATAGGTTTGCAGGCCAAGGATTTTATAACCAGCACGAATAATCTTGTTCAGGCCGGGTTCTTCCAGACCCAGAGAATCCAGATATTCTTTCTTTTCGTCTTCCGAACCAAGTTGCGCGATTTGAGATTCAATTTCCGCACAAATGATAACGCTTTCGGTGTTTTTTGCCTTCGCCATTGCCGCAACCTTTTCGGTCATGGCATTGCCTGTTGCCGCATCGCCTTCCAACACGTTGCACACATACAACATCGGCTTGGTGGTCATTAAAAATAATTCTTTAACGGCTTTTTGCATGTCGTCGGGAACCTCGACGGTACGCGCAGGAAGCCCCGCATTCAACGCATCGCGAATTTTGGCAAAAAATTCCAATTGGGATTTCAATTCTTTGTCGCCTGATTTGGCTTTCTTTTCCATGTTGGCCATTTGACGTTCCAGAGATTCCATATCGGCAATCATCAATTCGGTTTCGATGATCTCGGCATCGCGAATGGGGTCAACGGAATTTTCAACATGGGTTACGTTTTCATCTTCAAAACAACGCACAACATGAATGATGGCATCCACCTGACGAATATTGGACAGGAATTTGTTGCCCAACCCCTCGCCTTTCGATGCGCCTTTGACTAACCCTGCAATATCCACAAATTCCAATTGGGTTGGAACCGTGGTTTGCGATTTGCCGACCTCGGCCAACGTGTTCAAACGGCTGTCAGGCACAGCAACGCGCCCGACATTCGGTTCAATGGTACAGAACGGAAAATTTGCCGCCTGCGCCGCAGCCGTTGCGGTCAGCGCATTAAATGTGGTTGATTTCCCAACGTTAGGAAGCCCTACAATCCCGCAATTAAATCCCATTTTT
>CAZVSN010000035.1:0-6734 GCA_964629455.1 uncultured Micavibrio sp. | reverse complement strand
CCAACGCAATATTACTTAAGAACCGCGCGTCTTCACCTTTTAAAAGCAACGGGGTTTCTTTTGCAACGACTTTTAATAAATCGGACAACCATTTTTCATCTTCTTTGGAAAAATTGCCCAATACATATCCGTGGACACGGTCTTTATCACCCGGATGCCCAATGCCCAAACGGACGCGTTTGTAATTGATATCAGGCAAATGGGAATCCATGGAACGGATACCGTTATGCCCACCTGCGCCACCACCGATTTTTGTTTTTACCTTGGATGGTTCAACATCCAATTCATCATGAAACGCGATAATATGGTCGGTGGGTATTTTATAAAACGATGCCAAAGCCTGAACAGACCGACCAGATTCGTTCATATATGTCTGGGGCTTCAGGATGATGACTTTTTCACCAGCGATTGTGCCTTCGCTAACCTCGCCTTGATATTTCTTTTTAAATGTATTGAAACTGTATAAATCGGCAATGGCATCCGCCGCCATAAACCCGATGTTATGACGGTTGCGTTCATATTCCGAACCAGGATTTCCAAGACCAACAATAAGCCACATAATATATTACCTATAATGCAAAACCCCCTCCGATGGGAGGGGGTTTTATCAATCTCTATCGAATTACTTTTTAGCAGCAGGTTTTGCAGCAGCAGGCTTCGCAGCACCAGCAGCGGCAGGAGCCGCAGCACCAGCAGCAGGAGCAGCGGCAGCAGCCGCAGCAGCAGCCGCATCTGCACCCTTAACAACAGGAGCAACAAGAGTTGCAACGGTGATATCTTCACCTTTGTGACCCATTACCTCTGCACCTTTTGGCAATTTAATTGCACTGAGTTTCAGTGCAGCGCCCAAATCAGCAGCAGACAAATCAATTTCCAATGCTTCAGGGATTTCGCCAGCAGCGCAGCGCAATTCCAAATCATGGTGAATGATATTCAAAACACCTTTGGCTTTCATGCCTGGGGATGTTTCTTGATTGGTAAAGTGAATTGGAACGTGAACGGTCAATTTTGTTTTATCGCCAACGCGCATAAAATCAACGTGTTCAATGCGGTCTGTGACTGGGTTCAATTGAACATCACGAGCCAGAACAGTTTGTTTAACGCCATCAACGGTCAATTCACAAATGTGAGTTTTAATGCCGCCTTGTTGGAAGCGCAAAGTCACTTCTTTAATCGGCATGGAAATCATGACAGGAGGCTTGTTATCACCATAGATAACAGCAGGGATAGAATTCTCACGGCGCAGTGCTCGAGCGACCCCCTTACCGGCCCTCTCACGTTTGCTTGCCGTCAATGCATAATGTTTAGACATGACAGTTTTCCTTTAAAAGTTAATAAGTTAAAGCCGGCCTCCAGGGGTGCCAGCAAGATGGGGAGGTTTAGCAGGATTTATAAGGGGTTTGCAAGGGATATTTACTTAAAAAGTGCCGAAATCGACCTATCTTCGGCAATCCGCAGGATAGCTTCGCCCAAAAGTGGCGCAATCGTTAATTGTTCAAAGCGGGAAGACGCCTTCACCCCATCACTTGGCATAATACTATCCGTGGTAATCAGCTTCTTAATGGGCGAATTTTCAACCCTTTCCACGGCTGTTCCCGACAAAACACCATGAACAACATACGAATACACCTCGGACGCACCATGATCCATCAATGCAACCGCAGCATTACAAAGCGTTCCTGCAGAATCAACAATATCATCAATCAGAATACAGGTCTTACCAGACACATCCCCGATAACATTCATCACTTCGGATACGCCTGCGGCCTCACGGCGTTTATCGATAATGGCCAAATCTGCGTTCAGGCGTTTGGCAATCGCACGGGCGCGAACCACACCACCAATATCTGGCGATACAATCATGACATCCTTGCCTGCAAAACGGCGTTGCATATCTGGTACAAAAACAGGTGATGCAATCAAGTTGTCGGTTGGAATATCAAAAAACCCTTGAATCTGTCCTGCGTGCAAATCCAGCATTAAGGCACGGTTTGCGCCTGCGGTTGTAATCAGATTGGCAACCAATTTTGCGGTAATCGGTGTGCGTGACCCTGTACGTCTGTCTTGGCGCGCATACCCATAGTACGGAATGACCGCTGTGATACGGCGCGCCGAGCTGCGCCGCAAAGCATCGATTGAAATCAGCAATTCCATCAAATGGTCATTGGTTGGAAAGGATGTTGATTGAATAAGGAATACGTCTTCGCCACGGATGTTTTCATCAATATCAACAAAGATTTCCATGTCGGCAAAACGTTTGATACTGGCTTTGGCAAGAGGAATGCCAACATAATCGGCGATGGCCTGCGCCAATGGGGGATTGGAGTTTCCAGCAATCAATTTCATGATATCGCCCTATCGTTTTGTAATGATATGGGCACTATAGGAATTTTGATAAGAAAATCAAGTGCTTCTAATGCAAATCGCAGAAATCTGCCGCCCGTAATCACTCTCTCCCGCATGGGTTGCGCGGCGGAAACTGAAATAACCGTCTTGATTGGTATAGGTATCAATATTTGCTGTGGAAATTTGGGCAATTCCAGCACGCGTCAACCGAAAGGAAATATACCCCTGAAGATCAAAAAGGAATTTAGATTCTCTGGCAACAAAGAAATCTTTGGCCCGTTTATCCTCATCAATAAACGGGGTTAAAAATTCTGCCCCGACCTCATAACTGGCCTGCCCGATACAGGGGCCAATGGCGGCTTTGATGGTGGTTAATTCTGCGCCCATTTTAACCATGGCCTGAATGGTGGATTCTAAAACACCTTTTAATGCCCCCCCCCATCCTGCATGTGCAGCACCGATGACAGGTGCACCCCGCCCATCTGTCCCGCAAAACAAAACAGGGCCACAATCAGCCGTCAAACACCCTATCACCTGCCCTGCGGTTTTGGTGACCAATGCATCACCTTCTTCAATTCCCGTCATACAGGAATTTTCAATCGGAAAACAAATGGATGAATGAATTTGTTTTAAGGTTGATAAGGATTGCCCGTGCATTTCGCGAACTACGCGCAATCGATTTTCGTCAATATTCTCGGCCAGATCACGGGATTGATAAGAACAATTCAAACTATCATATAACCCGCTACTAACGCCGCCTTGCCGTCCAAAGAATCCATGAGAAATGCCATCAGGAAAGAAATCTGGTGTACGAAAGATGTTCATTTTAATATCTCCATCACGCGAAACAATTGCCCCATCGCATCATCATCCACCAAGCGATGCAAATCGGCAGATATTTTATCCGATTTTTGCATCAATTGCGCGGCCCGATGTTCAATTCCCATTCGTTTCAGGAAATCTCCCTGACCTTGCAATCCAACCTGTAACCCTTGAGCAATTGATATATTTTTTAATCGACCGAAATCAACATGCGATGTCAAATCTGCATGACCACAATCCCCCAACACATCAACATAGGTATGATTTTTAACCGCTTGGAATGTATCCCCGTAACCAGATACATCATGTCCGTAATCAATCATCAATGCCGCCCCACTTTGCGATACAATGCGGGCAGATATATCGGATATGAAATTCTCACGCGCTGGGGAAACCTCGTAAATACTTCCATTTTCAATCCCTTCAGAAGCAGTCATAAAAGGTGACTGTCTTAATCCGAATTGCAATTTTCCATCGGGGGCAACACCGATGACCCGTTCAAAACATTGGCCATCTTGAAAGACATATTGCTGAACAGGCAGGGCATCCAGAAATTCATTGCCAATGATAAAAACAGGCGCATCAGTTGGAATTCCATCTATTGTATCATGCCAAGTGACCGAATAATCGGCCAAAACTGCACGTTGTTTATCGCGTAAAGCAGGAGATGTTTCGACCAAATGCACAGATACTGCGTCCATGAACCGAGGAATCATTTTTCCAATGCGTAAAATGTCAGACATCAATGTCCCACGACCAGGGCCACACTCCACGACATAGATTTTGGGAGGTGTATCAAGTGCATGCCATTGATCCGCTATCCAAACACCAATCATTTCACCAAACATCTGGGATATTTCTGGGGCTGTTGTAAAATCACCTGTGGCCCCCAACGGATCGCGCGTGATGTAATACCCGTATTGTGGGTGCGCCAGACAGATATTCCAATAAGTGGCAACCGACATCGGGCCATTTAGGGATATTTGTTGTTTGATAAAATCATCTAATGCTTGCGGCATCGCTGCCCCGCCATGACATAGAAAACCAAACCTGCCACAATCATCGGAATACATAGAATTTGGCCCATTGTGACCTGCTCTACGATAAACCCAAGCTGGATATCAGGCTCGCGGAAGAATTCGCATCCAAAACGGAACCCGCCATAACCCAACATAAAGAGAGCTGATACAGTCCCCGCCCGCGCACGAATAGATTTAACATGGATCAAGGCAAATAAAATCAGGAATAACAAAATGCCTTCGGTTGCGGCTTCATATAACTGGCTCGGATGGCGCGGCTCTTCACCGCCACGAGGGAAAACAACGCCCCATGATACATCTGTCACCCGCCCATATAATTCCCCATTGATAAAATTGGCGCACCGCCCGAGGAAAAATCCAATCGGGGTGACTGCCGCCGCCGTATCTGCCAATCGCCAGAACGGAACCTTTTTTAATTTGCTGAATAAAATAAGAGAAAGGACAACCCCAATAACCCCACCATGGAATGACATTCCCCCGTGCCAGACTTTTAACGCTTCCGCAGGAGAGTCCAAATAGGTCGGCAGATTGTAAAACAGGACATATCCCAAACGCCCGCCCAACAAGACCCCCAAAATTGCCCATGACAAATAATCGTCAATATCATTCCCGTTGGGGCGTTGATCTGGATTTCCGTCCAATTTGCAAATATGGGTTGCCAAACGCCATGCCGCCAGAAACCCGAACACATAGGCCAGCGCATACCAATGAATCTGAAATGGCCCGACATTTAACGCCACTGGATCAATATTTGGAAATTCTAATGCCATAATGCCCTCATAAACTTATCCCCTGAATCTTGCGTACCTGCTTTTCAGGGGAGTTGCAACTCCCCCGTGAATAGTGCTAAGAAAATTAACCAATCCACACCAAGCATATATGAGTTTTTAGATGGACAACAGCCGCATCCTTGATGACCTGACCCGCGTTGCTGGCGGAGCTTTTACAGTTTTCTCTTCTCTTGGCAAACAAATCCAAAGCAATATCAAAGACCAAATGGGTGATAAATTCTCCCCGTCTTTTGCAAATGATGATGTGACACGCCTTCAAGGTGTTGTTACAAAATTGCGCGTTGAGCAAGAATCCTTAAAAGCACGGGTTGCAGAATTGGAATCCATGCTCGGTAAAAAAGCAAAACCTGCAGCAAAATCCATCAAAACTGTTGCAAAGAAACCTGCGGCTAAAAAACCTGCGGCAAAAACAAAAACAAAAAAACGCGCCTAATTTATCTCAGGAGAGAGAGTCCATATGTCGAGTCAAGCAGACCCGTATTACGATGACACTGCATTTAATCCATTAGATGGGGTTGAAGATGTGTTGTCGCGCCAGAAATGGAATTATTCACGCACCAACCGCGATGAACTCTTTCTTGAAATGCGCGGAAAGCACGGCGTATATCGCATGATGTTTATGTGGAACGACCAATCGGAAGTCATGCAATTCTGCTGTGAATACGATATCCGTTTGTCCGACTTCCAATACCCGCACGCCTGCCAGATTATCAATGAAATCAACTATGGTATGTGGGCTGGTCATTTTCACATTTCTCCAGAAAGCATGATCCCCTGTTTCCGTCACACCCAATTATTCCGTGGGATGGATTTCGGATCTGGCGCAGACCATCTGGAAGATTTAATCCGCATTGCTGTTGAAGAATGCGATTTTCATTACCCTGCCTTGTTAATGCTCTCTGGTGAACGCACCCATGACGAAGACCAATTGGCCTTTGCCCTGATGCCTACACAGGGACAATCATAAAAGGCCAGATAGGATGACCAAAATCCTTCTTGTCGGTGTTGGAAAAATGGGTGGGGCGCTTCTGAATGGATGGAGCAAACTTCCCTCTCTGGTTATTTCAACGCTTGATCCCCATTATGAAGATGCAGATTACGAAACATCATCAGATGTATCGCCGCCATTTGACATCATTGTCTTGGCTGTGAAACCTCAGGTCATGACAGATGTTGCAGAAAGCCTTAAGCATCTGGCAACACCGGAAACCCTTATTCTGTCGATTGCCGCAGGCAAGACCATTTCATTCTTTGAACAGATATTCGGCGCTCACCAACCCGTTATCCGTGCCATGCCTAACACCCCTGCCCTGATTGGCAAGGGAATGTCTGTTTTGTGTGGCAATGATTCTGTATCCGCTTCTCATCGCCAAACTGCGGCCGATCTATTATCTGCGGTGGGCGATGTTGAATGGATTGATGATGAATCCCTGATGAATGCGGTCACCGCAGTATCAGGAAGCGGACCCGCCTATGTCTTTTATTTGATTGAAGCGATGACAGATGCAGGAATAGCGGCGGGGTTGTCACCCGCCCTGTCTGAAAAACTAGCACGACAAACGGTGACGGGTGCTGCAGCACTTGCGGAACAACAACCCAATATCTCTGCTGCAACCCTCCGCCAGAATGTCACCAGCAAAGGTGGAACCACCGAAGCCGCCCTCAACATCCTCATGTCTGAACATGGGTTATCAACGTTAATGACCCGTGCCATCCTCGCCGCTAAAAGACGCGG
>CAZVSN010000034.1:16041-18402 GCA_964629455.1 uncultured Micavibrio sp. | reverse complement strand
TTTATCAACCAAATGTCCGCTCATCACCGGATACAGAACATCCACCCCGACGGATATGCCCATAAAGACAACCGCCAACACACCCATCGGCCGTTTTTCAGACCAATAATGTTTGGTAAAATTGACAATATCCTTCCGTGTTACGGTTGGCATATGGGGGGCAGACATTATAACTCTCCTGTTTTTTCAGTTTCTTATTGAACCGAAGATACAGATCACAATTCTCAAAATTTCAATATTTTGGGGAAAATACGGGATTTGAAGATTGTGCGCTGAAACTCGGCTATAGTGAACCAGCCGGGTCGCGCAATCTAAAAATTTAGACCCGCAGACCCAGGAACAACGACATAAAGCGGAACAAAATTGCGCATATGGGTTTCCTTGGTTATTTTCAGTGTGCCACAGGGCTTTGCGGCATTGCAACAATAAAATGTATATATGATGTCAGAAATGACGATTTTTCTGGCTTTTTCTGCCGATTGCAGGTAAGAGGGCGGCGCACAAAAGATTTTAGACACAGAAAAGAGATTTTATCGTGACAGCATCCACTTTAAGAAATATTGCCATTATCGCCCACGTCGACCATGGAAAAACAACATTGATCGACCAAATCCTGCGCCAAAGCGGAACATTCCGCGCAAACCAAGACGTTGATGAACGCGTCATGGACAGCAACGATTTGGAAAAAGAACGCGGCATTACCATTCTTGCAAAATGTACGTCCATTCAATGGGAAAATGCCAAAATCAATATCGTCGACACCCCAGGCCACGCCGACTTTGGTGGCGAGGTTGAGCGTATTTTGAACATGGTTGATGGCGTTATCCTTCTCGTTGATGCGGCCGAAGGCCCTCTGCCACAAACAAAATTCGTTCTTGGTAAAGCATTAAAACAAGGCATTCGCCCGATTGTTGTTTTGAACAAAATCGACCGCCCTGATGCCCGCCCTGTTGAAGTTTTGAACGAAGCATTTGATTTGTTTGCATCCCTTGATGCAACTGATGAACAGCTCGACTTCCCAGTTCTTTATGCATCTGGTCGTGACGGATGGTGTTGCGAAACACTTGATGGTCCACGCGAAAACCTTCACCCATTGCTTGACCTTATCCAACGCCATGTGCCTGCACCAAGCGTTGATAAAGACGGCCCATTCAAAATGCTCGCAACCATTCTGAACGCTGACCCTTATTTGGGTCGTATTCTGGTTGGACGCGTTGTGTCTGGGACTGCAAAAGTCAACATGCCTGTCAAAGCGATGAACCTTGACGGCAAAACAGTTGAAACATTCCGCCTATCAAAACTGCTGACCTTTGCTGGCATCCAAAAAATTCCTGCAACTGAAGTTCAAGCTGGTGATATTATCTGTATCGCTGGTATGACTACTGCATCTGTTGCTGATACTATTTGTGATACATCTGTGACTGAACCCGTTCCAGCAACTCCGATTGACCCACCAACTATGGCTGTATCCATCACAGTCAATGACTCCCCACTTTGCGGTAAAGAAGGTAAAAAACTGACCTCCACCATGATCCGTGATCGTTTGATGGCTGAGGCAGAAACCAACGTTGCCATTCGCGTGACCGAATCTGCAAACCGTGATGCGTTTGAACTCGCAGGTCGTGGAGAACTTCAAATCGGTGTGTTGCTTGAAACCATGCGCCGCGAAGGGTTCGAGCTGTCTGTATCACGTCCACGCGTGTTGTTCCAAACCAGCGAATCTGGTCAATTGATGGAACCATACGAAGAAATCATCGTGGATATTGATGATGAATACACTGGTGCTATCGTTGAAAAACTCACTGGTCGTAAAGCGGATTTGGTTGATATGCGCCCCGCTGGACACGGCAAAAACCGCATTATCTTTTCATGCCCTTCACGCGGCATGATTGGATACCAATCACAATTCCTGACCGATACTCGTGGAACAGGTGTATTGAACCGTCAATTCAAAGAATATGGTCCTTATAAAGGTGAAATTTCCGGTCGTCGCAATGGCGCCCTGATTTCCACTGAAACAGGAAAAGCTGTTGCCTACGCAATCTGGAAGCTGCAAGACCGTGGCACAATGTTCATCACCCATAACGATGACGTTTACGAAGGCATGATTGTTGGCGAAAACTCCCGTGATTCCGATATGGACATCAACGTGACCCGCGCCAAACAATTAACCAACGTGCGCGCATCTGGTACTGATGAAGCCTGTACACTGGTGACACCACGCAAACTGACACTCGAAGATATGATGTCCTACATCAACGAAGACGAATTGGTTGAAATTACTCCAAAAACCATTCGCCTGCGTAAACGCTTCCTCAATCCGACTGAACGCGAACTGGCGAAAAAAGCCTCTAAAAAAGC
>CAZVSN010000034.1:1393-15941 GCA_964629455.1 uncultured Micavibrio sp. | reverse complement strand
TTTTTAACAGAATGGGATTTATAAGGCAAATGACTATTTTCTTTGGGAACAGAATTGTATAGGCTTCATCTATGAACAAATTAAGCCTTTTCTCGATTCTGGCCTGTTTTAGCATGCTTCCTTTGGCGGGGTGCGGATTTCAACCTATGTATGGTGATTATTCGGCGGCGGCAGACCAAACATCCCACAACACGGCTTTATCACAAATTGCGATTGATATTATTCCCGACCGCGAAGGCCAAATTCTTCGCAATAACTTAATTGATAAATTATATGATGGCGGGTATCCATCACAACCCACCGCAACACTTCATATCGAAAAATTGGAAGAAACAATTACCGAACTTGATTTAACAAAATCATCAGAGGCCACACGCGCCCAATTGCGTTTACAAACGAATATGATTTTAAAAGAGGCCTCAACAGGAAAAACTCTTTTGACTCGTCCGCTTCAGAGCATCACCAGTTACAATATCCTAGAGAGTGAATTTGCGACAAGGGTAACCAAAGAAAGTGCGCGACAAAGCGCGATTGCTGATTTAGCGCGGCAAATTGAATTAAACCTATCACTCTATTCAAACGCCCCATGAAACTTCAAACACGAGATATTGCAGGATTTCTAAAGACGCCCAGCAAAGCCGCGCGCGCCATTCTGGTCTATGGCCCCGATCAAGGATTGGTCAAAGAGCGCGCAAAGATTTTAGGTCTGACTGTTGTTCCTGATTTGAATGACCCGTTTAATGCCGCCCATTTAACAGGCGATTTAATTGAAAGCGACCCATCGCGTTTTTTTGATGAAGTAAATGCACAATCTTTGATGGGAGGAACGCGCCTTATTCGCATCAGTGATGTTGATAATAAATTTGCCGTTCACCTCAAAGACTGGCTTAAGTCAAACCCATCAGATGGGGCATTGGTTGTTATTGAAGGTGGATCACTCGGCCCCCGTGATGCTTTACGCAAATATTGCGAGGAAGCAGACAACGCGGCAGCCCTTCCCTGCTATGTCCCAGACGAGCGCGATATGGTCAATTTTATCCGTGATTTGATTAAAGAGTGCGGAAAATCGGTTGAAAATGATGCTGCCATCTGGCTGTCCAATGCACTCAAGGGCGATCGCAGTCTGGCGCGAATGGAAATCGAGAAATTATGCCTGTATGTGGGCTCTCAAAACCAGATATCTTTAAGAGATGCTCAAGCCAGTTGCGGCGAAAGTGGTGATCAAAGCATTGATGATTTGATTTATGCAACATTCGGTCGCGACCCGTTAAAAACAATTTCAAGCTATCACCGTTTGATGGATGAAGGCACAGAATTAATTATTATTGAACGATCATTGCAAAATCATGTTCGTAGATTACATCAGGTTAAAATCGATATTGAAGAGAATGGTCAGCAAATAGAAGTTGCCATGAAAAAATTACAACCACCTGTTTTTTTCAAACAAGAAGATAAATTTAAAGCTCAAGTCAATAAGTTTTCTGCGGCTTACCTGCGCAAGCTCCTTGCCAGATTGTCAGAAGTTGAAGCCGAAACCAAACGTACAGGCACGCCCTCTAAAACGCTTATCAGCGATGCCTTGCTCAAACTGGCTTCGCTTTAAATGAACATCAAAACTGTCATACGGTATACAACCCCGACCATCGCGCCCCTGATTGCCGATATCGGAATCTCGAATCTTCTGTCCTATGCCCTTAATCTTCCACTTTTGATTGCGGGGGTTGGAGGATTACTGGCCACCGCGATAACAAATTATTTTTTCTTTTTAAAAGTCACTTTCAAAGATCGCGCCCTATCTGCGTCATGGAATAGTTTGGTTAAATATCTCAAAACCTATCTCATTGCGATTGTAACCCGAATTCTGGCTCTGACCGCATTGGGATGGTTTTCTGGTTTTTCATCGTTTGTTTCGCTATTGATTGCAACGGGACTGTCTTTCGGTGTGAATTACGCTTTGTCACGGTTTTACGTTTTTCGACATAAAAGCTGATAAAATTATTTTCATAATTCACTTTAGGGGCTTCAAAGTCTTTACACTCACTCCCCCACAGGCTAAACAAGACAATCGCTTTTAAAGTGCTTTTAAAATAAGGATTTAAGCCATGAAAAATATCATTGCCGCCCTTTTGTTGTTTGGGTTGTCTGCTTGCTGTGGATGCCCACCCACATCGTCAAATTCATCTACCATGGCAGCGCATAAAACCACGACATCCTGCCAAACGGCGAGCGTGTCTGGCATGACCTGTGAAGCCTGTGCCGCAACCGTTTCAGAAAACTTGAAAAAAATTCCAGGGGTTGAAGATGTTGCTGTGAATGTTTCAACTGGAACTGTTAAAATTTATACTGATGGACAAAAACTGGATACAGCCAGCATCAAACATATTATTGAACGTTCAGGATACACATTTAAATCATTAGAAAATTCTTGCAGCCAATAAATTACCCATAGAATAATCAAGGAGCCCGCGATGAGTGGTAGCGATATTTTAAGAGAAGTTGATGAAGCCCTCCGCGTTGAAAAAGCAAAACGGTTCTGGGAAGAAAATGGCAAAGCATTAATCATATTTGCTTTTGCTCTTGTTCTTGCTACAGCCGCACAATCCGCATGGAAATCCTACAAACATCATCAGGCAGAAATATCAACTGCCAAATTCGTTGATGCCCTGAAAAGCAAAGAACCCCTCTCTGCTCTGCAAACATTAAGCGCAGAAAAAAATGGATCTGGGAGCGCTCTGGCAGGACTGACAGCCGCAGGACTAGCGGTTGGAAATAAAAAATGGGATAACGCCATCAGCCTTTATCAAGAAGTTATTGATAACAAATCCGCACCACAAACATACAGAGATTTGGCAATGGTTCAGATTGCATCACTCAAAATAGATCATGACCCAAAGGCAACCGCAGACGACCTTCAAAAATTAATTGCCCCTGTTATCAAGGATAAGGATTCTGCGTGGAATACCCGCGCCTTATTTATCTCTGCTTTAATCAAGGCAGAAAAACAGAAAGATTTCAAAGCTGCGCATAATGACTTACAAATTCTTCTGACAGATACAAATATCCCACCAAGTTTTATGGCTCAAATAAAGGCATTGGATGAAGTCTATCAAATCAAGGGAGAACATTCGAAATGAAACTGAATTCATCGACCTCGATCGGACTTGTTCTTTTATCAACTCTTACTCTTGGCGGATGTAGCTGGCTTGGGTTGGATGATGATAAGAAAATACCTTTGGCAGGAGATCGCGTTTCTGTTCTGGAACTTCAGAAAGCTTTGGAGCCAAATGATACAGCCCTCAAAGCAGAAGGCTTTGTAGCGCCAGCCCCTTGGCAAAATGATTATTGGACACAACCAGGTGGCTATCCTAACCACGCCTTACAAAACATTGCCTTGAATGACGGAAAACTGAAAGAAATCTGGTCAGTCGATATCGGCACAGGGAGCGATGATGATATGCCCCTGACAGCACAACCTGTTGTTTTCGAAGGAGTCATTTATACACTGGACACTGAATCAAATGTATCTGCCTTTGATATCAAAAAAGGAAAGCGTATCTGGCAAAATATTATTCGCCCTAAAAAAGAAGATGAATCTGTCATCGGCGGCGGGTTGGCTGTTGCAGCAGGAATGTTATACGCCACCAACGGATACAATGAACTGATTGCCTTAAATCCCAAAAAAGGTGGCATCTACTGGCGCGTTCCCTTGACGGCTCCATCGCGCGCGGCCCCCACAGTTCTGGGGGATAGAATTTATGTCCTAACTTTAGACAATCACCTGACAGCTTTTGATTCTCTGACAGGGAAACAATTGTGGAAATATGAAGGTTTTGCCGAGAATGCAGGTCTGGTGAATGCAGCCAGCCCAGCCGCGGATACCGAAGTTGTTATCTGCCCAATGTCATCGGGCGAATTAACAGCTTTGCGTGCCGAAAACGGTGCAGTCGCATGGACAGATTCTTTGTCCCCAAGCTTACAAACAGGGAGCGCCGCATCCCTCCCTGATATATCTGGTTTGCCCGTTATTGATAAGGGTTCCATCATCGCTGTCAGTTATGGTGGAAAAATTGTCAGCATTGATCAGGCTTCTGGTCAACGCATTTGGGCACGCGATATTGGTGGAGCAAAAACACCATGGGTTGCAGGCAATACCATTTTCTTTATTACGTCGAATGCAGAACTGGTTGCTTTGGGACGTGATACAGGTGCTTTGGCATGGGTGAAGCCACTTGCGTCCTACGAAAATAGTGATAACGCACATAATTCTCTTTTGTGGAATGGCCCTGTCCTTGCTGGCGGTCGCTTGATTTTAACAGGAGCAGATGAATCTCTGTTGGAAATTTCACCAACAGACGGATCATTAATCCGCAAACTGGACTTGGGCTTTCATGTTGCCCTTCCTCCAGTCGTTGCGGGCAGTACACTTTATTTAGTCAGCGATGACGGCACGCTCTCTGCGTGGCAATAATACTATAAATTTAAGGAACACCATTTCTCATGTTACGCGTTGCTGTGGTCGGACGACCAAATGTTGGAAAATCTACCCTGTTCAATCGATTGACAGGAAAGCAGCTTGCTATCGTTGACGATACGCCCGGTGTTACCCGCGACTGGCGCGAAGCAGATGGAAGAATTCTTGACCAGAAAATTCGTGTTATTGACACAGCAGGTCTTGAAGAAAAATTCGATGATAGCATGGAAGCACGGATGCGTCGCCAAACCGAACAGGCCTTGGGTATCAGTGATGTTGTCATTTTTGTTGTGGACGGACGTTCAGGGCTAACCCCGATTGACCAACATTTTGCGCAATGGCTTCGCAAACAAAAGAAACCAATTATTTTACTCGTGAATAAATGTGAACAAGAATCCATGGCTGATTTGGCCTGCGCAGAGGCCTATGGATTAGGCCTTGGTCAACCCATTCCATTTTCGTCTGCACATGGCATCGGGATTGATATGCTTTACACCGCCCTCATGCCCTACTTCCCCGAGGAAGATGAAAACCTCAGCAATAGTGACGAAAACCAAAAATTCTGGAGCGAAGAAGAACTGGATCGACTGGAAGGGGATGAAACATTTGATTTCGCCGAAATTCCTGAAACAGATCCTGTCGATAACAGCAGACCTATTCGTATTGCTATTGTCGGGCGGCCAAATGCTGGGAAATCAACATTGATGAATGCCCTTCTGGAAGAAGACAGGGTTATTACAGGCCCAGAGGCAGGCCTGACCCGCGACTCTATCGCGGTTGATTGGGAATGGGGCGGACAGAAATTCCGTCTGGTTGACACTGCTGGTTTGCGCAAAAAAGCACGCATCGAACATCGTTTGGAACAAATGGCGGTGGATGACACGCTTCGCGCCATCCGCCTGTCACAAATTGTTTATTTGCTTGTTGATGCCATGGCACCGCTTGAGAAACAAGATTTGCAGATTGCCGATCTTGTTATTCGCGAAGGTCGCGTTCTGATTATCGGCATCAATAAATGGGACATGGTCGATGATAAAGTAACCAAACTTGCCGAAATCAAAGATATTCTCTTTTCATCACTGGCACAGATTCCGGATATTCCACTCGTCACGCTCTCTGCTTTGCGGGAACAAAATCTTGACAAACTGATGGATACGGCTGTTAAAGCCTATAAAGTCTGGAATAAACGCGTATCAACAGGGCGGCTCAATCGCTGGCTGGCCTCACGCGTTAGCCAGATTCCACCGCCGCTCGTCAATAATCGCCCCAATCGATTGCGGTTTATGTCGCAGATTAACGTACGACCACCGACATTCGCCCTATGGGTTTCAAAACCTGATAATCTGCCAGATACCTATAAACGGTATTTGATTAACAACCTTCGTAAAGATTATGATTTGCCCGGAATACCCATTCGCCTTTTACTTAGAAAAAGTAAAAATCCATACGCGGATTAATAAGCAGATTGGTTTGATGCCGGAGAGAGGCTGTTTAACAAAACGCGGTATGTTTCAACATTTTGCGCCCATTTTACAAAGTTCTCTCCGCGCGACACCGTAATCAACCGAACAAGATAATAGCGGCTATTGGTTTGAAGAACGGCCACCCAGTATTCGTAACCAGCTATCTTTTGAACTTCGCTTTCCATTTCATAAACATCAATGCGACTTGATTTAATATTAGAATTTAGTTCAATGGTTTTAATTGTTTCAATATATTTCCCAAGCTTGTAATGCCTGTCTTTCAATCCTTTGTTCAATGTTGCAATTTCATTGCCGATTGTTGTACCCAAAGTTTTTGACACAACACTCACATCAATACGACCTGTCATTTGCAATTCATTGACTGCACTACCCGCAGTTACGAGATGCGTGCTGATCGTATTTAAAACTGATGCATCCATTCTGTTGATTTCTGTGATGCCTGGCGTATATGTCAGCCAATTGGATGGGTAATCAAATTTTGCAATATCGACAAAAGAGAATGTCTTCATAACAATCGGCAATTTATTGTTCGGGGTAGAAAGCCCAAACCCAGACATTGCCAATATTTGAATATCTTTCTCTGCGGCATACATTTCTTGATGAACAAGATATTCTGCCAGAATAATTTTTGAACCTGTCATCGTTACCACTGCACGCGTAACATAGGGCTCGCCTTCTTCAAAAAGAGTGTACTGCGCCTCGACTCGTCGTGGAGAGATAAGTGTCATTCCCTCAACGGAAAACCCCATTTGCAACATATATCCGATAAACCAGTCATCAACAGTTATCAATGAAGTCAGATCAATTGATTTCACTCTTAAAATGCTTCTATGTTCAAGGCGGGGGGGGCTTGTATACGCCGAAAGCAGGCGAAAAAGGTCAGAGGCAACTTCTGATTTTCCTTCATCCGAGTTTAATTTTACCCACCCATTGGGCAGACGAACATGGAATGCCATATCTTTATTCTGAAGAGGGGTTTCCTCAATCAAACTCGTTTTGGCATTGAAATCAGCCTCAGAAAGGTGGGCTTCTGTCTTTAAAGGCGGAATCTTGTCCTTTCCCAAGAAAGCATGGGCAGGAGAAATGGCCAAAAATGAAACCATCAGACAGGAAAGGAAAAAAGTCACAGGATGAAAGGGCATTGCGTCTTTACTTCGTGTTGTAAGGTTTAAAAAACTATGCTCTAGTCTGGTATCAATACCATCATAACTATAACCCAAAATGACTTAAAAAATGACTGATTTATTTGCATCGGCCAAAAAGAAGCCAACAGCACCCCAAAACCAATCCTATACCGCTTCGGATATTGAAGTTCTGGAAGGGCTAGAGCCTGTTCGCCGCCGTCCCGGTATGTATATCGGTGGAACCGATGATAATGCAATGCACCATCTGATTAACGAAATCCTCGATAATTCGATGGATGAAGCCGTTGCAGGGCACGCGTCCCGAATCGATATTACCTTGGAAAAAGACAGCACAGTTGTTATTTCAGATAATGGTCGCGGGATTCCAGTCGAAGCTCACCCAAAATACCCAAAAAAATCAGCTCTCGAAGTTATTTTGACGATTCTTCACTCTGGTGGAAAATTTAGTGACAAAGCCTATCAAACCTCTGGGGGTTTGCATGGTGTTGGGATTTCGGTTGTAAACGCGCTTTCTGATAAAATGAGCGTCGAAGTTGCGCGGGACAATGTTTTATATCGTCAATCTTTTTCACGCGGGGCGGTTGTTTCCAAGCTTGAGAATTTAGGTGCGGTTAAAGGCCGTCGTGGAACAACCGTTACATTCCATCCAGACCCACAAATTTTTGGTGATAATTGCCATTTTTCGCCCAAACGCATTCATGATCTGGCACGATCAAAGGCCTATCTTTATCGCGGTGTTGAAATTGTTTGGTCATGCGACCCGTCACTGGTTCCTGAAAATGCCAATTTTGAAGGCAAGAAAACTTTCAAATTTCCAAATGGCCTATTGGATTATCTGTCCCAAGCCATGGAAGGCGAATCCACCCTTGTTCCCGAAGCTTTCTATGCTCAGGGCGAATTGGCAGATAATATGGGACGCGTTGAATGTGCCATTACATGGATGAGCGAGAGCGAAGGATTTTGCCGTTCATATTGTAATACCATTCCGACACCACAGGGCGGAACCCATGAAACAGGTCTGCGAACCATGTTGGTTCGCGGATTAAAAGGATATGGCGAAATGACTGGCAATAGAAAAGCCAGCATCATTACCGCAGACGATGTTCTGGGCGGGGCGGCTATTATGCTATCCCTGTTTATCCGTGACCCTCAGTTTCAGGGACAGACAAAAGATAAACTTGCATCCGCAGAGGCATCCCGTCTTGTTGACAATGCCCTTAAAGATTATTTTGATCATTGGTTGACCAGCGACCCTGCACGCAGCTCTTCATTGCTCACCGCCCTGATTGAAAAGGCAGAAGATCGCCAACGTCGTAAAGACGAAAAAGACATGGTGCGGAAATCCCCTACCCGCAAACTCCGTTTGCCTGGAAAATTGGCGGACTGCGCGCGGAATAACTCCGAAGGTACAGAATTGTTTATCGTCGAAGGTGATAGCGCGGGCGGGTCTGCCAAACAGGGACGCAATCGTGAAACCCAAGCCATCCTTCCACTTCGTGGAAAAATTTTGAACGTTGTATCGGCGTCACGCGAAAAAATTCGTGACAACCAAGAGATACAAGATTTGATTCTGGCGATGGGATCTGGCATTGGGTCGGCTTTCTCGCTCAAAAATCTTCGTTATGAACGCATCATTATCATGACCGATGCCGACGTTGACGGTGCACATATTGCCTCCCTCTTGATGACATTCTTTTATACCCAAATGCCGGAACTGGTTGCCAAGGGGCATTTGTACCTTGCCCAACCACCCTTGTTCCGTTTGACATCTGGCAATGTCAGTGTCTATGCAATGAATGATGAGCATAAAAACGAATTACTGAAATCAACATTCAAAGGCAAAAGCAAAGTTGAGATATCACGATTCAAAGGTTTGGGGGAAATGCCCGCAAAACAATTGAAAGAAACAACCATGGCACCTGAAAGCCGTACGTTAATTCGTGTAACTCTGCGTGACGCACAGGAAGCAGCAGAGATGGTTATCGGAACACCGATGAAAAATCCTGCACTGGACGATCTGGTTGAAAAATTAATGGGTAAAAATGCCGAGGCCAGATTTGATTTTATCCAACAGAACGCTACCTTTGTTGAAAACATCGACGTTTAAGGTCATATGAAGAAAAAACTTCTTATTACATCATCACTTATCGCCCTCACGGGCGCTATTGTATTTGGATCGGGATATGCCATCGCGCCTGTCGCCAGTCAACTTATCCGCCAGAACGGTTTTCCTGATGCCAAAATATCGTCTATATCACTTACCCCAACGGGTGTGATGATTGACCATATCGCATTGGATGCGAATGATTTCAGCACTGTTGATAATATCAATATCGGCATTAACTGGATTGATTTTATTAAAACACGACGCATTCAATCTATTACGATTAAGGATATTTCTTTAACGTGCGAATTTGATGATGCGCACCAATTCAAAATTGCGGGGTGGGATGCAAAATATCCAGAATCACACGCGGACACATCCCTGATGCCCATTCAATCGCTTTTATTGGAGGGGGTTACACTTGATATTGCAACGCCTGACGGTGACATTCGTGTTCAAGGAAAATTGACCGTTGATACCCCCACAGCCACCGAACAAACAATCCAATATGCCATATGGGGACAACAGCAGCAGGCCAGCTTTGATGCCAAAGGGTCTGGAAAACTGGATGCTAATGGCAATATATCCCTCTCAACAACCCTTAATGACGGGCGACTTAATCTGCCTCAGCTTGAAATCAGTCGCGCATCAGGTTGGGTTGATTTTCACAAAGAAAAAAACAAACCCACCCCGTCTTACTCTGGCCAATTGGTTGCGGGGAAAATCAATACACTCGGTACATTACTCCAGAATGTAACCATTACGCTCGACACCACAAAGCCAGAGGCCCTCTTTTTTAAAACAAGTCCTGCGGGGCATAATGATATTTCTCTAACTGGGCGATGGCTTTCACAGGAAACCAATCAATTAGAATTAATTGTTACAAGCGCCTCTAGTTTGGAATTGGTTGAGCTTTTGGCTCCGCAAAAAGTTGATGACCTTAAACCATGGCTGCAGACCGCTAACCCTCTTTCGCTCAATATCACGGCCCCTGCATCGATTATTTCAAATACAGACAAAACCGCAAATTTTGAATTGAATGTCGGCAATAAGAATACAAATATTATACTAAAATCCACTGGGCAGGCTCACTACACGCCATCATCTCCCGATATCAACATCCATATCGAAAAAACATTGATGAATGTTGCAGGAGGGCAAGTTGAACTCGCGCCATTTTCTGTTTCCTCTGGCTTCCAAGGAACACCCCCGTTAGATCTATCTATGTCCCTTCAGGACATCAACATGGCAGAACTGGCAAAGCTGGCGGACGTTGAAGGATTAAAAGCAAAAGGTACATTAAATGGGACAATCCCCCTGACTGTATCGGATAAGGGTATCGTTTTTGATGCTGGAGCCGTACAAAGCAAGGGAGAGGGTACATTTTCCTACACCCCCACCTCATTTCCACCATCACTGCAAGGGGATGATGAAAGAATGCAAACCGTTCGACAGGCTTTGAGCGATTTCCATTTTACTAACTTTAGCGTGGACCTCAGTGGCGCGGTCAACGGAAAAATGAAAACAACGTTCAAAGCCGAAGGAAACAGCCCCGTTTTTGGTGACAGACCCATTCATCTAAATCTTAATCTGGATGGAGATTTAGGGAGTGTTATTCAACAAACTTTACAGGCGGGGGATATAAGCGATAAGATACGTTCTGAATTAACAGGAGCCAAGAAATAATGAAACCAATCTCACTTCTTATCATTCTACCATTTCTTGTTGCTTGCACGCCAACCGTTAAGGTCGAAGCGCCCGACAAACCTATTGAAATCAATATGAATATTAAAATTGAACAAGAAGTTCGTGTCCGCGTTGAACGTGATTTGGATAAACAAATATTAGCTAACCCCGATTTGTTCGGAACCCCTAAAAAGAAATAGAAGAAGGATTTATTCATGAAACATTTTTTGCATATCATGTTTGTTGCCATTGCACTCACTGGATTTTCAATGGCCGCCTATGCGATGGATATTAATTCTGCAAAACACTCTGGTCTTATCGGAGAAAAACCGAATGGACTCATTGCCGCGACCCTTCCTAACCCTTCCCCCGACCTTGTTCAATTAATTGAAACAACAAATGCAGGGCGGATGGATGTTTACAAACAAGCCGCAGATAGTCAGAATATTGCGCTGAAAGAAGTTCAGGCCATCGCTGCACATAAAATCTATGAACTGGCAAACCCAGGCGATTTTCTAATGATCAATGGAAAATGGCAGAAAAAATAATCTGTTAAGGATAATCACAACTATCGAAGGTAACTTTTACAAACGATTTTTCGCCTTCGGCCAATGTGAATCTATATTCTTTTCCATTTGAAATAATGGAATGACGAATAGGAAGAACACCCGTTTTCTTTTCAATATCACCACTGGATGTTTTAAATGTCACATTAACAGACTGGGTCGGGTCAAACCACGATTCCATTTGTCCATCCCTGCTTCTGGCTGATGCCCCGATACCCGACACAATCACAGCGCCCTCGCCAACTGTCACAACGCTCTCTGCCCCTTTATAGGCAGGTGTCTTGATAATAAAACGTTTACTGGATGGATCAGAACAATTGCGTGGCGGGCGCGCAGACCTCAAAACAAATGTTAATCTGTCAGGCGCCATTCCATCATCAAGTTGCTTTTTAACCATATCGATAATCTCGCGCATTGGTCCTTCTTGCGGAATATCTTTTTCATACTGGGTTTTTAATTGTTCCAAACGGGATGTTGATGTTTGTGCCTCGGCACGCACCGTTGTCAACTCGTCTTGTAAGGTTTTTAAACGCGCATCACGATCAGATAATTCGAGCTTTAATGTTCCGTTCTGAACGACAGCATTCTGCCCCCCGATAAAAAACCCGAGAGAAAAACATCCGGCCATTGCCGCAAAAATAAATATAGCTTTATTAAACCGTTGAATGGCGCGGTCACGATATCTGTTTCGGGGGTTATATTGTCCAATCATCATATATTTCTCATTTTTTATATCTGCTTACTGGTCCGTACCAAAAGACCCAAGATTTTTTAGGCCCAATTGCACAGAAAATTCGGTTGCATTATCGCCCGTATCTTCATCCGCAAATGTTCTTTTAATTGTTGTTGTGATGCTCACGCATTGTCCTGTGTAAATCATGCCCAGACCCGCGTAACGCAATCCTTCATCCGCAGAGCTCAAATCATAACGGGCGGCGGCATTCACGGCCCATTCCTCATCTATCTTGTAATTGAGGGAGTTATATATCTGTTGACGACTGTCTTGCAAATCTGTTCCATCCAGATTTCGGGCATACAAATATATCGTGGACAAACTTAAATCACCGAAGGTTGCAGACCCATCCAATTCATGTCGTTCCGATTGCAGATTGTCTGAATTCAGCTGGAACCTGTAATTTAAACTGTACAAATCTTTGTACTGGGCAACGACCTGACCAACCACATCTGAATGCTGTTGCGATAAACCTGATCCATCGGGAAACGGATTGTCTTTGTTGTCCAACCGATAACTTTGCCCGATAAAAACCTCACCCTTACTTCCGTCATTGGTGTATACGCCCGTTCTGACGCCATAGGTTGCGTGAGATCCATCTTCAACCCTGTCTATTCCCGGGAAACGGTTGGCATCAAAAATATTTGTTGGATCAAGCTGGGCATCTTGGGAATCTTCATTCGGGATTCCTGTGTCATTTTTTGCTTTGGTTGATGCCGTGAACGCCACTGTCGGTTCAATTACAATCTGAGCCTGCCCTACATTCTTTGATACAGGATAAGATACGACATCATGAATAAATGGATAAAACCTGAAAGCATTTGCCCCACCAGATCCGCCCACCAGAGATGTTTCGTCCCGATCAGATATTGTATACGCATCACCGCGCGCACTGATCGTCAATATATTCCGAAATCCAAGAGATGATGTGTCCTGCCGTTGCCATTCTAGATTTGCGGAGTTCCGAAATACATCCTGCCCGCTTCCCTGACGCAATAAATTGAGTGATGAAAATTCTGCATTCCATCTCCCACCCAATATTTGATCTGGATCCCCCATAAAACTTGCCTGCAATTCTGGAAGAATATTCGGCTGATCCGCCGCGCGGTTACTTACCCTGACATCCTGAAACGCCAATGCCCGCGCCACAAAATAATCACGATTATCAAATCGTTCCAGATAAACCTGATTTTCCAGCACACTGTCCGTTGATAAACCATATTCTTTTAAATATGTATCATCGGTCGTGAGTTGATTTTCAAAGCCTGCGCGCCAATTATTATTTATATCCCAAATACCTTTGCCAAATAAATGACCACGAAATTCGCCTTCTGTATTGGAATATGTTCCGCTTGTATCAAATTCTATTTCTGCATTATCGAACCGTTTACGATACTCAACAAGCAATTGAGGAGAATTTCTAGAGAAAATGCGCGCGCCAATTGTTGCATCCTGCGATTTATCAATTGCCCAATAATATTTGGATGTCAGCCCAAACCCCAATTGGGAATTCAGTGATAATTTCGGAGGAAGGAAACCACTTTTCTGTTTAATCGTTCCATCAGAATGAGAAAAATATGGCGTATACATGACAGGAACACCATAGACCTCAAATTTTGCATTATCGTAAGAAATCGAATGAGCATCTTTGTCGTGAGTTACTTTTTCGGCAACAATCTGCCAAATGGCTGGCTTTTCCGGATGCGCCTTACATGGTTCACACGGTGTATAGCTGGCACTCTTCATTTCTGTTATCGCACCAACATGCCGACCTTCGTCTGCTGTAAAGCGTGACCCATCCGCCAGAACAGAACGCAATTTTGTAACATAGGCATTTTTAAGTTTGCGCTCTAACTCTGCACGGTCAGAAAAATAGACATCGCCGTTTGGTTCCATCATCACGACGTTGCCAATAGCTTCAACCTTGTCTTGTGGTAAATTATAAATAACTTTCTGGGCGCGAACAATTTTTCCGTCCTGAACAATTTCAACATCACCCTCGGCGGTAATCAATTGTTCTGTTTCATTATAAGAAACAGTATTGGCTGCAAAATCAACCTTATCAGGATCAACAACAACAGATGTTGCGGCAACATCATCCCCCGTTGTAATGGCAGCCCGCGCCATCGGAACAAGCGCAACACCCGAGAGCAATATGCCAATCACGGCATAACGCGGATCAAAAAAGGATTTCAGGCTAATTGGACGGGACATTCTGGCACTATGAAAAAAGGAAATTCAGCCCCCTATTGTCAGGAAAATAGGGGCAGAAGTCAATTGCCGAATGTATTTATTTCCTTAAGAAGGCTGGCATATTGTCATCGTGGAATGCATCGCCTTCATCATCTTTTTCTACATA
>CAZVSN010000034.1:0-1293 GCA_964629455.1 uncultured Micavibrio sp. | reverse complement strand
ACAGGTTTCTTGACAGATGCCAATTTTGGCTTTTCTGCTCTGGCTGGCTTATCCGATTTATCACTGACTTCGGATTTTGTTGCTTGCTCTGTCGGTATGTCACGACCAACCAATTTTACAATGGCCGCCACCAATTTATCATCATCTTCGGTAATCAATGTCCAAGCACGACCACTTTGCCCAGCGCGCCCTGTCCGACCAATACGGTGAACGTAATCATCGGCATTAAATGGCACATCAAAATTAAACACATGGGATACACCCGATACATCCAACCCGCGCGCCGCGACATCGGAACAGACCAGCAGAACAATTTTACCGTCTTTGAATGCTTGCAATGTTTCGGTGCGTTTTGATTGAATCATATCGCCGTGCAAAGCTGCCGCAGAAAATCCCTTTTCACGAAGCCATTTGCCCAGCATATCGACATCTTTTTTACGGTTACAAAAGACGAATGCGTTTTTGACATTCTCACGCTCAATCAAATTGCGTAGCGCGTATTTTTTATCTTTTGGGTTCACTTCCAACATCTTGTGATCAACTGTTGCTGCAGGTGATGCAGGCGGGGCAACAGATACAGATTTTGGATTGCTTAAAAATTTATCTGCCAGATTTTTAATTTCCGGCTGCATTGTTGCTGAAAACAACAATGTCTGACGTGTCATTGGAATGAAACTGATAATCTTTTCAATGTCAGGAATAAATCCCATATCCAACATTCTGTCGGCTTCATCAATCACCAGAATTTTAATATCGCTTAACAATATTTGTCCGCGATCAAATAAGTCCAGCAAGCGCCCTGGTGTTGCAATCAGAACATCTGCACCCTTTTCAAGGATTTTGATTTGATCACCCATTGATTCACCACCAACCAACAAAGCTTTGGTCAGTTTGTGATACTTACCGTATTTATCAAAATTTTCGGCAACCTGTGCCGCGAGTTCGCGGGTTGGAGCAAGGACAAGGGAACGTGGCATGCGTGACCGTGCACGACCCGATGATAACATTTCAATCATCGGCAGAGTAAAACTCGCGGTCTTGCCTGTGCCTGTTTGTGCCAGACCAATCAAATCGCGAGCCATTAAAACAATCGGGATTGCTTTTTCTTGAATAGGTGTCGGGGTGGTATAGCCGATGTCTTCAATCGCCTTTAATAACTCTTCACCTAAACCTAATTGTGCAAAATCCATCTGTATCCGTATTTTTCCTAAATTTTAAATTCTATATAGGGGATGTTTTTTCAGAAAAACGCGGAAAATGCAATGTTTTAAAGCATTTCAGACGAATGATTGT
>CAZVSN010000033.1:8586-19121 GCA_964629455.1 uncultured Micavibrio sp. | reverse complement strand
GATGCTTTGCCGGATTTGCGCATATCGGCAACCGCCATATCGAGCGCATATTTCGCAGTTGGTCCCGGCAAACGGATATCATCACGTTGAACGGGCGCTGTATAATCTGCTGCCAATTTCAATGCCTTTGTCTTGGCATCAAATAATAAACGATTGCGGTTCATTGTCACGCCGTCGCTGTCACGGAAATACCCGATATCTCTGGCGTCTGCCGCGGACTTGGCAATCTTGGCTGTGCCAATTGTTTCAAACGCCTGACGAACCGCACCCATTGGTGAGATATCAGGTGAGAGCCACATTTTTTCTTTACCTGTTACACCCTGAACATCATGACGCGATCTTTTGGATTCTGCCGCCTGATAGCGAAGGAGCATTTCTTTACATCCGCCCCAACCCGGAATGAAACCGACACCGACCTCAACCAAACCACAATAGGTTTCGGCATCGGCCTGCACATGGTCGGAATGGAGAAGGATTTCCATGCCACCACCAAGTGCCAAACCAGATGGCGCAGACACAACAGGAAACGGTGCAAATTTAAGAGATTTATAAGCGCGTTGTCCGCCCGCGACCAATTCTTCAATCTGTGGCCACAGCGCAATATTAGCGGCAAATAACGCCAGACCCAAATTCGCACCGGCAGAAAAGACTGACCCTTCGTTATAGACAACCAAAGCTTTGAATTGTTTATCAGGCCCCGTGATTTTGACCGCTTGGTCAATTGCCGCAAAGACTTGATCATCCAACGCATTCATCTTGCCCGTAAATTCCAGACACAGGACATTGTCGCCAATATCCCACAGGGCAGCAGAGGATGTTTTAAAGACAGGTTTTGATTTAAGCTTAATATCTTTGAGGAGCAGAACGCCGTCAGGACGTGTGACCGCATGATATTTTCCGTCTGTTCCGAAATAGAATTGATTGCCGTCTTCGATTTTATAAAACGCGCCAGACCCGACCATTTCAACGAGTTTTGGAACAGGGCGGTTGAGTTTTTTAAGCTCTGCTGCAAACCATTCCGCGCCCAGTTCGTCAATCATCTCGAACGGGCCACGTTTCCAGTTATAACCAAGACGCATGGCTTCATCGACATCGGCAACGCTATCTGCAATTTCAGGGACGAGCGATGCGGCATAGGCAAGTGTGCGCATCAGCACATCATACGCATATTTTCCGCCCGCATCATCGGCGGTCACAACGGCGCGCAGGCCTTGCTTTCCTGCCTCTATAGATGGCAGAGCGGTTTCTTTGGATGCAGGTTTATAATCGCCGTCGGTAAATTTATCAGCATTGATTTTCAGGGCTTGTTTCTTTTTCTTATCGTCTAAACGATAAAAACCACCCTTACCTTTACGACCTGTATATCCCGCCGCAATCATGTCATGGATAAACGGAAAATCTTTGTATATCGCGCGGTATTCATCGTTTTCAGGGAGAGTGGACAACATGGACGTTGCAAGTTTCGGCATCAAATCCACGCCGACCAAATCAATCAAACCGAATATCCCTGTCTTTGGAATTCCAACCGGTTTTGACATCACGGCATCGGCAATTTCAATCGATACATTGTGTTCAACGGCGGCATTCACACCCGCCTGCATCCAGAACACGCCCAGACGGTTCGCGATAAAGCCAGGGGTATCATGACATTTCACAACGCCCTTACCTAATTTGACATCACAGAATTGTTCAATCTCTTTGGTAATTTCTGGGCGCGTCTTCGGCGATGTAACAAGTTCCAACAACTTCATATATCGCGGCGGGTTAAAGAAGTGGGTAATCAGAAAATCTTTTGCAAAATCATCACCGAATGGTTCCGCCAGATTATGCAACGGAATGGTTGATGTATTGGATGATATGATTGATCCTTTTTTGCGGACGCTGTTTAATTTTTCGTATGTTGCATGTTTGACTTTTAAATCTTCCAAAACAACTTCGATAATCCAATCGACATCGGATAAAAGTTTCAAATCATCATCCAGATTGCCCGTTGTAATCAAATTCGCATTACGCGGATGCATTAATGGCGCGGGATCTGTTTTCAACAATTTTTCAACAGCCGATTTTGCCAAATCCTTATCTGGTAATTTAATGTCGAGCAAAACAACAGGGAACCCAGCGTTTGCCACTTGTGCGGCAATCCCCGAACCCATAACACCCGAACCGATGACAGCAACTTTATTGATGGTCATTTTTATTTTCTCCTCAGTCGGGACTAAACTTTTTCTAGAATAATTGCAGTCCCTTGACCGCCACCGATACACATCGTGGCAAGACCATATTTCTTATTTTCACGATGCAACAATGTCGCCAGTTTCCCAGTGATACGCGCGCCCGATGCCCCCAATGGGTGACCCAGCGCGATTGCACCACCATCCAGATTGACTTTAGAAATATCTGCACCCAATTCTTTTAAAACAGAGAGCGATTGCGCCGCAAAGGCTTCATTGAGTTCGATAATATCAATATCAGATAATTTTAACCCAGCGCGCGCCAAAGCTTTTTGTGTAGCAGGTACAGGGCCGATGCCCATGATGTCTGCGGCGCAGCCCGCAACGCCCACTGATTTAATTCGCGCCAGAATTGGCAGTTTATGTTTTTTAGCATAATCTTCGGTCGCAACCAAAACAGCAGAGGCTCCATCGGTTAGCGGAGATGCAGTACCTGCAGTCACCGTTCCCTTTTCATCAAAGGCGAGTTTTAATCCCGCCAATGTTTCAAGGGTTGTTTCAGGGCGAATGCATCCATCTTCGGTAACACCATTCACAGGTACAATTTCCGATTTGAATTTTCCTGATGTTGCGGCTGCCGATGCTTTTTGTTGAGAGTTCAAAGCGAATTGTTCTTGTTCGGCACGAGTCAGGCTGTATTTCTTTGCCAAATTCTCAGCCGTTTCGCCCATACCCATATAGGCCGCAGGATACGATATACCCAATGCAGGGTTTGGCATTGGGTTAAATCCGCCCATCGGAATGCGTGTCATTGATTCCACACCCGCACAGATGAACACCTCACCCGCCCCCATTTGCGCATAACCCACCGCCATTTGGATGGTGGTCATGGATGACCCACAGAAACGATTCACTGTTGTTCCTGCAACGCTGTCTGGCAATCCTGCCAATTGCGCCACGATTTTGGCAATATTGAAACCTTGTTCTGCCTCGGGGAACGCACACCCCATTAAAATATCTTCAATATCGGCTGTATTGACCCCCGTTTCTGCAATCAGCGATTTAATAACCTCTGCGACCATATCGTCAGGTCGTGTTTTGGCCAAAGCCCCTTTATTCGCGAAAGTAAACGGGGAACGTTTATAGCCACAGATGACAACGGAAGTTTGCATAAGATGCTCCTGAAAATGGGAGGGTGAAAAGACAAGTTTAGCATACAGAAAGTTAATGAATTTTCCTAGTAGGGCTGTGGGCACTCTGGATTTTATGCTGCACTGCGAGGAAACATTAAAAACCTTTGACACAATTGGAAAATTCAGGCAATCAGGCCAGTAAGTTACTTAAAATTCTATTCTAGGAGGATAGCTTGGCAAAAGAAGCTACTGTTGATGACCCTCGCGGCCTGAAACGCATTTGTACCAGTTGCGGCACACGTTTTTTCGATTTGAACAAACGTCCAATCGTTTGCCCATCTTGTGGAACGGAATTTACAGGCGAGGTTAAAATCAAATCCCGTCGCGGCCGCAATATTACGGATGATACAACCGAAGACGATCAAGTGTCGGAGGCCAAAGAAGCCGAAGAAGAAGATATTGTTGAAGATGACGTCGCAGAGGCGGATACTGTCAGCCTTGAAGACGTCCAAGAAATTGACGGCGATGATGACGATGAAGACAAGCTTGATGAAGAATTGGGCGATGATCTTGATGCTGATTTGGATGACGATCTTGACGATCTCGACGATGAAGACGACGACGATTTGGACGTTGATCTTGAAGAAGAGGACAAATAAATATGAGCACGGAAGAAAAGGCATCCATTGGATTGTCTAGCGTTTGCCTTTCTCTTCCCGCTTCCTCAACTGAAGACATGATTGGTAGAACGGCGTCATCTTTGGAAGATGATGCCGTTTCCATTTCATGGGTTAAAACAAAAGACGGATGGGATGTTCAATGGGTATTTCATAGCCCCGCCCCCATCAAGAACTTGGCCGACCTGATATCATCACATACAGGGAGCACACACACAGAAAAAGATTTTGTTGTTGAAGATATTCCAGATACCAATTGGCTAGAACAGTCCTATCAACAATTTCCTCCATTCGAAATTGATGATTTTTTTATCTTTGGTAGCCATTACAACGGTGAAAAACCAGAGAACAAAATTCCATTGCAAATTGATGCCGCAACCGCTTTTGGATCTGGGGAGCATGGAACAACCAGAGGATGCCTTGAAGCCATTCTCTACCTTCACAAGGCTGGATTGAACCCAAATCATGTTTTAGATATGGGCGCGGGCTCAGGCATCCTTGGAATTGCTGCATATAAACTATGGGAACGCCCCGTATTAGCGGTTGATATTGATCAGGAAGCCACGCGAGTGGCGTGCCATCACCGGAAAATCAATCACGTCCCATCAGGAGCGCACGGTATGATATGCGCCACGGGGGATGGATATGCCGCCCGCGCCGTCAAATCACAAAAGAGCGGGTTCGATTTTATTATCGCCAATATTCTGGCTATCCCTCTTATAATTATGGCTCCTGACCTCTCCCAAAACCTTAAAAATGGTGGTATGGTTATTTTATCTGGACTCTTGGTTGAACAAGAACCAGATGTCTTAGCTGCCCATCAGGCCGTCGGTCTAAAAGTTGAAAAACGCATTACACATGGCGAGTGGCGCACACTGATCCTGCGTAAAGAGGTATAGGTTCCCTATATTTTCTTCTTAAGATGAATTTTACGGCTTTCTTATTCAATTGAGAGATGGTTTCTATTGTGCAAAAAATTCTTTTCCAAAAAGATATGTTCCCCTCTTTTTCTATCAAGGAAATGGCCACACTCACATTTCTTTTGATTTTAGGAGGGTTTTTCTTTGTTCAGTCTTTTAAATCCTATCACGATGAATTTAATCATATCCTTGATGACATATATGTTCTTTCATCAATTAATGGTGAGGTTGGGAAATATCTGGGTTCACAGAAAAACACCACATTGGACACACAGAACAAATCGTTCCAACTTATTCGTTACAAATTTTCTGAGCAGAATAAAGATTTTCTTGATGACTTGGTAGAAATCCCAACAGAAGCAACGTCAAATAATATTGTTTATCGACTCAATTCATTCCTTATAAAAAGGAATGACGAAGATATTTTAAGAAGCCTGTCCTTGTATATCAAAGAATTTGAATCCCTGAATCTGTCGGAAACAGAGTCGATTGAGGAACTTAAAGTATCTAACAAAAATCTTGGCTCAATTCTTTCGGATGCGTATTTCCAGATTAGGAAAAAGCAAGTTGATTTCGGTCATCTGAGCAACGCATACCGAACATCTACGTTCTTTATTTTGGTACTGAGCATTCTTTATAGCAGCCTCATCTTTATCCGCCATTATGCCTATGAACGAGAACGTGCCATTAAATCAAACGAGGCAAAGACAGATTTTCTGGCCAATATGAGCCATGAAATCAGAACACCTTTAAATGGCATTATTGGGATGTCAGAACTTCTGCAATCAACGAGCCTAACTGATGAACAGAAAAAATACATCCGCTCTCTCCGAATTTCCGCAGAAGGACTAAACGACCTGATCAATGATATTCTAGACATATCAAAAATTGAATCAGGCCACATAGACCTTGAAGCCATTCCACTGGATCTGGAAGATATCGTTGACGAAATTATCATGTCGTTCCATGTCCGCACAAAAGAAAAAGGTATATCTGTTGTCAAATACTTTCCTTCGCTATTCCCTATGTTCTATATCGGCGATTCCACGCGAATTAAACAGGTTCTGATTAATTTGATTGGGAATGCCATCAAATTTACCGATAAAGGCCATGTCAAAATCAGTGTTATGCCATGCCCTGATGACGAGAATAAAGTTCGGTTTGAAATTGAAGATACAGGCATTGGAATTCCCGAAGAAAAACGAGATAGGATGTTCCAAAAATTTTCACAAGGCGACAATTCGACAACCAGAAAGTACGGTGGCACTGGCTTAGGCCTCGCCATTTGTAAGAAGCTGGTTACTTTTATGGGAGGAGATATCAACTTCTTTACCAACACCCATGGGGGGACAACTTTCTGGTTTACTTTGCAACTCCAGAAATCAGAACAATCCATCGTCCCCGACAAGAAAACCCAAATATTATCGAATATATCTTCTTTGGAAGGAAAATATGTTCTGCTGGCTGAGGATAATAAAATCAATCAGGACTACACCATTAAAATTCTTCAGGATATGCGCCTGAATGTTCTCTTGGCCGAAACAGGCGTTGAAGCCATGAATATTTACAAAGATAAAAATGATATCATTGATGTTATTTTGATGGATTGTCGCATGCCAGAAATGGATGGATATGAGGCATCACAGGCAATTCGATCATTCGAACATAAAAACAATTTGAACAAGACGCCGATTATAGCCCTGACTGCGAATGCAATCAAAGGAGATATGGAACGATGCCAACAATGTGGAATGAATGATTACCTCAGTAAACCTATTCATCGGCGCACCCTTGAATCTCATATTATTAAATGGATACTGGATGGAAATGATACCCCCGTTTCAACCAATCCATTCAAACCTTCTCCGCAGATAGACTTATCTGATAATCATCATATTATTGATATGGCAACATACCATGAAATGAACAGCATGATGGGTGCAGAGATGAAGAGCATGGTTGAGCAATATATTTTATCCATTCCGGATCATATTAACCGCATCAAAGACGGCATGGACAGAGATTCTATGCTATATGTTGCCGATGCCGCGCACCCACTCAAATCATCCAGCGCACTTATTGGAGCAATCAAATTGGCGGATTTGTGTGAAAAAATAGAGAACTCTGCCAGATTTAAGGGGGACAAGGTTCAGATTTCCAGTCTTATGCATGACATGGAAAAAATATCCGAAACCACCATCCAAAAATTGAAAGAACTTTTAAAATGACCAGACTTAAGAAAATCCTTCATATAGATGATGATGCTGTCATGCGCATGATGATTAGAAAATCTTTGGAACGCTCTCAGAAAGATTTTGATATTGTCAGCTGCGCATCGTCCAATGAATTTATTGAAAACATTTCATCGTTTCTACCAGACTTGCTTATTATCGATGTTGTTATGCCTGAAATCAAAGGCCCTGACCTCCTAAAAAGAATCAGAGAAAAATCGTGCTATATCCCCGCTATTTTTATGACAGGACAGGACGATTTAAAAATTGATGACAGAGAAAATCTTGAACCAATTATTGGGATTATCCAAAAACCATTCTCTCCCACGACTCTTGGGGATGATTTAATCGGCATGTGGAATGGATTTAAAAGTTAGAAAGAAATTCCTGCTCCCAACTCGCGAAGTTTTTCTTTTCCCCGTTTAATTAAAGACCTCGTTGCAACTTCACTCACAGATAATATCTCTGAAATATCGGAGATATCTCTTTCTTCAAAATAATAAAGGGAAAGAGCCATTTTCTGTTGAATAGGAAGAACATCCAGCAACCCTTGCAATTGAAGATGCAATTGATTTTGATTTATGGTGTCTTCACCCGTAGGCGCATCAAGTGCAATAAACTCATTCAATTGGCTGTTTTTAGACGATGCTTTGCGTGCCCTAAAAATATCAAGGGCCCGATTGGTTGCCACACGGTATAACCAACTGGAAAACTTTGCTGCGCCAGACTGATAGGATTGGCGATTCTGATAAAATGACAAAGACACATCTTGGAACAAATCCTCAGCATCTTCTATTGTGCCCAAATACTGTTTTGCCACACGCCAGATCAAACCACGATGGCGACCCATGAGTGTTTCAAAAGCCCTATCATCCCCCAATTGCAATAAATTGACGAGCTGATCATCCTGAGCATCTTCATAGGCAGAAAATACCGATGATTCTTGGTTGGTTAAAGATGATACGGGGCGAATTGCCATGCAAATCTGTCCTTCTGGTTAATCCAGAGGACAATTTGCAAAAACAATGCCAGATGATTACAGGGATGAAATTAGGTTGAAGCCTGATTTTCAGGGGCTGCCGCGCCAGAAGGTATATTTCCATAGGCCAAGGCATACCAGCGATCATGTACTTGCTGAATATAGGAAATAATCTCGTCAAAATACGCCACAGGATCAGGTTTCATGGACACCTGAGAAAGTGACGAGAAAATGACCGTGTAAAATCGATTCAAAAACACAGCGTCTTCGCCGCCATTATCGATATCAAGATTGGATTGGAGCGCTTCAATAATATCAAATGTTTTCATAATGTGATTGGACATGACATCCAATTTGCCGTCAATCTGCGCCTGCTTTGCCAATTTTGCATTCTTAATCATGCCCTTGTAAAGCTCTACAACAATTTGCAGTGGCGTCAGTGTTTCGTCATTCTTTTTTTGATAAGTTTGTGACGCTTTCTGATACGGGTTATGTGACATTCTTTATCCTTTTTTATTTATTATATTAGTCATTATTATTATTGGCATTCAGGATAGCCTGAATTTGAGCCAGAACAGTCTGCGCCCTTGCAATCTGGCTTTCAAAATTTGAATATCTATCAATTAGTTTTTGACGATAATCATCTGCCCGTTCAAGAATGCGGCTCGACCGTTCATTCATATCTTTATTTAATTCATCAAGGCTGATTTTCTGACCCTGAATCGATCCGTCAACCGTGCTTGAATAATCTTCTATGGTATTGGCTAAAAGGTCAGCCAAGCCTTGTCCCATTGTGAAATTAACAGTCGTACTTGTTGTTCCAACATACGCAAAGGACATACCTTCGTAAGCCGTACCAGCCTTCCCAGTAATCAGTGTTCCGCTAATATCAAACAATGTGTTGTCACCACCGACAGACACATCGGTGATAGCGCCACCTGAATAGGTGATATCAATAGCGGCAGACAATGAAGTGGATTTTGACGTATTCGCAATCATTCTAAATTCGGTATTATCCGATGTTGCCGATGTTTCAAAAATAGCGCGAACTTCGTCGTAATTATTTTTAATTGCATCCGACAATTTTGTTGCATCAACAACCAGCTTGTTACTTCCATCCAGCGTAATTCCTAAATCCCGAAGGTTCTGCATGGTGGATGTTGTGGCGCCATAATTGGATGCCAAAAGGCTTTGAATATCTCCACTTAACCCCTTCATCGAGAAGTCACCAAACAGAACAGCATCCTCGGATGGAACGCCGTTCAGAACGGTTTGGTTGGTATTGATAAAATCACGAAGCGCATTATAAGAATCAACAAATGCCTGAATACCAGATTCCAGATTCGTTGTATCATTCTCAATATTTAACTGAATGAGCGTCCCTGGCTCGGCATTTTTAACGGTTAGGCCAACGCCTGTAATCAAATCACTAAAATCATTTGTATCCCGTGTCACTGGAGTTCCATCAAGGGTAATAATAGCCCCCTGCGCCACTTGAATTTCATTGGCAAATCCACCGCCAGCGTCCAGAACACCCAAATTTTGAAGAACATCGGTTCCTGTAATATTTGTGACTGTAATGCTTTTATTGGTGTCGGTTGCACTTAAAACCAACTCAAACCCAGTTGTTGATGTTTTTAAAATTGAAGCAGATACACCACTTGTATCTTTCTGGGAATTAATGGCATCTGCCAAATCCGTCAAAGACATTCCTGCCGTCATATTGATGGTTACGGGCGTGCCACTTGCGACGCCCAGATCAAATGTTCCCGCAAGACCCAACGCAACAGCTTTGTCCGTAGTTGCACTGTTCCCGCCCACTTTATGGGCAAGTGCTTTTTGCTGAACTTCAATTTCATATGAACTTAAATCCGTACCCGCATCAATCGCCACAGATAATAAACTTTGAGCAGATGTTGTGCTGCTGGAGGAGAGAGTTCCTGTTCGTCCGTCAAATAAAGAGGCATTTGTTGATAAGACGCTATAATTCTTTTTAAGATTTGTCAGAGAGGTCTGCACAGACTGGGAAAGCGACTGGAGCTTGCTATAGGATGCAATTTTCGTTGTGTTGTCAGAGATTTTTGTCTGCAATCGGTCAGACGGCAGTTTCCGCGCATTATATGCGGCGGTAATAAGTGCCGAGGTGTCCAAGCCAGATGCGCCCCCAAAGAGAGCCGTTCTACCACCTAATGTTGTTACGCCTACTGCCATAATAAAATCCTACTCTATTTTACCCAATTTTCCCAAAAATAATTCTTTTTTATATTTGGAAAGGGGGAACTAGCAAATTTCGCGCCAATTCCCCCTCACCGTATAATTTATGTACTCACTACCCTAGTTATTATCTAACGAGGGACAGCAAAGAGGATTTCATTTGGTTTGCCTGAGAGAGGGCTGCAATTGAAGCCTCGGTCAGAACTTGTT
>CAZVSN010000033.1:0-8486 GCA_964629455.1 uncultured Micavibrio sp. | reverse complement strand
GTGTTAGTTGCGATTACTGGCATGATAGAAACTCCTTTCTAGAGTTGTTAAGTGCCATTATGTTAACCGGCTTTCTTCTGAAAACCGTGAAACCTTTCCGCATCCTTGCGAATCAGTTTCAGTTAGCGGGAAAAATTGTACCACCAACAGAAGATAATTTGAATCCCCTTCGCTTCATCTTCATTCTATGAGCATAACTGATAAGTTCTTAATAAAGGGTTTAATTTCTGAACCCAACCCAGTAAACTGTAAAAAAATATTGAGGATCATATGTCACCCCCACCATCCCCTATTGCTGAAAAATTGTATGAAGCCGCCCAAAAAGCAATTAAAAAAAATAATTTCCTTGAGGCCGAACAAGCTTTGGCGCAAGCCATATCAACAGATGAGCAGAATCCAAAATATTGGAACGACCTTGCTTTAGTGTGGATTACAACGGGCAATAAAAGCGGCGCACTTGATGCTCTATCAATGGCCCATAGCCTTGACCCAGAAAATAGCCGCATCATGGAATTGTTAGGCGACCTTTATTCCGATATCGCAAACTATCCAGAATCCGCTTTATATTATTTAAAGGCACAGAAAAAAAATAAATCCGATCAAAAACTACATAAAAAATGCGCCATCGCTCTCTTTAAAAGTGGCGAACTCCCACAAGCACTGAGCCTTATGTATGATTTAGTCATTAAATATCCTGATAATAAAAGACATATCTCTGACCTGACCGATATGTATCGACGATTCATCCATCAATCTTTCGATGAAAGGGCCAAACAAGCCCTTACTATCTGCCTTCAAGAGCAACATTTGAAATTCAGTTTTTTAGGGGCATCTTGGTCAACACTTCTTCTGACAGATCCATCTCTCCAAAAATTATTGGCGTTTAGTTCACGTTTTGATTCCGACATTCCCCTCAACGATATTGCGGATCAACTTGATAGTAAATTTCTGTGCCAAGGTCTTGAAAAAATACCTGTTACAAATGGAGTGCTTGAAATTGTCCTCAGTAATTTGCGCCGATATTTTCTTATGCATTGGAACGAGCACGCATCATGGCCCAAACAAACACTTTCTTTTCTGACATCCCTTGCTGTTCAATGTTGGTATAATGATTTCGTTTTTTACCGCACACCCGAAGAAATAAAGGCACTGCCTGAGCTAACCTCTTTCCTTCAAGAACATTTGGAAACAGGCCAAAAAGAATTGCCAGATTCTTTTGCAGCCCTCACCGCCCTTTGTTCTTGCTACACCCCTCTTTATGAAATTTATAAGAAAGATGGAAAACTTCCCTTTGGAAAATCCACTCTCTTTAAAATGAAACCTCTTATTTCTGCACAACTCACTTTCCCAAGAATTGAAGCAGATCTTATTCCCACTATCCCAAGCTTTACAGATATTGAGGACACAACATCAAAGGCCGTCCAAATAATGTATGAAAAGCGCCCCTATCCACGATGGAAAAGCGCAAGCCTGTCTGGGTTCGGAAATGATATTGCCGCACGCAGCGATGGGATTGAAGTTCTGGTTGCAGGATGCGGAACTGGGCAAGAGCCCGCAATCTATGCGAATGCGATGCAAAATTGTAGAATTACTGCTGTTGATTTATCAAGAACCAGCATCGCCTATGGCAAACGTATGGCAAACGAAATGGGATTCCTTCCACGCGTCAATTTTCTTCACGGGGATTTGATGAAGGTGGGAGAACTGAATAAACGTTTCGACTTTATCGCCAGCTCTGGCGTTCTGCATCACTTGAAAGAGCCAGACAAAGGATTGTCCGCTATTCTCTCTACATTAAAACCTGGTGGAAGAATGAGTATCTCTCTCTATTCCAAGGCAGCCCGCGATTATGCCTTAAATCCCGCCCTTACCTACATTAAAGAAAAAGGGTATAGCACATCAGATGATGATATTCGCCAGTTTCGCCGTGATGTTCTTGGTATGACAGAAGATAATCCTGTAACACGTTGTCTGGGCGCCTCTGATTTTTTCTCACTTGCTGAATGCAATGACCTCTTATTTCATGTGCAGGAACATCGTTATACCCCCAGAATGATTTGGGATATGGCCGAAAAACATAACTTGGTTCCGTTTCATACCTACCTGCCCCCTGATAAAATGAAAATTTTCCGAGATCTTTTCCCAGACCAAGCTTTGCTTGACCCTGATGTTCTGGAAAAGTTTGAGGCAGAATTTCCAAAGGCCTTTATTGAAATGTATAAAATCTATTTCCGTCGCAAAGGGGAAGACGCAGAACACCCGCTTGATTCTCTGATAAATATTGGAATTATCTGATTTTTTCAGTTTTCGAACTTTTTTTCATTTTTTGCGCCCAATTTTTGCAAAGGCTCCGTTTAATCAGTATCAAGATTAAAAGGAACAGCTTATGGCAAACATTACCCAGTTATCGACCTCCACGGATTTGTCCAGCCTGTCTGGTACAAAAATCACCAGTCCAGCCACAACAACCAGCACATCCACAACGGCCGCAACAAAAAGCGCGACCGATCTGAAGAATCGGTTTTTGAGTATTTTGCTGACCCAAATGCAGCACCAGAACCCGATGGATCCGATGGATACCAAAGATTTCACGGCACAATTGACCCAGTTCTCCTCTTTGGAACAACAAATTGATACCAACTCCAAACTTGATGGGCTTTTAAGCTCCCTGAAACAAAGCACGCTTTCCAGTGCATTCGGCTATATCGGGCAATATGTCGATTTGAATAATTCCACCAGTACCATGCAAAGCGGCAAAGCCAACTGGACATACGCCCTTCCTAAAGATGCAGCCAATGTAAATGTAAAAATTACCGATGCCTCTGGAAAAACCGTATATAGCGGTGCCATGAAAAATACATCCGGCGGTAACGATATGACGGCTGGGACATATAATTTTGGTATCGAAAATGCCGATCTTACCAAGGCACAGGCGGATGGCGCTGTACTTAAATTCAGCATAACAGCCACCGACAAAACTGGGGCTGCCATCACCCCGACCGTTCACACCACTGTAAAAGTTGAAAGCGTTCAATCCGACAAGGACGGAACCTATTTACAAGCAGGTGGCATACTTTTTGCAATTGGAGATGTTCAGAAGATTGTAGCAGCTCCAAAGGATACGACGACGACAACTACTACACAAACAGCCTAATAAACTAATAAAGATACATATTAAAAAGGAGAGTACACCATGAGTTTAAATAGCGCATTGAATGCTTCGGTTTCTGGTCTTCGTGCCCAATCTGCCGCCGTTGCTGCAGTTTCGGAGAACATCGCCAACGCCAGTACCACAGCCTATAAAACCCGCGAAATTTCTTTCCAGTCCCTTGTCACTGGTAACAGCGCGCGTAAAAGCAGCAGTGGTGGGGTTATTTTCCAAACCTACCAAGATTTAAGATCCCAAGGTCAAATTCAGGCAACCGATAACGTCACCGATGTGGCCATTAATGGTTCTGGATTCTTTGTTGTAACCAAAGATATTACAGCCCAACCATCTGGTTATACCTACAGCAGAAATGGTAGTTTTAACACCGATGCGGATGGATTCCTGATTAATGATGAGGGATATTACCTGCTTGGACAGGCCACAGATGCAACCGGTGCGGTTATCTCAACCTCTGCAAATGATTTGAACTCACTTCAACCAATTGATGTGAACAAAGTATCTGGAACAGCCCAACCAACACAGACAGTTACTTTTGATATGAATCTGCCTGCCGATGCCGCAATTGGTGACACATTTACAAACTCCATCGAGATATTCGATGCGCTTGGTGTTAGCCACACGGTCACTTTATCATGGTTAAAAAATGCTGCTAACGACTGGACAGCAACCTTCTCTAACCCCGTACAAACAGGGACCGCCATTGTATCTGGTGCGATTGATACTGACACTGGTACCGCTGGTGTACAGAACACAATGAGCATTACCTTTAATGGTGACGGATCTATTGCAACACTCACCCCTGCCGTGCCAGCATTTGCCTTAAGCGGCCTGACTTCTGGTGCGAACAGCCAAACGGTTGCACTTGACTGGGGTACTGTTGGTGGAACAGATGGCGTTACACAGTTCTCATCAAACACCACAGTTCCTGGCCTTGATATTTATCTGATCAACCAAGATGGTCAACGATTTGGACAATTAAGTAGCGTAACCATCGACCAAGATGGACTGGTAACAGCAGCCTTCGAAAATGGTGTGCGTATTCCTGTGTACCAAATTCCTATCGCAACGTTCCCGAACCCAAATGGCTTGACCCACGTTGAGGGAACCGTCTACGATGAAAATCAGGACGCTGGTAACTACAACTTGCGCCTTCCTGGTCAAGGTAACGCGGGCAGTATTTCCCCGAGCGCTTTGGAACAATCTGTTACCGATACATCTGAAGAGTTTAACAAAATGATTGTTGCTCAACAGGCTTATTCTTCGGCGGCGCAGGTTGTTAACAAAGTTGATGCCATGTTCCAGGATTTAATTGCTGCCGTTAGATAAACCCTGAAACAAAATAGGTAAATTATGAGCCAATTGGATGACCTTTTGAAATTATGGACAGAAACCCAGAACGTTGAAGATATTATCAACTCTGGATTTCTAAAAGATCAGAAGGCCATTCAGGACGGTCTGGCACAAAAATCAGGAGATGACTTTAAAACCGCCATTACACTGATGTCCCAGATTTCTTCTGCTATTTCTCTCTACATCGCTGATCTTGATGAGAAAAAGAAAGAAGTGAAGGCTCAAATAGACCAAAACCTAAAATCTGCTCAAGCCTGTATAAGCTATGGTTCAGCTTCAGGAATTGAGAAAAAAGGAAAAGATAAAGACTAGGGTCAAAGTTAAGGGTAGGAAGAGAGTAGTAAGATGGACAAAAACAATCAATCCACAGACTGCGTTGAAGATAGAGTTTTCGAGTTTTTAGAATTGTCACAAAAAATACTGACTCTTATTAAACACGAGAATGCCATTCTTCAAGAATGCGGATGTCTTACGCTTCAGGCCTATCTTGAACATCGGAATGCGCTTCTTCAAAGCTATGAAGAAGATGCGCGCCACCTGATTGAAAACGCATTGTCTGATAAAACCCAAGACGCAACAAAAAATTTGCTGGCTTCCGAATTATTGGCGGTAAAAACAGCATTATCCGACAACACAACCTATCAATTTAAAAGTCTAGAAAACAAAATTTCTCTGACCAAAGGAGAAAAATCATGGCACTAAATGCAGGCCTAAATATGGCCCTCAGCGGGATGATGACAACAGAGTTGAAAACCAACCTGTCATCCCAAAACATTACCAATGCCGATAAAGCGGGCTATACTCGTAAAGAGCTGCAAGTTAATTACTTAACCACCAACACAGGATCAACCCCTGTGTCTGGCCTTGTCGTTGGCACTGCAGACAAGTTCTTGGTTAGAGCTGCCGTTGGGGATATTTCTACCTATAGCCGCGATAATGTTATCAGCGCATCCCTTGACTATTATAACAAACAACTCGGAAATACTGCGGGTACAAATACGCTCAGCTCTTATCTGGATGATATGTATGCAACGCTCCAGTATTTGGCCACCAACCCAGAAACATCTGCCAATAAATCTGAAGTTATTACAACGGCAGAAAGTATGACTGGATCATTGCGAGATTTATCTGCCAACGTCCAAAAATTGCGTTTGGATGCCGAACAAAAGATAGGCACATCTATTAATACAATCAATTCATTACTTGACCAAATCGATGCCTATAATGACCAAATTACCGATGGCGGCAATAACGATGCCAGCCTTGCGGAATTCCAAGACCAACGTAATGCGGCACTTCAAAGCCTGTCTGCAGAATTAGATGTTCAATATTTTTATACAACAGATAATAGATTGCAGATTTATACACGATCTGGAAATGCTCTTTTACTTTCTGATCCCCACCATATTAATTACACAACAACCAATGTTGTGAATGGAACTATTTCTTATCCAGTTAATTTTTCTGCTATTGACTTAGACGGAATTGATTTAACAACAACACTTTCTAACGGAAAACTGGCTGGATATGTCCAGTTGCGTGATACAACCTATCCTGATGAACAAGAAAAACTGAATGAGTTCACGAGTGTATTGCAAACACAGGTCAATACCCTTTTGAATACTGGTGCATCTGTTGCCGCACGAGATACCATTACCGGATCGTTACAGGGGCTTACAGGAGCAACCGCCTTTACCGCATCTGGCAGCATGCGTGTTGCCGTGACCGATAACACTGGCACCGTTGTCAACTTTACCGATATCAACTTGGCAGCTATGACCACTGTTAATGATGTTCTGGTTGCCTTAAACGGAGTGGCAGGTATAACCGCAACACTGAATGCGAATGGCGAGTTGAATATGGTTGTTGCACCTGCCACAAATGGCATTGCAATCAACCCATTAAACAGTGCCGTAACATCATCCACAGGACAAAGCATTTCCCAATATTTCGGCCTTAACGACCTTTTTGTTGGAACAAGCGCAGAAAATGTCCAAGTGAATGCATACCTCAGCGCAAATCCCGAATATCTTGCTATCGGCGCTCTCAGCTCAAGCGCTACTCTCGCTATTGGTGATCGTGGCGTTAACAGAGGTGATGGCAGTGTCGCAGATGCTTTAGCAGATCTCTTGAACAGCAATTCAAGTTTTTCTGCCGCGGGTGATTTTGCCGCTCAATCCAACACCCTGCAACGCTACGCTCAGGCTTTTATGTCTGCAGCCGCCTCAAAAGCAGATCTTGCACAAAAAACAACCGACACTTCAGAGGAAGTCTTTAAAGCAAGCACAGATCTACTGACCAGTTCCTCTGGCGTGAATGTGGATGAAGAAACCGCGAAACTTCTTCAGTACCAGAACCAATATGAAGCTGGGGCACAAGTTGTTTCCACCATTCAAGAAATGTTACAAACCCTTATGGATGCAATGAGATAAGGCAGAAAGGATATAAAATGGTTAACCGTGTTGCTACTTTTCCGTTTACAAATTCGTTAATTGGCGAAAATATGCGTCTGCAAACTAAATATGCAGAGGTCAATGCTCAAATTAGCTCTGGTCTTAAATCCCAAGATTACAAGGGCATTGCGAGAGATAGCCAATATTTATTATCGGTTGAAAGTTCAATTGATAAACTCAAATCCTACAATGCAAACGCTAACTCTGCGCTTGCAACCGTTAACAATATGTACGCCGCAATGGGAAGTATTCAGGATTTGGCGAATTCCATGTTGAGCGCCGTAACTGCGGCACTTGGTGGAAATCAAGTCCCATCCAGCGTATTGGTTTCACAAGCCAATAACGGAATGACAGAGATGGCAGGGTTACTTAACCTGAAAGTTGCGGGACGTTATGCTTTTTCTGGTTCCGACATTGATACATTACCTATTGATTTATCTGATCCTGCATGGACTGCGCAAGTTCCTCCCTCTGTTGCCAATAGTTCCTACTATCAAGGGAATTCCACCATTAACTCTGTACAGATTTCAGAAACATTCACTGTAAATTATGGCGTAACAGCAGATAACCCAGCGTTTGAACAGCTATTCCGCGCCTATAATCTGGTTGCAAACAACCCATCAAACAATACGGCATTGGTTGAAGCCTCTGGGCTTATCCAACAATCGATTATGGACATGGCAAACGTTCAGGGTGTTTTGGCTAACCATTCAAAATCTATTGAAAACCAGACTGATAGAAACAGCCAAGATAGTACCCATTTGCAGGAATTGTCTGCCACTATGAAGGAAACTGATATTCCTTCGGCATCCGTCCTTTTGACAGAAATTCAAAGCCAATTGGAAGCCTCTTATTCAGCCTCTGTTCGACTTTTGAAACTAAATCTGGCAAATTATCTATAAATTTAACAGATGCGGCAAATCGCGCATAGGACGATTCTGCCTGATTTCGTATGGTTTGCAGATGCAAGTTAAAGACAACTTACTGAAATCAAACATATTGAAACTGGATAGGGCTGTTCCGCGCTATACCAGCTATCCGCCTGCGACTATTTTCAAACCCGACTTCCCGATTGTGACCCATACCGAATGGTTAGAAACTCTGCCTGAGAAATCAAACTTATCGCTATACGTCCACATTCCTTTCTGTCCAAAACTTTGTCATTACTGCGGATGCTTTACACATATCACAGCACGGTATGCTCCCGTTGAAGATTACGTCCATTTATTAAGACGCGAAATTGCATCCATGGGACGCAACATGGACAACAAACATATCGTAACCCATCTGCATTTTGGTGGCGGGTCGCCAACGATGCTGAGCGATGCTGATTTCAAATTACTCATGGATACATTTCGTGAGTTTTTTACCTTCTCTGAAGATGCCGAAATTGCGGTTGAGGTTGACCCCCGCCACATGACAGAACAGCTTGCAAAAACATATGCCTTATGTGGTGTAAACCGTATATCCCTTGGCGTTCAGGACTTTGATGACAAGGTCATGGAAACTGTTGG
>CAZVSN010000032.1:9829-19370 GCA_964629455.1 uncultured Micavibrio sp. | reverse complement strand
TAGATGGCTGGGGCGGGAGGGATCGAACCTCCGAATGCCGGTACCAAAAACCGGTGCCTTACCGCTTGGCGACGCCCCAATGCTTAAAAGTGAGCCAGAACCTACACAATTCATTCCATCATAGCAAGAGAGATTTCCAAAAAAAATTGAAAATATCTACTTATTCGCCAGCCATTTATTGAGAACAGCCCTCGCCACTGCATAGCTATCACCCAAATGATCAATTGGCTCTTTTGCAATGTCCAACTGCTTATCCTTGCTTGCTTTCTCAATGGTCGCACACATCTTGCTTAAACCAGAGAATCCAAAGTTTCCAGCCATACCTTTTAACTCATGCGCCCGCGCATAAAGGCTCAGCACATCTCCATCCAAGTAAGACTTCCCAATGTCCGCAATCAGCTCATCTGCTTTTTCATAAAAACTTACCAAAATTTCCTGAATTTGCTCAACAGAAAGCCCAGAACGGAGGGATTTCAAAATATCCTCATCTAAACCAACATCAGATAAAGAAGCTTCGCCCAAAGGAGCAGAAGATGGGGAGTAAGCCATCCCTGACCGTTCCATTTCTTCGAACTTCCGAACCGCCAAAGCAAAAGAGTCTTCTTCGTCTTCGTCCAAATCCAAATCACCCTCGCCACCAAGGAAGCCCATATCCATCGATGACACGCCATGGTCAGCTCCCTGCTCCGCCAAATTTACAGGATTATCGTTTATATATCCGAAATCTATCTGACCCGCTTGAGCTGAATGAGAATATGCATGGTTGCTTATTTTACCCAAAATTTCTGAAACCTTCTCAAGTGTAATAGGCTTAGTCGCAAAGTCATTCATTCCCGCATCAAAGCAGGCCTGCCTGTCTTCACCATCTGTATTGCCTGTTAAGGCAACAATCGGTGTTGCTGCCTTTCCTTGTATTGGCAATGCACGAATTTTTTTTGTTACCTCTATCCCGTTCATATCGGGAAGTTGTAAATCCATAAGAATTAAATCAAACTGATGGCGCGATACCATATCAAGAGCATCGGCCCCAGAATTAGCTGTCATTGAATCGCCGCCTATTTTATCAATAAACCCTGCGACAACTTTTTGATTGATACCATTATCATCAACAATCAAAACATTGACAGGCGTTGTTAGCTTTACAACAGGCATTGTGTTTGACTGATAATCACTCTGCCCTTCCTGTATTTCACTACCAGATGGCATACTTAATGTGAAAAAGAATGTGCTTCCTTCCCCATCTTTACTATTAATGCTGATTGCTCCGCCCATGGCATCAATCAACCGCTTACAGATAGCGAGCCCCAACCCAGTTCCTCCGTATTTACGGCTTATACTGGAATCCGCCTGAGCAAATGGCATAAAAAGCTTTTTCTGGCCCTCGGAACTAATCCCGATACCAGAGTCTTGCACAGCGAAATAAATTTGATGCGTTGTCTTAATCCCGTCAATGCTTTCTCCTGTTAAATCACGAACCCGAATAGAAACAACCCCTTTATTGGTAAATTTGATAGCATTGTTAATCAGATTCAAAAGAACTTGTCTTAATCGCGTTGGATCGCCCCTAACCCATGTTGGAGTATTGGAATCCATTTCCAATTCAATCCCGATATTCTTTGCCTCGGCATGCCCCCGCATCAAGGTATGAACACCCTTGATAAGTCGTTTCAAATCAAAACTGATATTTTCTAAATCCATTTTTCCACTTTCGATTTTTTCAAAATCGAGAATGTCATTCAGCAATGCAAGCATCGCATCACCTGAATCTTTCATAGTTGTTGTATATTCTTTTTGATCTTTGCTGAGCTGGGTATCCTGCAACAGGCGCAACATCCCCATAATTCCAGTCATCGGGGTGCGAATCTCATGACTTACAATTGCTAGAAATGCTGATTTTGCACGATTGGCTTCATCGGCAGCATCTTTTGCATGCCGCATATCTTCATTTTGTTGCGCCGTTCTCAACTGTAATTCCGACATTAATTTTCGTTCTTGTTCAATCACACGAATTAAACGACGATGTTCTGACTGCTCTTTTGCTTCCTGTATTTTTGAAATTTCGTTTTTCGATATTTGATTCTCAGAGAAAACATCTGTGATCGCGTCATCATCATGACTTTCTCCATATATTTCGGGTATCATTGTTCCAATCACAGACATTAAAATGCCAATAACAACCAGAACTTCTGGAACCATAAGGGTAAATGCCGTTTCAGGCAAAATTTGCAAATATAAAAACCCTATCCAAACAATTGTTAAACCTATAGAAACTGAAACGCACCCAAGCGGGATATAAGACTGCCTCTTTTCTTTAAAAACAAAAAGCCCACATAAGCCTGCAACCAACATACTCGCCAATAAAACAGGCGCATAAATCAAAACAATAGATAATGCAGGCACAATTTCTAGGACAATTAAACCTGCCAACCCGCACATAAGGAAAGTAGTGACCACGCCCCCTAACAAAGAAATAGGCAACTTATCTCGGCAATCTTTGATAGATGTCAAACTTAATGTCATCATCAATGATAAAAACAGCCAAACAAATGGAGAAAGAATTTCCGTCTGAAACCCGCCGATATAGAGAAAATTCTTACTTACAAAAAGCTGGGCCGATACTCCGAGCCAAATAAATGCGATATATAAATGTGAACGCGCCGCATTATCTTTTGCTGTTTTTATAAAATACAGAAAAGCACCAAACCCCATGACAATGCTCAACCACAATGAAATAACCTGAGAATAACTCATCTGGTTAGGAAGCTTTAAAACGGGATGAACATACAGAAGCGAGCCTATATTTGGTTTTAGGTATAAAAGATAAAAACTGGTTTGCTGGCTTGGCACTGTTATCTGAATAGAGGATGGAAGACTTTGCGATACCCTATCTGTATCCTGTGTGTTGACCACATATTTTCCTGTGGTCAGGTTATAAATCATAATATCCTTAAAATTTGAAAATCTTCCCTTTCCAAATGACCCAAGATCTAACGTCCATACATCCTGAGTCCCTTTATTGGAAATTGGAAGAACGATCCATACTCCTCGTCCACTTTGCCCCATATCAATGTAGGCATCATGATTAAGATATGGCAACACGCTTCCCTGACGAACTTTCTCGATCATCTCTTGAAGCTGGATTGGTTCTTTTTCTTCTCTGACAATATAGGATTTATTGCTGAACTCAGCACTGATGGTCAATTCATCTAAAAGAGCCGCATGATAGCCTGATTGATTCTGTTGTGGGGAAACTTGGGCATAGGATTCCGACTTTGCCCCCACCACCATGGTCAAAAGACATATCAAGAAAAAGAAATGAGATCGCAACGAGCGCATATCAGATGGCCAATCCCTGTCATAAAATGGGGACGGTATGTCCCATCGATAGATTGGGCTTAAAAACTTAAAATATAGTTATTCAGCAATAATCGGGGGTTATTTGTGCGCCGCCAACCGATGGGCGATTATTTTGATCGCCTCAGGATAGGCTATATGTTCCTGTTCCAAAACACGGGCGGACAAATTATCGGGGGTATCATCCGCATATATGGGAACTCGACGTTGTAGAATAATCTCTCCCTCATCCACCCCAGATGTAACATAATGCACGCTACATCCACTTTCCGTATCTTTGTTTTCAATGGCTCGCGCATGCGCATGAAGGCCTCTGTATTTGGGTAATAAAGACGGATGGATATTAATCATACGCCCCTCCCAGGGGGTTGTTACCATCGGGGATAAAATCCGCATAAAGCCCGCCAAGCATACCAAATCTATTTTATAGTCGCCCAAGACAGACAGAAGGTTTTGTTCAAAGTCTTCTTTTGATGAATAGTTTTTGTGGGATACGATGCGTGTTGGAATCCCAGAATCTTGGGCCCTAACTAAACCATGCGCATCGGCAATGTTAGAAATAACAACCTTGATTTCTGCAGGAAACCCATCGATACGACACGCATCGATAATTGATTGGAGATTGCTTCCCCACCCAGAAATCAAAACTGCCAATCCTATTTTAGAGGGGTGAATTACACCGCCCATTCTGTATCCATATTGGAAATAACGACACGGTTTTCTGCATTGATGGAGATGGTTTTTCCAATCACATAAACCTGCTCACCAGCAGACTGGATGGCGGCGCAGGCCTCTTTGACCTTATCAGCGGGAACAATCACAACCATCCCCAATCCACAATTATAGGTCACAGCCATATCATCATTGCTGAGAGCTCCATATTTCTTGAGCCATTTAAAGACAGGCAAAAATGACCAAGATTCCGCATTTAATTCTACCCCTATTCCATCGGGCAAAACGCGCGGGATATTTTCTGTCAAACCACCCCCCGTAATATGCGCCAACCCTTTTATGACACCGCCCTGTTTAATCAAAGGCAACAATGCGCGCACATAAATTTTAGTTGGCGCCAATAATGCTTCGCCAAGCGTCATATCTTCATTAAATTGACATTTGTCAGAATAATTAAACCCGTTGTCCTTAACAATTTTACGCACCAAGGAATATCCATTGGAATGCACGCCAGAGGCTCCAATTCCTAAAACAACATCCCCCTCGGCAATCGTTTCACCTGTTAAAACACGGTCGCGCTCAACCGCTCCGACAGAAAACCCCGCTAAATCGTAATCGCCTTTTTCATACATACTTGGCATTTCGGCTGTTTCTCCGCCAATTAGGGCACACCCCGCCTGCTCACACCCTGCGGCAATGCCCTGAATAACAGTGGCGGCCGTGTCTACGTTTAGCTGGCTACTGGCAAAATAATCGAGGAAAAACAAGGGTTCAGCGCCCTGCACCAAAATGTCATTCACACACATGGCGACCAAATCAATTCCAACTGTGTCATGCTTATTCGCATCAATGGCAATACGAAGCTTGGTTCCCACACCATCGGTAGAGGACACCAGAACCGGATCTTTGAATCCCGCGGCTTTGGTGTCGAATAACGCACCAAATCCACCCAAACCACCCATTGTCCCAGACCGGTTGGTTGCTTTGGCAAATGGTTTAATTCTTTCGACAAGTGCATCGCCAGCGACTATATCTACACCAGCTTCTTTGTAAGCATTCGCTTTCATTTTGAAAAATAGGCCTTTCTGCTATAAACAGTGGGAGGTCACGCAACAGTTATTTAGACGTTTTGATATGCCCCGTATAGTATTTTTTATTGGATTGTTCAGTCTTTTTTGTATCGGATTGGTTCCTTTTGGAGCCAAAGCCGCGGATTCCGCCTATTACGTCAAGGGCGTTCAAGTTGATATCCTTGATCAAAGCGCAGTTAAAGCTCGGAATAAGGCGTTTCTAGAAGCACAAAAGAAAGCTTTCGTCATATTGGCAGAGCGTTTTGAACCCCCAGAAACTTTATCAACCCTAAAACCCCCTGCGGATGGTGTCCTGTCTGGTATGATTCAGGACTTTGAAATTGTAAGCGAGCAACTATCAACCAAACGTTATCGCGGTAAATTTGATTTCAGATTTAAATCGGCGGCGGTAAACCAGTATTTCGGACATGGTGCCATCAACTATTCATCATCATCCGATACCGATCCTCATAAAACTCTCCTTATTCCCTATTATCAAGAAGACAAAAAAGATCCTGTTTGGGATGTCACAAAAAATCCTTTTCTATCTTCTTTGAAACTTGAGCTCCCAAAAGATGGATCCATTCTTTTGCCAACAGGGAATATCTCTGACAAAACAGATCTGGGAAATGGCGATCCGTTAAAACTGTCTTATAAAACAATTCGCAGATTAAAAGCGCGATATGATGTCGATAGTGTTTTTTTAGCGCTAACGCATGTTGATTTGAAAAATACACAGTTAATCAAAATTGATATATTGAGGACAGATAGAGGGCGCATTGAAGTCGCCCGTTCATTTGATGTTTCGCCCCAGAAAGCAGCCAAAGCAACTTTTATTGCTATCCAAGAACCTCTAACAACACCATCTGTGGCCGAAAACACCAACGCTCCCCAGCAACTGCAACCAGATACAGCCTATCCAGATTCCAGACCCGTGGTTGAAAATCTGGCTTCAGAACAACAAATAGCATCACAACCTGTTGTATCACCCACCACTCAGGCCGCCACCGCACCAACATCATCAGGGGAAGCAAATGTAAAAATATTCTTTACCAGCCTCCCCGAATGGATTTCTATTCAGAAAAAGATATCGCAGTCCACAGGTGTCAAACAATTAAGAATATCATCTTTAAAATCCAACCAAGTCGATGCTGTTATTTCTTACACCAATTGGGGGAATTTCTCATCATCTCTTGCGGCGATGGGTTTTATCTTGCAACCACAATCTGGCAATTCTTATATTTTGAAACGATCATCAACAGCCTATTAGAACTTATGATGCCCCCAAGAAAGGAACACCTATGAAACTGCAACCCTTACAAACCTTTTGGGGATTTTCTATTCTTCTGATTTTATTATTGGTATGGATATTCAAAGCCGTTTTATTTCCATTTGTCTTGGGCGGGGCAATTGCCTATCTGTTAAACCCGATTGTCAATAAACTTTGTGCCAAGGGTTTAGGTCGCCAAACAGTTGTTTTGCTCATCCTTGGTAGTTTCTTTATATTTCTGGCCGGATTATTGGCTATTATTACCCCAATCCTGATCAAAGAGGCCGCAGGCTTTATTGAGGCAGCGCCCGCCTATACCCAAAAAATATGGGACATGGCACAACCCCGTATCCTTTGGATTCAGGAACAATTGGGCTACACGCTGACCACCGATCAATTGCAAACGGTTTTACAAGACAACATGGGAAAGGCCTTACAAATTGGGAAAGGCGTTCTGGGTGGACTTACAACAGGTGGGATTGCAATTGTTGATTTCTTTACAACACTTTTGATTACACCTGTGGCGGCCTATTTCTTAATGAAAGAATGGCCACAAATTATGACTTGGGCACACAGCATTATTCCTCGTCACCATGTGGCGGTGGTTGCAGATTTATCCAAACAAATTGACCGTAAAATTTCTGGGTTTGTCAGAGGACAAATTTCAATCTGTATCGCCTTAGGCTTTGTTTACGCCATTGCCTTGTCGGCAGCGGGTTTGAATTACGGTTTTGTGATCGGCCTGTCCACAGGGGTTTTATCAATCATTCCATTTGTTGGGTCAACGCTGGGGTTAGTTACCAGTGTGATTGTTGCCTTTCTCCAATCTGGGGGAGATGTAACCTTTGTGGGTATCATTGCCTGTATCTTTTTTGCAGGGCAATTTATCGAAGGCAATTTCATTACTCCAAAACTTATGGGGGACAGTGTTGGACTCCACCCGCTTTGGATTATTTTTTCATTAATGGCTGGCGGATCACTTATGGGGCTGGTCGGAATGTTTTTGGCCGTACCCATGGCCGCGAGCATCGGGGTGCTTGCCAGCTTTGCAATTGCCCAATATAAGGTCAGCTCCTATTACCAAAAAGAAACCCTTAAGGAAAAAATAAAACAGGATGCAAGCCCATCAACTTCCGCTTGATTTAAAATCTGTTCCGGCTCTCGGTCGCGAAGATTTCTTTGTGACTGGGTGCAACGCATTTGCTGTTCACTGGATTGAAAAATGGCCCGCAGGATGGGCTCCGTTTCCGGCCCTTATTTTATACGGTGCGCGCGGGTGTGGGAAAACACATCTGGCCGAAGTTTGGCGCAAAAAATCAGATGCAGACTTTCTGTCCGTTGATCATTTTATTCATATAAACGAACATGACATCCTATCTGGAACACGCAATGTCGTGATTGACAGGGTTGATTTATTAATCGGCGACAGAGCGCAAGAGGAGAAATTATTTCACCTCTATAACCAATGCCAACAAACAGGGCGTTTTTTCCTTGCTTTGTCACGCATCTCTCCTGAAAAATTGGATTTTGAAATCAAAGATTTGGCATCCCGCCTTCGCGCCGCACCGAATGCGGAAATAGCCACGCCAGATGATGATTTATTATTAAAGGTGTTAGCAAAACGTTTTCATGATCAGGGATATGTTGTTGCCGACTCTGTCTTGGTTTTCGCGGTCAGCCGTATGGAAAGATCATGGGAAGCTCTTGACCATCTGGTGAATGCCGCGATTGATATGGCCACATCACAAAAGAAACAAATTACCATTCCGCTTCTGCGCGATTTGATGGTCGAAGGCCTTGATTTTTAATAACTTCTTTGGTTTAAACGTTATTTTTAAAAATGTTATATTGTAACATATTTAAAAATATGATGTTCTACATCCTTCCAACAAGGATGTGATTAAAATGGCGCTATTAAAAACAACAGCAATCCGCGTTCAACACGCAGGCAACACACAGGCACTTTCTTTTCCGGACATCACCGTTCACAAAGGTGACAAGATTTTATTGCTGGGGGCATCAGGGTGCGGAAAGACGACCCTTCTTTCGGTTATCGCGGGTCTGCTGCCTCCTTCCACTGGACAAGTCACAGTCAACGACACCGATTTCTATGCTCTATCATCCAAAAAACGTGATGCTTTGCGCGGTCAATTATTCGGATTTGTTTTTCAAAATTTGCATTTATTACCTGCCCTCACTATTCATCAAAACATTCTGCTGGCCGCTGATATGGCTGGAATACAGCCACCTGCAGGACGATTGGAACACCTTGTGTCTTCTTTGGGACTAAACGATAAAGCCCATCGCAAACCATCTGCACTCAGTCATGGCGAGCAACAACGAGCCGCGCTGGCGCGTGCTGTTTTGAATTCTCCTGCATTGATTATTGCCGATGAACCGACCTCTGCCCTTGATGATAAAAATGCCGAAGGCGTGATGGATTTGCTGGAACGCCAATCGTCAGAATCAGGGGCCGCGTTACTGGTTGCAACCCATGACAACCGTATCAAGCACCGTTTCGATATCGTTATTACCCTATCCCCATCTTTGAATAAAGAGGTTGCCTAATGAATATTTTCTCTCTGGCCTACCAATCCCTGATACACAAGCCACTGCATAGTTCCCTCAGTCTTCTGGCGACTGCCATGGGAATTGCCATGTTGTCGGCAGTATTCTTGATATCGAACGGCATTTCAGATGGGTTAAAACGAAATGCTGGCGGCATTGATGTTGTGGTGGGCGCAAAGGGCAGTCCTTTGCAACTTATTCTATCGACCGTTTATCATACAGACGTTCCTATCGGAAATATTTCTATGGAAGAATATGAAGAATTAGAAAAAAATCCGATGGTCAAATCTGCTATCCCGCTTGCCATGGGCGATAATTACAAAGGCTGGCGGATTATCGGAACAACCCCAGAATACCCTGAACTTTATAATGCAACATTATCAGAAGGAAAAATGTTCCAATCAGAATTCGAAGTTGTGGCCGGCAGCGCAACAGATGTTAAAATCGGAGATGAGTTTTCTGCGCGCCATGGATTTGCAGCAGATAGCGATGATATTCATGACGATGAACATTTTCGTGTGGTGGGGAAAATGGAACCCACCGGCACTGTCATTGATAAACTTTTTCTGACATCTATATCCGCCGTACAAGATGTCCATAAACATGG
>CAZVSN010000032.1:6328-9729 GCA_964629455.1 uncultured Micavibrio sp. | reverse complement strand
GCATCACGACCATGATGAGCACGCAGGACAAATTACTGCCATTCTGATAAAAGCCCGAAACGGTGCGGCCCTTATGAACTTGCCACGCATGATTAACCAAGATGGCCATGTACAGGCAACCAATCCTGCTTTTGAAATGACAAAATTATCCAAAAATTTTGGCGTGGGGCGCGATGTGATTAACGCACTTGGTGCGTCTATTCTTATCCTGTCTGTTTTAATGTTGTTTTCGATGCTGGCTTCATCCCTGACTGAGCGCCGCCATGACATGGCTGTACTTCGCGTTCTGGGGGCGCGTCCATCCACCCTGTTTCTGACATTAATGGTTGAAGGCATAATGGTTGCCGGATTTGGCTCTCTTGTCGGAATTATCGCGGGACATAGTATGGCGTATTCACTGACTGGACTTCTGGGCAGTTTTGAAGGCGTTTTGACCCGCGGTGATTTGTTATCACTTCATCCATCTGATATATATCTCTTGCTGACTGGATGTGCTGCTGGATTATTGGCGGCCTTTCCTGCCGCGCTTTCTGCCGCTAAAACAGATATCGCGCGTTTATTACTCAAAGGATAACCATGAAAAAAATATCTTTACTGCTGGTTTGTATGTTGGGCTTTACTGCACACCCTGCACTTGCCCTGAAATACGAAGAAGCAGCAGATGCGCCAACACGCACGATTGAAGATTTTATCAAGGATTATGTGGATGTAGCCAAAGGTGGACTGGATTGGAAAATTCTGGGAAAGACCAAGGTCATTGATATCAATACCAAGGATAAAGAGGGAATGGATTTGGTCTATCAAAAGCCCGAATTTACGCCCGAAGTTCAAAAACTGGATAAAACAAAAATCCGTATCAAAGGATATATGTTCCCACTCGATTCCGACGAACACCAAACGCAGTTTTTATTCGGCCCGTTCCCCCTGAATTGCCCGTTTCAATACCATGTGAGCCCCGCTTTGGTGGTTGAAGCCCATACAGAATCGGATTTTCCGATTAAATTTTCCTATGACCCAATGATAATTGAGGGTACATTGGAGCTTGTCCCCGAGGATAAGGATTTTTCAACATTCTATCGTTTGCGGGGTGTTAAACTCGTTAAGGAATAAAAGGTATGAGCAATAAGAAGGCTCTTATTAAACAAGTTGCAAATTACTGCGAGAAAAACGGACTTCGTTTTACTGAGCCGCGCCAATTTGTGCTCGAAATTATTGCGGATGCCAAAAAACCGATTGGGGCCTATGACATTCTTGAACAATTGGGAAAGAAAATTGATAATCCCAAACCCCCAACCGCTTACCGCGCGATTGAATTTTTATCCGAACACGGGTTTATTCACCGCATTGAAAGCCTCAATGCTTATCTAACCTGCCACAGCGACCATTTGCATCAGGGATCACAATTTATGATTTGTGATGATTGCGGCACGGTCATTGAAACACATCTCTGCCACCTTCCCGATGCCTTGCAAAGTAAAACAGATGCGGCGGGATTCCATCTCAGTCGCTGGAACGTTGAACTCCACGGCTCTTGCAACACATGCCATACGAAAGCATCTCTATAATGACCTCTGATAATATCAATGAATTTATGACAGCCTTATCCTATGCGCTGTCAGATGGAAGCTTTGTTAAATTGTCGCTCGACAATTATAAAGGCGAAGATTTTCAGCTTAAAAATATTTTTGTCCGCCGTGTTGTGATTAAACGCGAAGATAAATTGAGCTTTACCTATCGTTACAAAACGCGCGACATTGTCAAAAATTATATCTTTGATGAAGGTCTGGAACGTATTTATGACGGCCTGTGCAATGGGTTTACATCATCCACCCTCTATACAACGGCGCATGATATGGTGCTAAATAAAAATGGCATCACACAGAAAAAACCAAGCCATGCCGAACCCCTGCCGACTGATCATGACCGCAACAAAACCCGCGTGATTGAAACGGTTGGTTCTGGCAAACGCTATCTTCATGCCCTGAATATTACGGATGATGCAGGCAAAGTTTTTAAAAATGCGCAGGACAAATTTCGCCAAATCAATAAATATGTCGAGATTCTCTCTGGCCTTATTAAACATCTGGACCCATCAGGCATTCACAAAATTGTTGATATGGGTGCAGGCAAAGGATATCTAACATTCGCCCTTGCTGACTATTTACGCGATTTGGGCTTATCTGCAAAAGTTACGGGCGTTGAGTTCCGCGCAGATTTGGTTGAACTTTGTAATAAAATCGCAACCGATTCTGGTTTCACCCATTTAAATTTTGTCGAAGGCAGTATCGGGGATTATGATGCAACGGGCGCCAATATCCTGATTGCCCTGCATGCGTGTGATACGGCAACAGACGATGCGATATTCAAAGGCATTACCGCGGGCGCGGATTTAATTGTCGTCGCCCCCTGTTGCCACAAACAAATCCGTCGTGAGATGGAAAAATCAAAAGCCCATAACGACCTCGATTTCCTAATGACCCACGGCACTTTTGTTGAACGTCAGGCAGAGATGGTGACAGACGGTCTTCGTGCGCTTATCCTCGAATATTGCGGATACTCAACCAAAATATTTGAATTCATATCGGATGCCCATACACCCAAGAATGTGATGATTGTTGCCACCCGTGATAAAAAACACACCCAGCGCGACGCATCTCTTCTCCAAAAAATTAAAGATGCCAAATCCTTCTTTGGTATTGAACACCATCATCTTGAAAAATTATTGGGAATTGCGTAACCTTATTCATATAAAGGGACATCATGAATCTGATTAAACCAAAACATCTGAAGGCTGGAGACAAAATAGCAACTGTATCTCTATCGTGGGGCGGCGCGGGCACAATTCCACATAGATATGAGGCTGGAAAGAAAGCATTATCTGAAAAATTCGGCGTCACCGTTGTTGAGATGCCACACACCCTTAAATCCGCAGATTGGATTGCAAATAATCCACGAGCACGCGCCGATGACTTAATGCAGGCTTTTTCCGATTCTTCAATATCGGGAATTATTTCCTGCATTGGTGGTGATGATAGCATTCGCACGCTACCCTTTATTGACCTAAATGTTATAACCCAAAACCCCAAAGTTTTTATGGGGTATTCCGACACGACGACAACTCATTTTATGTGTATGAAAGCAGGCCTCAGCAGCTTCTATGGCCCATCCATTATGGCTGGATTTGCAGAAAACACAGGCATATTCCCTTATATGGAAGATAGCGTTAGAAAAACTTTATTTTCTACCAATAAAATTGGAAAAATAGAACCGTCAGATAAATGGACGGTTGAAATGCTGTCATGGGAAGACCCTAAAAACCAATCAATTGCCAGAAAATGCAACAGCCCCTTGGGTCGTAAAGTATTACAAGGAAATGGCATTGCTACGGGACATCTTATCGG
>CAZVSN010000032.1:0-6228 GCA_964629455.1 uncultured Micavibrio sp. | reverse complement strand
AAGTTATTCATGAAGAATTCGGTTTGCACGACTTGCCGCTGATGACACAAATGGATTTTGGGCACACTGACCCGATGTTTATTCTACCCTACGGCGCAACCGCTCAAATAAACTGCGAAACACTTGGTTTTTCAATCCTTGAGGCCTGCGTTGTCTAACTTCAGAAACACCATCATCTATCTTTTGGGATATGCAGGAACGGGCAAATATACAATTGCCAAGGAATTATGTCGCATTGCCCCTGAATTTCGCTTGGTGGACAATCATCTGATTAACAACCCGCTCTTTACGCTTATTCATGCAGATGGAATCACACCCCTCCCACCACGCATTTGGGAGAATGTCGGCAAAATCTGGGACGCTGTGATTGATACCATGATTCATATATCACCCTCCGATTACAGTTTTGTCCTAACCAATGCCTTATCGGATTCAGATAAAGACGTTGCATGGTTTTATGAAGTTGAGGATATGGCGAGACAGCGCAATGCCATCTTTATTCCTGTTGTTTTAAAAATATCGCTGGATGAACATAAAAGACGAATTGTGTCACCAGACAGAATAACCCGCATGAAGGAAATTGACCCCAACAATCCTGCGCGATATGCGGCGGCAGATAATTTGATTAAACCAGTCCACCCCCATTTATTGACACTGGATGTAAGTTCCATCAGCGCAGAGCAATCCGCGCAGTCCATTTTAAATCATATTAAAACGATAAAGACCTAACCCAATGCAGGCAGGCATCCATAAACAATATGCCATGTCACTTGACCGTCGAATGCATCACAAGCCGCTTTGAAATCACGCGGGTGTGGTTTTTGATAGGTGGGTTTTGATTTACCTGCGCCTGTATTTTTCAACATATCAACAAATCCACGACCCGACCCGTAATCACGGATGATATAATGTTCTGCACATTGCCCCGGTAAACTGTCTGGCAAATCATCACGCATGCCGCAATCCAATCCATGATTCGACAATACATCGCGCCATTCTTTGAAATTGCGGTTTCCAATGGTTGCATACACCAATCGACCATCTGGTTTTAAAAAATTTTGTAAATCTAAAAGTGTCTGCGCAGGGTCATCGAACCATTGAATGGTCATGCTGGTGGCAATCACATCGACACTGCCTTCTGACACACATGGTTTTTGCCCATCCATGATGACAAAATTCATATTGGTGGCTCGCGCAAATTCATTGCGACAGGTTTTGACCATGCCTTCTGCCTTATCGGTTATCAGGAATGTCGCGTCTTTATATGCGTCCGCCAAATGACGGGTTAAAAAGCCTGTGCCACAGCCAAGTTCCAGAATGATGGGGGTGGTCAAGTTTTGCTGATCGGGCAGAAAACCCGCCAATCTTGTCGCAACTTGGTCTTGGAGCCCGCCCGACTGGGTATATGTGCCTGCGGCCTGACTGAAATGGATATGTGCATCTTTCATAGTATTTTCCCTATCACACCAAAGCGCGCATCCGCAAGCTTTGGCACGAATCGATTCGGCAGGTGTTTTTTGATAGGCATAGGTGTTCTGGGGTGTTGTGAAGGTGTTGCGGAAAATGATTCCGTCCAAAACAGGCCAAAAAATTGGTATAATTTTGAAACTTTATTGTTATTTAAGTTGTCCCCGATTCTCACAGCCCATCTTAAAAAACTGATTCAACTCACTTTTTACGGAGAGTCTTGAGGGAGCGGGACTTGCAGAATCGCTTTTTTTGGCGCAACACTTCTTGCATCTCGAACACGAGATATAGTAGGTTATTGAGTGTACTAATCACAACAGGTTGTGTTTTCAACCCAATCTGGCCTCATTGACAGAATGAATATTATTACAAAACTCACGCAAAGTGAGTAAGGGGAGACTGAGTCATGTTTGACGTCGCACAAATGGAACGCGGGAATCGGATTACGATTGATAAATCCCGCGATTCGAAATTAACACCATTCGGTATTGCTACATTAGTAGACCGTTATTTACTGCCTGAAGAAGGGCCACAAGACCTGTTTGCGCGCGTTGCGATGTATTATGGGGACGATTCTGCCCATGCCCAACGCATTTACGATTATATCTCTAACCTCTGGTTTATGCCGGCGACCCCCATTCTTTCGAATGGCGGAACCAGCCGTGGATTGCCAATTTCCTGCTTTCTGAACGAAACAAACGACTCTTTGGAAGAGATTGTATCTCTTTGGAACGAAAACGTCTGGCTGGCCTCTTTGGGCGGCGGTATTGGCTCTTACTGGGGCAATGTCCGTTCAATCGGCGAAAAAGTTGGTCGTAATGGCAAAACATCAGGGATTGTTCCTTTTATCCGCGTGATGGATTCCCTGACCCTTGCGATTTCCCAAGGGTCATTGCGTCGTGGATCTGCGGCTATTTATCTGCCGATTGACCACCCAGAAATTGAAGAATTTATCGAAATCCGTCGCCCGACTGGTGGCGACCCGAACCGCAAAGCCCTCAACCTCCACCATGGCGTTCTGATTCCTGATGCATTTATGCACGCCGTCGCCGAAGACGGTGAATGGGCATTGCGCTCACCAAAAGATAAAGCTGTTATCTCTCGCGTTCGCGCCCGTGATTTGTGGATTCGTTTGCTGACCGCCCGTATTGAAACTGGCGAACCTTATATTGTCTACATTGATCATGTGAATGACCGTATTCCTGAACATCACAAAATGGCTGGACTCAATGTTAAAATGTCCAATCTGTGTTCAGAAATTACTTTGCCAACTGGCCGTGACCATTTGGGTAATGACCGTACGGCCGTTTGTTGCCTTTCATCCCTCAACCTTGAAACATTCGAAGAATGGCAAGATCATCCGATGTTTATCGAAGATGTGATGCGATTCCTTGATAACGTCCTGACTGATTTTATCAACAAAGCACCAGATTCGATGAAACGTGCGAAATACGCAGCCATGCGTGAACGCTCGGTTGGCTTGGGCGTGATGGGTTTCCACTCATTCCTCCAATCCAAAATGATTCCAATGGAAGGTGTGATGGCAAAAGTCTGGAACCGCAAAATGTTCCAACATGTCAAACGTCAGGCCGATGATGCGTCTGTAAAATTGGCACATGAACGCGGCGCTTGCCCTGATGCTGCCGATTACGGAATCATGGAACGCTTCTCGAATAAAATCGCGATTGCACCAACAGCTTCTATTTCTATTATCTGCGGTGGTGCGTCCCCAGGGATTGAACCGAATGCGGCGAATGCCTATACCCACAAAACTCTTTCTGGTTCCTTTGCGGTTAAAAGCCCTTACTTAGAAAAATTGTTGCGTGAAAAAGGTCAAGATACCGAAGATATCTGGTCATCCATTTACACCAACGAAGGATCTGTTCAACATTTGGACTTCCTCTCTGACGAAGAAAAAGATGTATTCAAAACAGCATTCGAGATTGACCAACGTTGGTTGATTGAACACGCTGGCGATCGCACACCATTTATCTGTCAGGCACAGTCACTCAACGTATTCCTGCCTGCCAATGTGCATAAAACAGACCTACATAAAATCCACTGGGATGCATGGGCGAAGGGCGTCAAATCACTTTACTATTGCCGTTCCAAATCTATTCAACGGGCTGAAAGCGCTGCAAGCTGGCATCGCACCAAACAGGCCAATGACAAAGAGCCACAACAAATGGAGCTTGGTGAAGAGCCTAAAAAATATGAGGAATGCCTCGCTTGCCAATAAGAATTCTAACTAAGGATCTTTGATTCTTAGTCTGAGTAACTGCGTAAAAGCCCCCCGATAGTGATATCGGGGGGCTTTCTAACTCTACTCAGGAAAAACCTTATAAAACTTACGCAATCATCTTGGCGAAGGTATCGCGTACATTGGCAATAAATTGCTGACCACTGATTGATTTTGTTTTATCTGGGGCCAAATCACCAGTCAATGCACCTGTTTTCAGACCTGCCTCAATTGTATCAACAACTGCCAATTTCAATTTCTTGGCAAGCTCGACACCTTCTTTTTGTCCGTTCAATTCTGCCTTGTGGCGAATGGCTTCGGCATAGGCAAAAATATGCGCCGCAGGGTTTGCAAGAAGGATTTTCTTTTCATGCCATGCAGACTCCAAATCTGGTGCAGTTCCGTGTGGGGGATCGGCAAGCAACGTACCGTCAGCAGACACAAGCGTTGAATCCATTAAACCCAATGATTTATGTTCGCCCGCAACTTGGTCGGATACAACATCACCATCATAATTTTTCAGGGCGATAATCATACCGTTCATTTTCCCTTGCGGGATTTTTGATACAACAGCATCAATCAACTGAACCTTGTCATTGAATGTCAGGCCATCTGCCTTAAATTTTGCCTCATATGTTTCTTTAAATATTTCGTTGAACAAATCAATGAAACGACCATCATATACGGGGTTAATTGTATCTTTCCCCGCGAAAATAACTGATTTATGCATCGCCAACGCCTGTTGAAAAACAGCATGTGCGTAATCACGAATGGAACTATCTGTTTCAGTGGTCAACAAAGCAACCCCATTATCGACACGGCGGTTTTCTACTAAGATATGGGTTGATCCATCATCTCCTTCGAAAATCACTTTTAATTTTCCACGTCCCGGAATGGACACGTTGGGTGCGCCGTAAATTCCGCCCACTGCCTGACGCACAATCGTGACATCATGCATCAATGGAGCAAATTTCCCGATACCCTCGATTTCAATGGTATTGCGCAAAATGGCCGCACCATTAATTGCGCGACGAATAATTCCGTTTGGAGAATCCCATTTTTGGGATAGACCCATTTTACGGGTTTCTTCCATCGTGGGGGTAATTGTCGGCCCCTTGATGGATGCTTTATGCGTTTTCAAATCTGCAATCGCGCTATTCAATGCATCATCATTGGTTTTATCGCGGGCATAAACAGAAATGTCATGCACCTTCCAATCAATATCAAAAAAAGGCGCTAATAATTGCTCACGAATTTCGGCAGACATAAATGGCCAAACGCCATCACCTGTCATATCGACAATAGACCCATTGATTTTATATGCTGACATGTTGGAAACCCTTTCAGGGAGAGGAGGATTTAATTCTGGGTTGAGTATCCCGCAAAAAGATTAACAATTCCCTGCGCGATTATGGAGATATTTTGTTGACATAATTTATGGGCGCGTCCTATAACTGGGTTATGCCAATGCGACAACAAGATGAGAAAATGGTTAAAGACCTTTGCACAGCACATAATTATATTGCTGCGCGAGATTTCCTATATGGTAAAAAAAGAGAGTATGAGAATAGCAATAGCGTTTTGCGGCATTCCTATTTTCTCCATCTTGGGAAATGCCTGACACGATTGGGCGAATACGATAAAGCCGAATCCTATCTTAACCAGTCACTGGATGCCAGCCCATGGAGCATAAACACCAAATTGGCGCAGGTTGATTTATTTATCCAACAGGGCTCTCTTAAAAAAGCAGAAACCGCATTAATTGAAATTTTGGATAATCATAGGAATAAAGACGACATATTCTTACATAAAACATTAGGCCGTTTTTTTAAAATTACGGGACGCTATAGCGATGCTTTGGACTGCCTTAAAAAAGTTGAAAGCCAATTACAAGGTAACTCCCATGCCATTACTCAAGAAATCACATTCCTTCAAAAGATATTAAGTGATGGAAAAGCAGATCCCTTTGCGGGCCTTGCAACCTATTCTTTCCATTTGGCAAAGAACCTGTCGACTAGCATCGAACAAAAACAAAGAAATCTGGGCGTTGTTTTCCTTGAAACACAAATCAAGGAAGAAAAAGACCCAATCAGAAAATCCGCATTATACAGCTTATTATCACGCATTCATTTTGAACATGCTGATTATCATGACGCTGAGAAATCTATAAATTCGTCACTCGCACTCAACCCCAAAAACAAACACGCTATATCGAACCAAATCTGTTTATATTTAGCCACAGATAGAAATGATGAAGCCAAACAAAAGTCTTGGGATGCAAATGAAGCCATTCATAATGATCCAAACATCATGATCCGGTTGGCTTTTGCATTTCAAAGGGCTGGCACCTTTGATCTTGCCCATCAATTTACTGAGAGAGCTCTTGTCCTTGATGGCAATAATCCAGACATCAAAATGCCTGCTGCAAATATTCTTCAAAGAATTGCAAATAACATTTCTACGACCCCACCATCCGAGCCCGTGTTTATTGTCGAACCAAACCACAACAAAGTTTGCGCTTT
>CAZVSN010000031.1:0-19721 GCA_964629455.1 uncultured Micavibrio sp. | reverse complement strand
GGTGGGATGCGTTGATAGAGTTTGATGTTGATGAAAATTCATCGCAATTGAAAGCTATTCTGTAGTATGCATAATGCCTATTATATTTGTATGAGGGGAATGGTTTTATTAAAATGTTTAATTCTATGAAAAAGTTATTTCAACCGATTTCTGTTCGCGCAGATGTTCATCGGCTGAGCCAAGAAATGTTTACGAAGTATCTGCAGCCACATGATGTTGTTTATGATATTGGATGTGGGCAAAAACCATTTGCTGATTTTTTAAGAGGCAAAGTAAAATCACATATCGGTGTTGATTTGGCCGATGGTTTTTATAAACCTGAGCATGTTGATTTGATAGGGTCTGCGTATAATGTTCCTGTGCCGGATGGATGCGCCGATGCGGTTATTTCTTCGCAAGTTATTGAGCATCTCGAGACGCCGTTGGTCGCTGTCGCAGAAACTCACCGTATATTGAAAAGTGGAGGATTGTTTTTCCTATCATTCCCGTTCTTATACCCAATTCATGCGCAGCCACGCGATTTTATGAGATATACTGAATTTTATTTGCTGCAGGAAATCGCTGCCGACAAGTTTGATGTGCTTGAAGTCAAAAGAATTGGTGGATTTTGGTACATAATTGGAATGTATTTGTGTTTTTATTTGCAGCAATTTGATAGGGGGCTTTTAAGAAAGTTGTATGTTATAAAAACTATGGTTGCTATATTTAGTTTTTTATTCCAGATGCTTCATCAATGTGAGGGAGAGGTTCTTCGATTGTTTGGTAAAGAAGAATCTGGGTTTCGTTCACAATGGACGGTCAATTATGTTTATACTCTTCGGAAAAAGAAAGATGCGGGGATTTAATGTTGTCTTATTTTGTTAGGATGCATGGTACAATAAAAAAGTTTTCTCCAATCATTGGTGGATATCTAAAGACATTTTTATTCTTTGTTCGAAGGAAGTTATTTGGGAAGTCTATTACGTCTGCTCAATATTCTGGAATGAAATTTGTCTTTCGCTATCAGGATATGTCTGCCATCGAAGAAACTTTGATGCGTGGTGAGTATGATTTTATTGTGCCTGTGCTTAAATCTGTCGAATCTCCAGTTATTATAGATGTGGGAATGAATGTTGGTGATTTTGCGGTAATGGCTTTGGCTCATAATTCCAAATCACGTATTATTGGAATAGAGGCCCATCCTGGAACGGCCCAAATTGCAGAGCGCAATAGCCTTTTGAATCAGGATAAAAAATGGGTTGTTCACAATCGCGCAGCTTGGAAAAATAATGACGTGATTTATCTGGAAACTGGAAATGTCAGTGTCAGCACAAAGGTTAGTAATTCTGGTAAGTTGCCAGTTCAGGGTATGGATATGCCGTCTTTGTTTAAACTTTTGCACGAAGATTGTGTCGATATCATGAAAATTGATATAGAAGGCGCAGAAGAGGATTTTTTATGTGCATATCCAGAATATTTATCAAAAATACAACATTTGATTGTTGAGATACATCCTCTTGCTTGTGATGAAATGAAGATTAGGAATGTTTTGAATCTCCGCTTCTCAAAAGTGGAAGATGTGTCTGGTCGGATATCATCAAAACCTCTTCTTCATTGTAGTCATATATGATTTTTGTTCTACAAAAAATACGAGAATATATTTTACAGCAGGATAGGAGCTTTTATTCTGCGCTCTTATCAATTTCGTCATTAAGGGTCGTTGAAAAATTATCTGGTTTTTTGATTAGTGTTTTTATTTTTCGTCTTTTAACAAAAGAAGAGGTCGCTTCTTATGGGTTTATTCAAACAATTGTCGCGTTATGCGCTGTGTTTGGAATTCAAGAGTTTCAAAGCACTATTAATCAATCGGTTGCCCGTGGATTTTACGGTACATTTCTGAAATCTGTTCCTGTTGCCTTTCTGATGAGTTTCATAGGATCTTTTATTATATCTATGTTTTCATTTTATTACTTCCTTGCCAATAATGATCAGATGGCTTGGGGATTTCTGGTGGCGGCGTTTATTTTTCCATTCTCGTTTGGTTTGGCTCAATGGAAATCTTTATTATTGGGTGAAAAGAGATTTGCTGATTTTTCAAAAGCAGAGGCAGCAAATGCTATTGTTAAAGCCTTTCTAATTGTTTCTTTGATACTTATATTCCCACATGAAATTATTTGGCCAATTGTCGCTTATTTGGCGGTTCCCGCAACGCAGAATATATATAGGATATTAAGTTTGATCCGTAGGATTGATAAAAAATCTCTGTATGAAGAGGGGAGTATGGCTTATGGGTTTAAGGCTAGCCTGTACTCTGCAGCCTCTATTGTTGCTGGGCAGATTGATAAAATTATTTTGTTTGCTTTTTTACCGCCTGCGTCATTGGCCATATATATGGCCGCAGAGAAATTCTCGGATTCACTTCAAGGAATTGTTCAAGATATTTCTGCAATTTTAGCCCCTAAATTTGCTATTATAAAAAACTATTCCAGTGAATTGGATAAGAGATTAAAAATACTGGCGTCTTTAATTGGTATAGGAATTTTATTTTTTGCCTTTGCAATTTTGCCATATCTGCTGCCATTCATTCTGGGAAATTCGTATAATGATTCAGTGATTCTGTCCCAAATATTAATTTGTGGCGGCGCAGTTAGAAATATTGCCAGCCTCCGTTTCCGTTTTATTCGTTCCAAAATTGATGAGAAGAGTTTTCGGCAAATAACTGTTTATAGTGCTATTGCACATATATTGGCATCCATTATTCTGGTCCCCATCTTTGGTTTGTATGGTGCAGTTGCGTCGGTGTTTATACAAAGAATGGTTTTAAGTTTGATTGTTGGACACATTACTAAGACACGGTATTTGGCGCATGAGCAGTAAAGTGACCATCGGTATTACAGCATATAACGCTGCGGATACAATAACCGCGGCGGTTGAGAGTGCGATTAATCAAAATTACCCGAATTTTGAAATTGTGATTGTCGATGATGTTTCAACGGATGATACATGGAATATCGTTCAGGGTTTGGCGCGCGCGCACCCTGATAAAATTCGGGCAATTCAAAATGATAAGAATTTGGGTGTGGCGGGAACGCGCAACCGTATTATTGTTGAGGCGCATGGAGATTTTCTGGCATTCTTTGATGATGATGATTGTTCTGTCCCTGATCGAATAGTGACCCAAATGAAACGCATTACGGATTATGAGCGTGATTATGCGCGGGGTGTTCCCGTTATTTGCCATGCTGCGCGATTGCAGAAATATCCTGATGGGTCGGAAGTGATTGCGCCAACAATGGGGTGTGATTTAAAGAAAATTGGGCCTTATGCCCATGATATGGCAGCGCGTATTTTGTACAATAAAAAAATTGATGGTGGGGATGGCTCCATGCCAACCTGTTCGCAAATGGCGCGGCTATCAACCTATAAACAATTGGGCGGATTTGATGACAGTTTTCGTCGTATGGAAGATACAGAATTTAATGTGCGTTTGGCGTTGGCAGGAGGGCATTTTGTTGGAATTGCCGAGCCATTGGTTGTTCAAACAATGACGCTGGCAAACGATAAGAATATTAAAGCTGAGCGGGGTTTTGCAAGACAGTTATATCAAAAGCACAAATCATTCTTGTTTGAGCAAGGGCGCGGCACATTTGATATTGATTGGGTTGAGGCTAAACACGATTATTGGGAAGGCGCGCGATTAAAATTTATATTCCGATTGATTGTTTTGTTTTTGTCGTATCCGATATTGTCGGTTGGCCGTATTTTTCACGCACTGCCGAATATGGGGTATAACACGGCGTTGCGTCGGTTCCATGCAAAGGTTCAAGAATGATATATCCTTTAATTACTGTTGGGATTACCTGTTATAATGCGGCAGATACGGTTGCGCGTGCAGTTGAAGGTGCATTGCATCAGGATTATCCGAATTTTGAAATTGTTGTGGTAGATGATTATTCTACAGATCATAGTTTTGATGTTTTGCACGAATGTGCAAAGCGATTTCCTGATAAAATCCGAGTATTTAAGAATGACAGGAATCTTGGCGTTGCGGGGACGCGCAATCGTTTGATGGCTGAGGCGCGTGGTGAGTTTTTGGCATTCTTTGACGATGATGATGATTGTTCGTCTGCGCGACTATCTATTCAATATGATAAAATCATGGAGTACACGGCAGACTATAAAACAAAAAATATTGTCTGTTTTGGGTCGGGGAAGAAAATGTACCCGAATGGGTATGAGTTTCATTTTAAAGCTGTTGGATCTGAGCGAAAGCCACCTGTCGGCGATGATATGGTGCGGTATCATTTGATGATGGATAGACCCCATGATGTTTTTTATGGAGGGGGTACACCCAGTTGTTCAATGATGGCGCGGACATCTGTTCTGCAATCTGTGGGTGGGTTTGACGCTAATATGCGCCGTATTGAAGATAGCGATATTTGTATTCGTCTGGGTATGTCGGGTGCCCATTTTATCGGCTGCCCTGAGGAAATTATTTTACAATATGCATCTGAGGGTGGGGATAAAAACCCTAAGGCAGGGTATGATGCCGAGGTTTATCTTATTGACAAATATAAGGAATATTTGTCATCGCATGGGCGATATGAATACGCTAAAGACTGGGCCTTGGTTAGATTTTATCATTTTTCAGGGCAGCGGGGACGCGCTATATTACAAGTTATAAAAATGGGGTTTGTGTATCCTGTTTTAACACTAAAACGATTCTTGCGGGCGGCACCCCGTCGATTAATTCATGAATGGAAGATGAAACGCAATGTCAGATAATAAAGTTATATTGGTAACTGGTGGTGCTGGATATATTGGGTCACACACTGCCAAGGCATTATATAATTCTGGATATACGCCTGTGGTCGTTGATAATTTATCTGCTGGGCATCGGGATGTTGTCAAATGGGGCCCGTTTGAAGAGGGCGATATTTCTGATATAGAATTTATGCGCGGGGTATTAAATAAATATAAACCTGCGGCGGTGATTAACTTTGCCGCATTTATTGAAGTTGGTGAGTCGACGATTAATCCAGCCAAGTATCATGTCAATAATGTTGCGGGAACCTTGACTTTGTTGATTGCCATGAAAGATTGTGGTGTTAATAAATTTGTATTTTCCAGCACTTGTGCAATTTATGGAGAGCCAGAGAAAGTTCCGATAGCAGAGGATGCGAAAAAAGGTGCATTAAACCCATATGGCAAAACAAAACATATGGTCGAAATGATTTTAGAAGATTTTGCCAAGGCTTATGGGCTGAATTATGTGGCACTTCGTTATTTTAATGCGTGCGGAGCTGACCCATCTGGTGAAATCGGAGAGCGTCATCACCCTGAAACCCATTTAATTCCTCGTGCGTTAATGGCGGCAGCAGGCCGAGATAGTGGTTTAAGTTTATTTGGTCAGGATTATCCAACACCAGATGGTACATGTCTTCGTGATTATATTCATGTCAATGATTTGGCGCGTGCCCATGTTAAGGCGTTTGAGTATTTGGCGCAGGGAGGGCAATCGTCGTCTTTCAATTTGGGCACGGGCAAGGGGTCTTCGGTTAAGGATATTATTGCGGCTGTTGAATCTGTTACTGGTCGACATGTGCCTGTGACTGTTCATCCGCGCCGCGCAGGAGATTCCCCTGCATTGGTTTCTGATCCCACTCTAATCAAAGAAAAATTAGGTTTTGTAACTGAATGGAACTCCATTGAAGATATTATTGCATCGGCGTGGAATTTTCACCGTAAGCAATGGGGAATATAATCAAGATGCATATTATGGTGGCAAGCCGCAAATTTGGTGGTGTAGTGGGGGGCGTTGAGCGTATGGCCATTACATTGATGAATGAAATGGTTTCGCGCGGTCATCGGGTGAGTTTATTTACTTGGGATGATGATGGTGATGCGGAATCTTTTTATCAATTGGACAAGAATATTAATTGGATAAAATTGGTGATGGGTAATCCTGCTGAAAAAGCGGGTCTTATTCTTCGTCTGCGTCGTATGATGCGTGTTCGGGAAATTTTGCGTAAGAATCGCCCTGATGTTATTTTGGCGTTTCAGGAGGGGGCATTTGTAACCCTTCGTTTGTATAGTGTTTTTCAGGGGATTCCCGTCATTTGTGCCATTCGGAATTCACCGTTCCGTGATCCGTCAATTCCTGTTTCACCGCCAGATTGGCTGACGCATCTTGTCTTGTGTATGGCGCGCTTGATTACAGTTCAGTTTTCGCGGTATTCCGTATTTTTTCCTGCGCGATTGGCTCAAAAATTTCGGACTATTCCGAACCATGTTATTCCTGCGCAATCATTTGCGTTGCCTGATGCCGATGTTCCTGAAAAGATAATTTTAACAACAGGACGATTGAGCCCAGAGAAAAATCAGGCGGCTTTAGTGACTGCGTTTGCAAAAATTGCACCGGATTTTTCTGATTGGAAATTGGTGATTGTCGGACGCGGAAGTCTGGAACAGGACTTAAAACAACAAATTTTAACATACAATGATGATATAGCGCGGCGGATTGTGCTGGCTGGTGTATCTGATGATGTGCCGTCATGGCTTATTAGGGCACATATATTCTGCCTGCCATCGTGGTGGGAAGGTTTTCCAAATTCATTGGCGGAAGCCATGGCGCATGGATTGCCGTGTGTTGGTTTTCGTGACTGTGATGGGGTTTGTGATTTGATTGATGATAATGTCACGGGTTTATTAGCGGATGGATTGAAAAATCCAGATGTCTTGGCTGAGAAATTGGCGGTTTTAATGCGTTCCCCTGAATTGCGTCGTAAAATGGGTGTGGCAGGTTTTGAAAAAACAAAACAATACGATTCCGCCAAAGTTTTTGATTTGTGGGAAAAAACATTGGAAGAGGCTCTGCAAATATGAAACTAGTCTTTGCCATTAAGCGGTTGGAAAATATGGCGGGTGGAGCAGAACGCGTTATCTTGCAAGTGATTGATGGTCTGCGGCGTGATTACGGGCATGATATTGCGTTGATTACGTTCGATAGGCAGGGCGCAGAAAGTTTTTATCCGATGCCTGATGGTATTGAGTGGATACGTTTGGGAATTGGTGATTCTGCCAAACGTGCCGGCGTCATGGAAACGGTTAAACGTATCTTTGAACTGCGTCGTACGGTTAAAAATATCAATCCTGACTGTGTTGTTCCATTCCAGCACAGTATGTTTGTGCCAATGGTGTTGGCAATAATGGGCTTGCATAAGCCAATCATTGCGAGCGAGCATATTGTCCCCGACCATTATCGTAAGCGTCCGATTGAATATATATTGTTGGTTTTTGCTGGGTTGTTTTGTAGGAAAATAACTGTGTTGTCACAGGCTATTATTTCTATGTATCCCGCTATTCTTCGGTCACGGATGATTGCTGTCCCTAACCCTGTTTCTACATCGATTGTTCCTGCTGATGTTATTGGAGGAGAGCGGAAAATTCTGCTTTCTGTTGGAAGGTTAGATCCTCAGAAAGATCAATCAACACTGATTTCTGCTTTTGCGATGATTGCGCCCCAATTTCCTAATTGGAATTTGAAAATCATTGGGGAAGGGCTGTTGCGCCCTGATTTGGAAAAACAGATTGTGGCTTTGTCATTGTGTGGTCGTGTGATGTTGGCGGGCGTGACCCCAAATATTATGGCAGAATATCAATCTGCACAGGCTTTTGTGTTGGCATCTCGTTACGAAGCTTTTGGGCTGGCAACGGCAGAGGCTATGTCTGCAGGATTGCCTGTGATCGGGTTTGCCGATTGTGCGGGCACAAATGAATTGATTAAAGATGATCAGAACGGACTTTTAGTGAGAGTTCCTGATGGTAAATCTCGCGCCGAAAGTTTAGCTAATGGCCTTGGGAAGATATTGGGGGATACAAATTTACGGACACAGTTGGGTTCTGTGGGGCGAGCAGATATGGCGGCTTTATCACCTAAGCGTGTCGTGGATATGTGGCAAAATCTGCTTGTAACCCCTTAATATTATGAAAATATAATAACTTCTTATTTTTTCAAAAAATTGGGTGACAGGGACGTTCATATATTGTAAACACAACCCGCTTTGCACATTATAAAAGCCAATTGCATTGCTGCCGTAGCTCAGTGGTAGAGCACGTCCTTGGTAAGGACGGGGTCGGAAGTTCAATCCTTCTCGGCAGCACCATTTCTCAGGACATATAATATGATTGCTCATATCGCTGACGTTTTCTCCATTCGGCAGATGGTAGCATCGGATATTCCGTTGTTGATGGATATGACGGCAATTGGTGGGCATTTTATCGAACCCGATTATTTTGAAACGGCTTTAAAAGAGCAGGAAGATGGTAAACGGATTGTTTTGCTTGCTTGTGATGGAGCCAAACTGGTTGGGTATGTCCATTTGAATTTCTTTCCCCAGTACGCACCATTTTTAAGATTATCTATTCCAGAGATACAAGATTTATTTGTTCATCCCGATGCGCGCCGTCAGGGAATTGGGCAAAGCCTTGTCAGGGCTTGTGAGGATGTGGCCAAAGAACGTGGGGCGACCGATATTGGCATTGGTGTCGGTGTTTCTGGGCAATTTGGAACAGCCCAAAGGCTATACGCCCAATTGGGATATATACCCGATGGTGCGGGCGCAGTATTTGAACGCATCCCCATATCAACGGGCGATGTCCGCCCGATTGATAACAGGGTGTGTTTAATGTTGATGAAGCCTTTATCGTAAACTGTCTTTTCGATTACACAATTTACAATCGTTACTTATGGGTTACATTTGCAGTTGAAAACATTATACCCACCATTACCATCTGGTTTATAACAGTTTCCAATCTGACCTGCCTCCGTTGAGCAAGCGCACCCTTGATCTACATCTGGATATCCTCCAGATTTATTAGATACATTTGCAAGCGCGCTACCAGCTTGTTGGCGCCAGTAGTAGTTGGTGTCATCAAATTGTGCGGCAGATTCCAGTGTGGGGCTGTTTTTTGTGCACGTTGCAGCATTTACGGTTGCTTTCAAGACATCATATTTGTATTCATACGATACTCCATTTACCATTCTGCTTGAACTCTTTGCAACTTTACAAGTTGGAGGCGTGACCAGATTTGTTGAATACTGATCTGCCGTATCGCATATGCAATAGCTTGTGTAGGAAGCTGGTGCTGTGGATGTGCAGGTCGTTGTATTTACTGTTTGAAGTCCTACTTTTCCATACGTCATATCACCAGGCCATCCAGGAGATGCGGTTGGGAGTGCTGGTGATGCAGAAGATCTTATCTGTCCAGCCGGACATTGTTGGAACACGTTTTGATCTTGCAATCCACAGGTGCATGATCCGCTCACGCTGGTGTTTAGAACGGTGTGTGTGCTTCCGTCAAGGCTGCAAACATAATTGGTTGTTGTCGTGATGCCAGGCCCTGTTTGTGGGGGCGCGCAAGCGGTTGTCGTGTTTGTACTATATGGAATACACGTTGGCGGGCAAACAAGATTCCAATTATTTGCGGTTGTTCCATTGCAAGATGTTCCTGAGTAAGTATATGTTCCCGTATATCCTGCGCCGCATGGCTGACCATTAGCTGTCCAAGGGCTGTTAACGCATGTGCCCCATGGGCCGCCAGAAATAATCCAATTGCCATTATTGCATTTATAGTTTGTATTCACGCAAGCGCCATACGACCTGCCTTGGGTTGAGTTGTGGGCGGCCAATGGGAGAGAGATGCTGCCTCCACAACTGTTACCACCTTGGTCTTTCGGGTTTGGAATCGTCATGGCAGGGCACGATGTAAAAGATGCTCCTAAGCTACATACCGGTCTGCGAGGGTTACCCGTAAAGCCAGTTAAAGTTTCTCCCGCAGGGCAAAAAACACCTACATCGTATTTGCAATCCAGTTTTGCATTGGTCCCATCGGATGTAATGCCCACGGGATATCCAGCGCCAGTCGGGCATTTCATTCCGCCTGTTCCTGCGTCTGGATCGCCAGTCAAATCTTTCGGCTGGAAACATTTTGTGGGATCGGTATTGTCGCAGTATGTGTCTGCTTGAATTTTTCCTTCTGCACGGAGCGCGCCGTGTTCTACCCCAGATGAAACGGCATTGGTTGTTGCAATGGCACCTGTTGTTACATCAACGGACGATTGTGGAATGGTCAGTGTTGAGGATGGCGCATCTGTTGCAATCCCAACGTTTTGGGTGGTCATGTTGACAATGTCTTCGGATGTTGCTGTGACGCGTCGCCAGAGAGGGTTAAAGGAGGAGGCAAAATACTGAACTATATCATCATAGGTGGTTGCCTTTGTGGCATTTGTTTCGAACATTGCCAGATATGTTGCTGTGGCATCTGCTTGTGCGGCAATAGATACATCGCGACAGTTCTGAATATCACCAGATGTCGCACATGCGGATATTTGGACTCCTGATTTAGAATACGCACCAACTTTATTTATTCCTGGGCTTACAACAATAAAGGCAGCGGATGAGGCTGGATTAATTTGAGATTCTCCCAAATCATTAATAATATTTATTCCGCCTTTTTTATCATCAAAAGTATTTGTGCTACACATATCTTCGGTCACGGCATACCATATGCGTGATCCGTACCCATCAAACGTTGTTTTTTCATCCAATTGAAGATCGCGGAATGGAACGGATCCGACGCGTGCGCGCAATGTTGTTGGAACTCCATTGATGGTTCTGGTGTTGTTTTCAATGCAGATTCCATTTGTACAAGTTCCTGCGGGTGTAGCGAGATAAGCCGCATAAGTTGTTGCTGTCCCGTAATTGACATTGTTGCGTTGAACATTAATTGGTGCGGGGCAAGGGTATGACCCAAAGCCTTGGCGATACGATTGAATTTTATCTGTAATGGCACTTATATTGTCTTGGGTCGTTATGACTTTTTGTGTTTGACTGTACAGGCTATATACTTGAAGAAAAGCGGACGCTAAAATGCCAATGACTAACAGGGCAATCGCCATTTGAATGAGAGAGTATCCACATTCACTTTTGGATTTAGATGATATTTGTTTTTGTCGGATTATGGACATTTTGTTGCTCCATCATTGCAGACAATACATCCATTGGCGACAATGGCGGTGATAAATTTACCAGTATTGCAGGTTACAGTTTTAGGCGTAGGTTGGCTTTGGATACTGGGATATCCGCACGCAACCGATCCACCCGATATTTTAGTTATAATTTGTCCAGCAGGGCATACGGCGGGAGTGTTTAATAGATTAGGACTCAGGCAAGTGGAGGCTGTGCCCGCTTTGTCACATATTGTATCGCCCCTGATCGCATCTGCCTGAATGGTTCCGTTAACGTCAAGTTTTGTGGTTGGTGTAGTTAAGTTGATTCCAATATTATTAGTGTTTAAATTATTGATGTGGGGCGAGGGAGATCCAGATGCTGTTCCTAAGTTAACCCATAGCTCACCTGGCGCTCTTAGGATAAAATAGGACACATCATCATAGTAGGTGGCTGTAGTTCCTTCATAAGCTCCTAGAGCCGATACGAAGATAGAGTCATTGTCACAATTTTCTGATTCTGTACTGCCAGCCGGACAGGCTGAAAAGTTTCCACTCATGCTGAATGCCCCATTTGCATCTTTCCCATGTGATATGAGGGCAAATTGAGCATTGTCAGTAACACCTGCGGTCGGGTTCCCATGTTCATTAATTGCTGAGATAACGCCAAGTTTAAAATCATTATCTCTTGATAATCTTGGAACCATTAGGGATTCGCTAACGATATAGGTCAGTTTATTTCCCCAGCCATCCAGTATGTAAGGCGCAACCATTCCAGAGATAGCATTACCAGCTCCATCTTTGAAAGGAACACCACCGATGATAATGGGATCGGGCACCCCATTGCCATCAGCGTCCCGTGACCCAGGGGCGCGGCAAATGCCTTGATTGCTTGATGCGGTACAGGTTGGAATGCCTGTGCATTTTTCAACGCCATAGTTCGGGGATGTAGATGGGAGTGATCTATCAGAAGGGCATGGATATCGTCCAAGAAAGATGTTTAGGCTGGATTTTGCCTGCTCCATATTTTCTTGTGTTTTTTCCAATTCTTTATTGTATGTGTAAGTTTTATAGGCCTGCAGAAGAGGTAAGATTAAAAGTCCTGCAATCAAAATCACAATGGCCATCTCTACCAGAGTAAATCCGTTTGAGGCTTTTTTGTTGGCTGTGTTTCTTTTAATCATCATACTATTTTCTTTAAGGGGCTGCGCAACTGAGTGTAATTGTTGTTCCTGAAATTGTAATGCCATTTGCATAGGTTCCCGCTCCGCAAGAATTGCTAATGGTAACTGAACCAGCGAAATACGGTGTTGCCGTGCTTCCGGCACATACTTCATCATAAGCTTGAACGCCTTTAAGGCCTTTATGATCATAACAACGAATGCCTGCGCCTTTATAGCCTGCGGTGGTTGCATCTGCTGGGTTGTTGACGGTGTCTGTTGGAATGGTTGTTGGGGCTCCTGTTAGCATCATCGGTGAGAACCATCCTGTAGCAGTAGGGCGTTCTCGGGGTGTGTTTGTGCCAGGGAAATTGCTGACGCAGTTACCAGTTGTTTTGTTGCAGATACGGGCGGTCAGTATTTTATTACCACGCACATCTCCATTTACATCTACGTGTGCTTTTGGGATGCATGGTGTTGCGGCGCATGTTCCCACATAAACATTTCCTAAATTACTTGATTGCATCTTTTGGGCTGAGTTGGGGATGTAGTTCCAAAGGCCAGATACAATTGTATTGGTTGTTTTTACAAAATCATCAAAATATGTAGAGCCAGTTGCGTAATTTCGCATTAAAAGCCCTTTTGTGGTGTTTATATTGTTACGGAATAGCCCATCGTTGTTGCAGTTTTCAAAATCCAAGCCCGTAGCATTTGTTCCGCATGCATTTGACCTCACACCACCCAACGTGAATGCTCCATCAGTATTTTCTCCATGGCTGACAACTACAAAGTGTGATCTTGGACTCGTTCCTGTATAAATAGATGTTCCTGTGCTATCTACGACTTCAATTGCGCCTATGCCGTTATCAAAAGACCCTGCTACTGTTAGTGTAAGGGTGACGGCGTATGTTAGTTTTCTATTGTATCCATCCAATATTGATTTGAAAGGGAGGCCGAGTGTAGCAAAAGGAACATCGCCAACCAAAACCGTTCCTCCACCATATGTGTTGGTTGATGTTTGGCAAACAACGGTTGAGGTTGCTGTGCAAACAGGCCAACCTGCGGCGGCTGTATTTGCTGTTCCGAAATTTGGGTTGCCTTGCGCAATGCTGGGGTTAGCGGGTTTGGGGTAGGCATCGTGTTTTTCAACATATTTAATCAGCGCAGAGTTAACAACGTTTGTTACCCCTTGCGATATGGATAGTTGTCTTGATTTTATATAAAGGTTGTAGGTGTGAAGAATGGGGGTCATTAGCAGGCCAATTACAATCAAGGCAATAGCAACCTCAATCAACGAGAAGCCTGATTCACTTTGAATCCTGTTTTGTTTTTCAAACACTGTCATAAACACCATATCCCCAATACTTAATTATAGCAGGTTTTGTTAAAATCTTGATAAGAAGATGGGGTTTTCCCCAAATATTTAATTTAGCTTTGGCGGCTGAGGGCAAAGGTTGCCAAAGCTTCCAAGGTGGATTTGAGGGGCGAGTCGGGAATGACGGATAGGGCCTCAATGGCTTTATTCACGAAAGAAACAGCCAAATCATGGGTTTTTTGGTCGGCTTGATGGGTTTTAAGCAGGTTTTGAACGGTTTGAAGGTCTGAATCGGTGATGTTATGGTCTTCAAAAGTGCGTTTTAGGAAGGTTTTTTCGTCATTCGTTGCCGTTTGTATTGCAAAGATGATGGGGGATGTCATTTTTCCTTCACGGAAATCATCGCCCACTGTTTTGCCCAATTGGGTTTCATCGGCCTGATAATCTAGTAAATCATCCGCAATCTGGAAGGCCATACCCAAATTGTGCCCGTAATCATGCATGGCTTTTTGGATATTTGCGGGTTGTCCTGCAATCACGGGGCCGATTTCGCACGCGGCAGAGAATAAAACGGCCGTTTTTGCGGCAATGACCTCTAAATACTGGTCAAGGGTGGTGTCCAGCTTGGACTGAATGGATAATTGAAGAACTTCGCCTTCGGTAATTACGGCTGCTGCATTGGATAAGATACGCAAAACCTCGATAGAGCCATCGGCAACCATTAATTCAAATGCGCGTGAAAACAGAAAGTCGCCGACCAGTACGCTGGATTGATTGCCAAAAACGGTGTTGGCGGATGGTTTGCCACGGCGTTGGTCGCTTTCATCCACCACATCATCGTGAAGGAGGGTTGCGGTATGGATAAATTCAACGGCCGCCGCCAGTCGGTACGGGCGGGTTGTGGTTGTATCGAATAAACGGGTTGAGGCCAAAGTCATCAGGGGGCGGATACGTTTTCCGCCAGAGGCAATCAAATACCCTGCGAGTTGGGGGATAAGCGGGACGCTCGATTGCATATTCTCGAGTATCAGGGTATTGACCGCCAGCATATCGGGTTTCATCGCTGCCGAGAGTTCGTCAAGGGCGGATGGAATATGGGGTGTTGATTTAAGCGCAACCTGAGTCATGTGGGTGTTATAGCTGTCATAAGATGGATTGCCAAGATGTCGTTTGCCCCTTACAACATTTTTTATGAATTATGAATTGCCAGCATCTATTCGTTTGTCTGTCGAAGGAATTGCGCTTGAAAGGGTTGGCGTATCCGCTTTGCGTGATGCGGCGGAAGCTGTTTCCATGCGGTATCGCCGTGAAGATATGGGCGGTTCATCTGGGGGTGGGTTGCAAATAAAGACCGAAGCTGAAGCTCTGGCTTATCTGGTGGCGCGAATGCCTGCGACTTATGCCGCGAATGCACGGGTTTTGGCGGAGGTAGAACGGCTATTGCCTGATTTTTCCCCGCAATCTGTTCTGGATATCGGGGCGGGGCCTGGCACGGCATCGGTTGCTGTGGGGCAGGCCTATTCATCGATAAAATCGATAAATCTGGTTGAGCCTAATCGATTTCTTCAATCTATCGGAAAGGATGTTTTGTCGCCTTATTTGGTGGGGGCGGATTGGCAGACGGATCGCGTTGAAAGTTTTGTTCCCAAAATCCAATATGACCTTGTTCTGGCTTCATATGTTCTGAACGAAACACCTTTGGACAAAGTTCATAAATTGGTTGAGAAAATCTGGACATCTTGTTGTGGTGTAATGATTATTTTAGAACCCGGAACGCCGCAGGGCGCTGGGATTATTCAAAAAATCCGTGATTTTGCTGTGCAGGCCGATAATACATATCTTTTAGCGCCATGCCCGCATGATGGGGGGTGTCCATTGGTAAATCAGGAAACGCGGTGGTGCCATTTCTCGGTTAGGACGAGTCGCACCAAACTTCATAAAACCCTGAAATCTGGCGATGCGGGGTTTGAAGATGAAAAATTCTCTTACGTTATTTTGTCCCGTTTTCCTGCAAGCCGAAGCGCATATAGATTGATGGGGCACCCATCAGGATCAAAATTACGGGAAATGCAGGTGTGTGGGCCACAGGGAACGGAAACGTTGCAAGTGTCAAAATCCCATCCCTTGCATAAATTGTCCAAGAAATTAGATTGGGGAGATGGGTTTGACATCTAACAATGAAATTACCGTTCTGGATAAAAAAGTCCGCCTTTTGCAATTACCCGAAGGTGGTTTTCGGACATCGCTTGATAGTGTGATGTTAGCTGCGGCCTGTCCTGCAAAAGCAGGAGATAGAGTGTTGGATATGGGGTGCGGGGTTGGTGGCGCGTCTTATTGTCTGCTGTACCGCGAACCTGACCTTTATTTGACAGGGGTGGAATGGGAACGGGCTTATTATGACCTCGCTATTCAAAATCAAACATTAAATATATTCGCAAAACAAGCCGAATTTATCTGTGCCGATATAAGGCATTATGCCGTATCTGATATTCCGTTATTTGACCATGTGATGGTCAATCCCCCTTATAGCGAGGCAGGTGAACATTTGCCGTCCCCCGATGAGATAAGGGCAAAGGCGCTGGGGCATCAGGATGAAACATTGTCACTTGATGATTGGATTAAGGCGGCACATCGTTTGTTAAAATCGGGCGGGTCGTTTACCATTATTTACCCGACCAAGGGAACGGACAGGATTATTCAGGCATTGGGCAAAAAATTCGGCGCGATTGAAATTATACCTTTATGGCCCCGCGCAGGCGACCCATCCAAACGCGTTATCATTCGTGCACGCAAGGGGCGCAAAACACCATGCACCATTCATGCGGGTTTAGTCCTGCATAATGCCGACGGGTCTTATACGCCAGAGGCGGATAGGGTGCTGAGGGATGGGAAATCTATATAATTACGTCAATTAAAAAACCTTCTGAGTAACGTAATATTTCCATTTGTAACAAAAGCCCAAAGGTTTTATAAAGACGCATGACTGCGATTCAAGAAAAAGCGGGGTGGGACTTTTCCCCCAAAGGTTCCTATACGCGCGAGGATTTAATATCCTGCGGGCATGGGCAGGTATTCGGGCCGGGAAATGCGAAATTACCGCTTCCCCCGATGTTGATGTTTGACCGTATTACCAATATCTCCACAGAAGGCGGGGCATTTGGTAAAGGTGAACTGACAGCCGAATTCGACATTAATCCTGATTTGTGGTTTTTCGGTTGCCATTTCGAAGGCGACCCTGTGATGCCCGGATGTTTGGGATTGGATGCTGTTTGGCAATTGCTCGGATTTTATCTCGGTTGGACAGGTGCAAAAGGGTCTGGTCGCGCGCTGGGTCTTGGTGAACTCAAATTCACTGGACAAGTGTTGCCCGAAAACAAATTGGTCACATATCATTTGGATATCAAACGCGTGATTAATCGCTCTCTCGTTTTGGGGATTGCGGATGGTCAGGTCTTGGTTGATGGCAAATTGATTTATGATGCCAAAGATTTGCGCGTTGGATTGTTTGATAATCCGCGCAGTCTGTAAAATTTCATCTGAAAGGAAAATGCTATGGCGTTGTTGAAACCCTTTACTCCGCGTCGGGTTGTGGTAACTGGCATGGGAATTATCTCATGCATTGGGAATTCTGTATCCGAAGTTTTGGAATCATTAAAGACTGGGAAATCCGGCATTACATTTTCCGAAGATTATGCCGCCAAAGGGTTCCGTTCCCAAGTGTTTGGATTGCCGAAAATCAATCTGGCTGAAAAAATTGATCGTCGCTTGCTGCGCTTTATGGGAGATTCGGCCGCCTATGTTCATTTGGCGATGGAGCAAGCCATTGCCGATGCAAAATTGACCAAAGACATGGTCAGCAATTTGCGCACTGGTGCAGTTGTTGGGTCTGGCGGGCCATCAACCCGTAATCAGGTTGAGGCTGCAAAAATAACATTGGAAAGCGGAAGCCCGAAAAAAGTTGGGCCATTTATGGTTCCGCGGTGTATGTCGTCCACCACATCGGCGACGCTTTGCACCAATTTTGAAATCAAGGGTGTGAACTATTCCATTTCTTCTGCCTGTGCGACATCTGCACATTGCATCGGGAATGCGGCTGAAATTATTGCCATGGGCAAACAAGATGTGATGTTTGCAGGTGGTGGCGAGGAACTGGATTGGACGTTGTCTGCCTTGTTCGATGGGATGGGTGCAATGTCATCCAAATATAACGAAACCCCTGAAAAATCATCTCGTGCGTATGATGCAAATCGTGACGGGTTTGTGATTGCGGGCGGTGGTGGAATACTCGTTCTTGAAGATTATGAACACGCCAAGGCACGCGGCGCAAAAATTTATGCTGAGCTTGTCGGGTATGGCGCGACATCTGATGGTGCGGACATGGTTGCCCCAAGTGGCGAAGGTGCTGCGCGGTGCATGAAACAGGCGCTTGAAACCTGTGATAAACCTGTGACCTATATCAATACCCATGGAACATCAACACCTGTTGGTGATGCCAAAGAATTGGGCGCGATTAAAGAGGTTTTCTCAGGTCGCGAAAATCCTTATATCAGTTCAACCAAATCGATGACAGGGCACTCGCTTGGCGCGACAGGTGTTCAGGAAGCGATTTATAGCTTGTTGATGATGGAGCATAATTTTGTATGCCCAAGCATCAATATCGAAGAACTTGATCCATTGGCCGAGGGATTAAATATTGCGCGTAACCGTGTTGATAATGTGAACCATCAAACCATCCTATCGAACTCATTCGGGTTCGGGGGAACGAACTGCACTCTCGCGTTTGCAAAAGCAGATTAATAGAATTGGAAAAATAAAATGACTGGATTAATGACAGGCAAAAAAGGCGTGATTATGGGGGTGGCGAATGGCTACTCCATCGCATGGGGCATTGCCAAAGCCTGTGCAGAGCAAGGCGCAGAAATGGCATTCACTTACCAAGGTGATGCCTTTAAAAAACGTGTTGAGCCATTGGCTGCTGAAATCGGTGTTAAAACATTGATTGATTGTGATGTGTCCGATATGGCGTCACTCGATAATGCTTTTGCCGTGATTGAAAAGGAATTGGGGCAGATTGATTTTATCGTTCACTCTATCGCGTTTTCAAATAAGGAAGAATTAAAGGGGCGGTATGTTGACACGACCCTTGAAAACTTCCTGAACTCCATGAATATTTCTTGTTATTCCTTTACAGCCGTGATGAAACGCGCTGCACCGCTCATGAAAAATGGTGGGTCTGCTATCACGCTGTCCTATTACGGTGCGGAAAAAGTGATGCCGTTTTATAATGTTATGGGCGTTGCAAAAGCAGCCCTTGAATCTTCTGTCCGTTATCTGGCGGCAGATTTGGGGCAAGACAATATCCGTGTGAACGGAATTTCTGCGGGGCCAATGCGCACACTCGCAGGGTCTGCGATTGGTGGGGCACGCAAGACGTTTAAATATAGTGCCGTGACATCACCGCTCAAACGCAATGTTGATTTGGAAGAATTGGGCAACACTGGCGTGTACCTGCTGTCCGATATGTCCAGTGCCGTCACAGGTGAAATCCATTACGTTGATGCCGGTTTCAATGTCGTCGGCATGTGCCCATCTGAACGTTGGGACGATTTAATGGGTGATGGGGAGTAGTTAATAGAACTACTAAATGCGTTAGAATGTTTTTGTTTCCTTTCTAGTGGGATTTTTAGATGAAAAACGATCGTAATAAAAGCCAGATTGATTGGAATGCAGAATACGATATTTCTAAGATTTTTTCTCCATCTGAGATAAAATATTCTCCTGAAATTATTCAAGTATTTGCAAAAAAATTATATGATAAAGCTGATGCTGTTACTGCCTACTATTCATTTTTATCCATTTTCATTGGCTGTATTTTTTTAAACTTTATGATTGATGACAAGATTCTACTCGCTTTCTTGGGTGGGCTTTCTGGGGTCATAGGTTATTATATAGGGCAAGACAAAGCCTTTAAATATAGGTTGGATGCTCAAATTGCTTTGTGCCAAGTTCAAATTGAAACGAATACAAGGATTTCATCCAATAGAGAAAAAGAGAATGATAATTCCTCGCCCAAATCTTCGTCTGAAGAAAATTCTCAATATGATCAGGATGATGCCTTCTAGGGTTGAGTAAAACAGTAAATATTTCTTCCCAAAATGATGCAAAAGTGATGCGCTTTTAGAATGGGAGGGCATCATCATTGCTATCAAACACCGTAAAGATGTGTATGAAGATTGATTTTTTACCCCAATGATTTGGT
>CAZVSN010000030.1:16251-20226 GCA_964629455.1 uncultured Micavibrio sp. | reverse complement strand
TTTCCCCTTCCATCGTTTATGAATCCACAGCCATTGGGCGGGGCGGGAGATGATCCATCCTTCTAACATTGTGTGGGCTTCGGTAATCAGGGTGGTATCGTCTTTTGATAAATCCATGGGTTTGTGGATGGTCACACGGAAATTTGCGCCCTCTAACCGTTCCACCTGAACGGGAATCAACGGACAATTGAATTTTTTGGCAAGTTGGATAAAGGCCAGCGACGTCATGGCGGGTTGCCCGAAAAACGGAACCTCAACCCCCTGATTATATTTTTGGTCAATCAGGATGCCGATGCGCCGCCCTTCTTTCAGGGCCATCATCACTTGCCGCATTCCTTGGGATGATTTCGGATAGGTGCGGAGTGTCCCATCCATTGACCGACATTTATCCAATATGGTTTTAACATACGGGTTATTCGGTGGACGATAGATAAGGTCGACATCAATATTTTTCTGCCGCAGAGATGGGGCTGACACTTCCCAATTTGCCAAATGCCCCGAAAAGAAAATGGCAGGAGTGTTGGGCGTGGTCGGAAGATTTCCCAGATTTTCAACGCCCACCAATTCCGATTTGGTCATATAGAGTTCTGGCAGATGCGGATATTCGGCAAATAACCGCCCCAGATTGTCCCACATATCAGTTGCGATACGACCCGATTCGTCCGAAGTCACATGAAGGCTGGATTCAATGTGGCGTTTGGCTTTGCGGGTCACAGAAAAACGTGCCGCAACGTGTCGTCCGATAAATCCGCCAATGCGGGAGGCCGAAGATACGGGCAGGGATTTGAATATCCCCATCAGGGCATAAACCAATGCGGCTTCGAACAGGTAGCGGAGTTTCTTCATATTGCGGATGAGGGCGCGGTGCGTGTGCGAATAAAATCAAGTATCGCATCGGGGTTTTCAAAAACAATTTCAATCGGCAAAACATCAATCAATGATTTTTTGGTAAAATCGGGCAGGCGGACAAAATCTTTTTCCGTCGTCAGAAGGCGCGCTTTTTTCTCTAACGCCTCATCAACCAATTTTGTCATGTCATGCATGGTGAAATCATGGTGGTCTGCATAGGCGTTAAATCCAACGCATTCGATTTTCTGGGCATCGATGGTTGCACGAAATTTATCAGGGAAACCGATCCCGCAAAAGGCAACATAAGGAACATGGGGAAGGTCGAGAGGTTCGCGCACATTTATCCTTGCGCGGAAAACAGGTTTTCCTTCGGGGAGTTTGGACAGGATATCGCGTGTGTCATCGCCAATCAGAATAAAGGCATCTGTGCGGGTAAAACCGTCTGCGAGTGGCTGGCGCAGGGGGCCTGCTGGGATAATTTTTTCATTCCCGAATCCCATCATGCCGTCAATTACGGCAAAGCTTAAATCTTTTTGCAGGTCGTAATTTTGCAACCCGTCATCAAGGATAACAGCATCCGCGCCATTAAAGACGGCATGATCTGCCCCGTCATAGCGGTTGGCGGATACATAGGTGGTTGCATGCCGTGCGAGAAGGAGGGCTTCGTCCCCCCAGAGCGTGGGGTTGTTCGAGTCGTCAACCCGTTCAGGGCCTTTGATTTTTCCCTTATACCCGCGTGTAACAAAAGCGGGGGAGAGAAAGAGGTGGTTATCCTTTATCAATTTCATCAATGCGATGGCGGTGGGGGTTTTGCCGCTTCCGCCAGCTACCAAATTTCCAAGACAGATAACAGGTGATGCAACAGGTTGGGGTTTGCTATGGCTGCGGTGAAAATCGGCACCCTTGGCATAAAGTTTTGCAAACGGTGATAAAAGAACCGATGAGATCGAAGATCGTGGCGCGTACCAGAAGGCAGGTGTTTTCATGATATCTTTTATTCCGTTACTTTTAAAACTGGTAAATTGGCAGATAGGAACACGGGTTCCAATTCTTCAATCACGCGGGTCAGAATCTGTTCCTGCCCCTTGGCGTAAGTGTACCCGTTTTTCGCCAATTGGTGAATGGCATCTGTGTCTTTTAGAAAGTTACGAACAGCAGGCGCCAAATCGGCAGGATTTTGAAGGCATAGCGCTGCCCCTGCCGCATCCATCGGGTCAAAAATATCGCGTAAATTCTGAATATGCGCCCCATGAATGACGGCTGAACCCAGTTGCGCGGCCTCTAACGGGTTATGTCCGCCACCGCCATCTGCACTAAAGCTCCGTCCGATGCATGAGAGGGGGGAGAGTGAATAGAATAATCCCAATTCGCCCATCGTATCCGCAAGATAGATATCGGTTTCAGGTGTGGGCATCGTTTTATTTTTTCCACGAGAAGTGATGGTTAGGCCATAATGTTCAAGTGATTTCAAAATTGAAACGCTGCGTTCCGGATGGCGTGGCGCAACAATAGTCAGAAGGTTTGGAAATTCTTCGCGCAGAGCCAGATGTGTTTCTGCGGCCAATTCTTCCTCTCCTTCGTGGGTGCTTGCATAAAGCCAGATGGGGCGGTTATGTGTGGCTTGTTTCAATGCAGACAAATCATCGTCATGATAGGGAAGCGGCGGTGATGCAAATTTGATATTGCCAACCGGCACAACACTGCGCCCGCCAAGGGCAGTGTAATACCCACAATCTAGATCTGTCTGCGTTAATATCACGGTGAATGTTGATAGGATTTCTTGAGCCAAACTTTTGGCGCGTGACCAGTTTTTGAAAGAGGATGGCGACATCCGCGCATTAATCAGGGCAATGGGCAGATGGCGTTTATGTGTTTCCGACAAAATGGCGGGCCATAATTCGGATTCAGCCCACAAGACAAGGTCAGGATGCCAGTAATCCAGAAACCGTTTGACCCATTTGGGTCTGTCGACAGGAAGATATTGGTGAAAGGCACGGTGAGGTAGGCGTTTGGATAAAAGGTCGGCAGAGTTGCGGGTAATGGATGTCATCAACACCGATGCCGTTGGGTTATTATCCAGAAATAAATTGACCAGACGGAGCATCGATTGGGCTTCGCCCACACTGGCCACATGAACCCACATAAGTGGTGAATTTTCAGGACGAGGAATGCTCGGCATACCAAAACGTTCCCGAAGCCGTTCAGGGTCTTCCTTCCCGTCCTTCAAGCGTTGGTTGAGCAAGCTCATAATAATGGGCTTACCAAAAGTCATTGTCCGTTTATAAAGCCAAAACAAAGGCATAGGTCTATCTCTTTAAAAAACAATCAGGCTCTAACTTATAGAGCCTGATTGCATGAAATCCAAGGTGTTTATGCTGTTATATGAAGCAATGTATTAATTAATAAGCTGTGCGATAGGAACGCAAGCCCCTTGTCCGTCTGGCGCACAACCAGGATTTGGGCAAACAATTTCAGCAACATTGGTCGAAGAAATCTGTACGCCTGTCGGAAGTCCCGCAGCACATTGCCCGCTTAATGTTTGGCTGAGTGGGGCTGTGACATCAATAAACAAGTTCATGTCATCAAACACGGCCCCCACGCTTTGTGCGGCAACTTTTGTGTTGAAAGTTTGAAGTGGTGTCGCCCATGCACCCGGAGCCGCACAAGTGGCAGGAAAGGTGTCTCTATCATAGGTGCTGGTTTCCGTCAGCGTTCTGATTTTTGCGATATCAAGATTAGAGCATCGCGCATCGTTCCATAAATTGAGCATGGTTGAGCACGCTGCAGCTCTTGTGTTTGATGCGCCGACGGATGGATCGTGTCCACCGCCATAAGCATGATTGAATGACGCACCTAGGTATGTATCAATATTGGTGCCAACTGTTGTTGCGGCATAAGTTTTATTATTAAAAAATGTAATAGATGTACCATAGGCTGTATAAAAATTATTAAAACACCCCAGAGCAAATACGCTATCTGGTTTTGCGATAATGGATTGGGCGATCATGATTTCGCGCTGGGCTTCCATCCATGCTTTTTGTTTCATGGCATCCATAAATGTGGCATCACAAGCAGGGTCGGCATTAACCTGTCCTGAAAAACACAAGGAAAATGCGGTTAAAGCCA
>CAZVSN010000030.1:0-16151 GCA_964629455.1 uncultured Micavibrio sp. | reverse complement strand
GCAGGGTCGGCATTAACCTGTCCTGAAAAACACAAGGAAAATGCGGTTAAAGCCACCAAACCGAAAGATTTTAGGGATTTTTGCACAGACATTCCAGACACCACCATCAACCGATATTTTGTTTTTAAGGGAAGACCCCACCACAAGATCAACCTAACCTGTTCATTTTACAACAAAACGGGGGGATTTGGCAAACCTTGTTTAAATCAGGATGGGGAAAACTATTCCCCGTCCACATCAATATCAAGAATGGCCATGTTGAGGTCGTAGGATGTTTCGCCTTCGTCTTCGTCTTTGTAAATAACGGCGATAAACTCCCCGTTAATCAAAACTTCCAGAGAATCTCCTGTTTTGCGGTCGCGCAGGGTAATCCCCGGATTTCCGAATTTCTTTTGCAAATAGGTCTGGATTTTGGTGATTTCAGTTTTTTCAAATGCCATTTTTATGTCCTTTTTTGTCTATCCTTATTACCGATTAAGCGCCAGTCAGTCCAGATGAAATCTTGGTTTCAATCAATTTACAGAGGTCTTTTCTGTCCTGACCCACCTCTGGAGTTATGACATCAAGAAATGTCAGGCGGACAGTCGCCCCCCGTGTTTGCAGGAAAATCCAGATATGGGGTGAAAAATCCATATCCCCGTACCATGCGTAATAATCACGGGTTTTGGGTGTTAAAGCCTCTCCGTTTGCATCAATCAATTCTAAAACAAAGGGTTGAATCGAAACGGGGGGCATACCCTTGGGTTGAGCAAGGGAAAAAAGGCTGGATTTAAATGGCAGTACCGAAGTTCCAACGGTGGATGTTCCTTCGGGGAAAAGAATCAGGCTTTTGCCGTCTTTCACCATTTTATCAAGAGCGTTGGCCACTGTTTTGGCCTTTGCAGAGTTACGGCTGATAAAAGCGGTTTGTTGAACCTTTGCCAAAAATCCGATGACAGGCCAATGCGCAATATCTTCCTTGGCAATGAAGGATGCTTTGAGAATAGAGCCGATAACAGGGATATCAAGATAAGATAAATGGTTGCTGATATAAATAATTTGCCGTCCAGAAACGGGCGTTCCCCTGATTTCTGTTTTCAATCCCATAATGGCGCAAATCCCTTTATGCCAAAAACGGGGAACGGAATATGCTTTATCCCCCTTGTGAAAGGGCAGGACAATCATCTGGAGTGTCACCAGAGGAATGGTCCATATCATCATCAGGGTAATTTTTAAAATCGCGATAAAAGATGTCATGACCAGATGTTCCGCTTAGAATTTTTTAGAAAAGTCACTGTCGCGCACAACATCTTTTTGAATCTTGCGTTCATAGTGTTTGGTGTATTTAGAAGACATTTTATGGATGGGCATAACAATACACACATCAATGCAGTTAAAATCTTTGTCCAGAAAAGCACCTTTGCCGATTGTTGCCCCAACGCGCAGATATCCTTTAATCAAGGGCGGAAGGTCAGAGAAGATACGCCGCGCGTCTAAGTCTTCTTTGGCTTTGATTGAGATGCCGTCCATACAGTCGATTGTTGCCACAGGGCACAAATCATCGGGAGCAGAATGGAAATGTTTCAGATAAGCCAATTGGTCGGCGATGGCTTCTGGATTCGTTCCCTGAAAACTGGCGCATCCGAACATTAAATCAATGTTATGGTCGGACAAATATTCGGCAATTCCTTGCCACAGTTTCTGCATAATATATTTGGTTCTATATTCTGGAAGCACACAAGATCTTCCGAGTTCTAACAACTGCGCTCCGCTATTAATCAGTGGGGCAATATTAAATTCTTGTGAAGAATAAAAAGGAATATTCTTTGGTAAATGTTCGGCTTGGAATAACCGATACGTTCCAACAATTTTTTTATCGGGGTCGATTTGAGATTCATCAATTACAACCAGATGGTCTGCAAAATTATCATACTCATCATAATCACGTTCTTCTGTTGCGATATGAGGTGGAGCAAGGATGCCAAACTCTTTATAAAAAACAGTGTAACGCAATTTCTGTGCGGCAATAATTTCTGCCGGATTTTTGGCCAGCCGCAAAACAATGTTTGCAAGATCTGTTGTTGCCATTTCATGGGTTGGTATTGTCACACTGATACTCTCGTTTTCTTTTCTGACCGCGCTCAAAACGTCACCTATACTACCTTTAATTCCTTAAATATCAAATCATTTGCAGCAATATAACTGTTATAAATTTTTCTTAACACTGTTGGATTTTGACGAATAAAAAAAGGTACATATGGCATGTACCTTTTGGCAATTGTTGAATCTGATGGCCGTCCCTTATCATCCAGCCCTTCGAGCCATCCCTTTCGGAGCCCTTTATGAACCTCTCTGTGATGTGTCCAGCAGAGAGGAACGCATTTGTTCAGTTCATCCACAAGTTGAGGAAGGTTTCCCATTTGTGCGATTTTTCCGACTTCTGCTAATTTCTGTTCTGGATTAACATGGTGGAAGGCCAGCCCGTCTTTAGAGGTGCAAATCAAACACGATGAATTGTGTTTAACGGCCTTATAAAAAGCAACAGCAATATGGGACATATTTACCTCTTTCACGAGAGTCAGAAAATCTGTTTTGTAGCCCAATTTCGCTGTGATCGTGCCCAAACCTGTTGAATAGGTCAAGAAATCAATCTGCTTTATCTTTTCTGATATTTGCGGTACATATCACGCTTCACCCGAATAAATCCAAATGACGTTTAAAATCCTTTTTGTGTGTACTGGAAATATCTGCAGATCCCCTTTGGCGGAGGCGGTTGCACGTCATAAACTGGTCAAATCGGGGATGGAAAAATCAGTCATTGTCGATTCGGCGGGAACCCATGGATATCATATTGGCGATCGCCCAGACCCCCGCACATTAAAAATAGCCCATCAGAATCATATTTCAACGGATGGAATCGTGGCGCGCCAAGTCAAAATGGATGATTTTGACGCATTCGACCTGATTCTGGCGATGGATAACGGGCATTTGCGGCATTTACAGGCAATGGCCGACCCAGTTTACCACCCTAAAATTCACCTTTTTCTGGATTACGCAGGGCAGGGGACATTGGATGTAGCCGACCCGTATTATGGGAGTTTTTCGGACTTTGAAGACATGTACCGTGTGATTGATCGGGCGATGGAAACCATTGAAAAATGGTCATTTTCAAAAAAGATTTGACTTTATCTAAAATTTTATGTAAATTATAAATATGAGGAATTATTCCAAAGGGGCTTCAAGTCCTGTGGGTCTAAAAGTGGTTTTAGGTGGTTATATTAGCATAGTTAAGTTTTTTTGAATTTCTTGAATTGGTTTTCTGGTACCCGTAACTTTTATCCGTCCTGTTGGACGGATTTTTTTTTGCCTACCATGTAAAATGGTCTGGAGTCAGAATGCTTTCTCCGCTCCAGCGATAGGCGGTCAAAAGACCTTTTTTGGCGGCGGCGCTATAATCCACACATGCAATTTTATCGGTCAGAGGTGCGGGGGTTCCGCTCATCCAATAATGGCCGATAAAAACAGGGTGGGCAGGTTTATTGAATTGATGGGTAATGGATGTTGTATTGAGCGATGCGATTTCTGTATCGGCGACATTTTTTTGCCGATGTTGCAGACGGTCAAATGTAGGGAGAGATTCATCAACCCACCAACTGACGCGCGCGCGATCACGACGGATACCATCTTTGCAATAAAACGCAACATCATCTGGAATTCTGTGTTCTGGGCCTTTCAGAACCATTTCAATGGCTTTAAAGAATGGTGTTCCATATTCCGCAAAGTCAATATAGGCATGGTCTTTCATCGTTTTATCTGTATTCAGGTAGGGGTTAATTGTCCGGAGGCTTTCAGGATGCCAACAGGCATGAACAACAAAGATATCTTTTAAATCGAGATACACAGGTAAGGTTTTAAACCATGAAATCTGTTCTTCATACGCTTCGGTATGTTGAGGAAATTCATTCAGGAAAGATTGGTGTTGACGAATATTGTTGCTGGTATGTTTTCGGACATGCCCTGTTGTCGGATGTTCTGTTGCAAAACAAATGCCGTTAAATTCATGGTTGCCCATTACCGCCAGAGCAGAGCCGCCATCAATCATATTTTTGACAATATCAAGAGTTGCTTTTTGGCGGGGGTGACGATCAATAAAATCACCAACAAAGACGACTTGGCGATCTGGGTGCGCGTAAAATCCACCAACCCCCAATTTGTAACCAAGTTTGACAAGCAAAGCCTCTAATTTGTCAGCTTGCCCGTGAATATCGCCGATAATGTCGTATCCTGAAACCATAACTATGTTCTTATATATCAGCAGAGCACTTGCCAAGGGTCATTTATTTGCATAATTATTAACATAAAGCTTGACGCGATGCGGTAAAGTGGATTTTATATGCCCCACCCATTGCTCATCATTGATTGATAAGGAAAAACAAGATGCTCACCATTCGCCAGCTTGATGTCACATCTCATCCAAGTTTTGATGCCCATGAACAAGTTGTTCATTTTGAAGATGCTGCATTAGGGCTCTCGGCCATTATCGCTGTTCACAATACCAATTTGGGATCGTCCCTTGGTGGGTGCCGAATTTATCCGTATGCATCCTTTGATGATGCCGTGACCGATGTTTTGCGTTTGTCAAAAGGTATGACATATAAATCTGCTTTGGCAGGTTTGGCGCTGGGTGGTGGAAAAGCTGTGATTATCGGTGACCCCAAGAAAATTAAATCCCATGATTTTATGATGCGGTTTGGTGAAGCTGTTGAATCAATGAATGGGACATATATTACCGCCGAAGATGTCGGATCAACTGAAGAAGATATGATTGCGATTTCCAAAGCGACTAGCTTTGTTGCGGGACTTCCTCCGACCACGCAAAATTCAAATAGCGTTGCAGGAAACCCATCTCCGGTAACAGCCTATGGCGTTTATTGTGGGTTAAAAGCGTGTGCCGCCAATCAATTGGGAAGCGCTGATTTAAAAGGAATTAAAATTGCTGTTCAAGGGTTGGGCGCTGTTGGATATGCACTGGCACAATATTTGGTCAAAGACGGCGCACAATTAATTGTGGCCGATATTAACCCAGCAGCAACAGAACGCGCAAAGGCAGAGTTCGGTTCGCAAGTGACCATCGGTGATGTTGCAACTATTCATGCAAGCGATGTTGATATTTTTGCACCATGTGCGTTGGGCGCAGGATTGAATGATACAACCATTCCACAAATTCGTGCCAAGATTATTGGTGGGGCTGCTAACAATCAATTAGCTGAATCCCGTCACGATGCCATGTTGATGGAACGTGGAATTTTATACGCGCCTGATTTTGCCATTAATTCTGGCGGCATTACCAGTGTTGGTTACGAATATTTTGATCGCACAGGGCGCAATCCATATAGTTATGAATTGACCCGCGACCATATGAATGCCCATGTCGAAGATATTGGACGTGTTCTGCAATGCGTGTTTACTTTGTCACGGAATAAAGGAATTGGGACAGGCCAGTCTGCCAATGAATTGGCTGAGCATATTTTCAAGGGGACGGCATCAACCTTTGCCATTGCCGCGTAATATGGCGGTAGGATAGGGGTTCGGTCATCTCGTAAAGAGGTGTTGGATTGTCAAGGCGCTGCCCTTTGTCCCGACCTAACGGAGCGGCGTTGGTAACAATGCGGCTTCCATTTGGTACAAAAGGAAGGCTTCCCAATGGTAAGCTCAGACGTATTCCCGAATAAACATTGGTTGTTCCCCCATAAATATCAGGGTTTGATTGATTGGTTGCCGTGATATCTGCTTTCATGATGACGCCGTTTTCAAATTCATTACTCAGCGCAAGGCTCCCACCAATATCGCCTGCAAGGTAACGCCCGATACTTGCTTTGAGGGTTGCTCCCGTATTGGGTATTTCGTAATAGCCATTTAAAAATCCCGATAAAATATGATCGCCATTCGGGAGCAGGGCAAAAGAGCTGTAAGGATCACGTTTTAGTGCCAGATTGGCCTCTGCCCCCAGTGCCCAGTTATTCCCAAAAGGACGATAGATAATTTCGCTGGTTGCCCCCATATACATTTCTTCCAGATATCCGATACTGGAGGCCATGTGCAGGTCGTCCCCCAATGTTACAAATCCTGTCAAGAAACTACGATCCAATACAACTCTGTTTTGGGTAAAGGCATCAATATCGCTACGAACAGGAAGCGAGTTCAGTCCGCGATATAAATTCAAATTCTGTAAGTTATCGGCAAGGTTAATCCGTAAAGAGTGTAGGGAAAAGAAATGCCGCCCAAAAAATTTATGCAATGAGGCAATAATTCCAGTGCGATACAACAGGCCAGAATCATTTTCCGATAAGGATACATCATTGATAAGGTCGGTTTTAAAACCAAAATCTTCCTGTGCGGTTTGAATATCACCGATAACTTTTGCCAGTGATGGCGGAACAGATTTTTGCAGGAATTGGGTGGTTTGCCAGATTTCTTCACTGCTACCTTGATGGTTCAAAAAGGCGCGTTCTAAATCCGCGCGATTTAATTCGATGTCCGTTCCTTTTAACCCATATCGTCTGATATGAAAGATAATTTGTTCAGGTGTTCTTCCTGCAATATTTGCCAGATAGCGTGATGATTCACCGATTTGAAAGGGGGTTGAAAAATTATCTTTTAAATCCAGATCGGCGGCAGCGGTTCTTTTGTCAATCAGGATATGTGAAAGCCCTAATTTCTTTTCTTGTTCCAAGCTTTGATTAAAATCATCGTCCTCATCATTTTCTGAATCGATGGGTGGGTTTATGATGTTGGGGCGACCAGATTTCATGTCAATTGATGCGTGTTGGCGGGCATCATTGAATGGCCATGAACCAACATGGGGCGTAAAACTGACCCGCGCCATCACAGAATTATTTCCAGCGTAGGCGATTCCTGTATCAATTCCGTTTAAATATGATGGCGTATAAGACAGACCAACCGACCATAATGCTGGGGCATTGAACTGGGGGTCGGCTGCTTTTTCAGCCTTCCATGAATCGCTTGTAATGTCGGCTTTGAAAGACAACCCATCAATCGGGGTATGATATTCAAGCCCGCCAAAGATGCCCATATCTCCTTTGAACCAATCGTTTGGCGTATTCGGGTCATCCCCATCAATATCGCGTGCCGATTTTGTGCCCATGATATGGTTGAGCAGGATAGGGTTTGGCAATCCGCCGCGCGTTGCCAATCGCCCCCATCCGAAACCCAATGTAAAATCAAAATCTTCGTAACGTTTGGACATTGCCAGATATTCTGCCGCCATCCGTTTGTGTCCAAACGCGGATTGTAACCCGACAGAAATTTGTGGGAGAAAACGGCGTTCATCAAATAGGCCAAGTTTAATATCCATTCCGGGATAAAGATGTTTGGAGCTTGATGAAAAGCTATCTGACTCGGATGTTTGGCGAAGGCCAACATAGAGGCGGTCGGATATTTGAAGTCCCATCGCCGCATGTGTATAGGGGGCCTGACGCGAGAGCGTCACCCGCAGAGTTCCTTCGGGAGATAGTCGTGCAGAGGGTACAGTATTTAATCCCAATTCGCCCATCATATTTAATGTTGCGGAATGGCCTATATCATCCGCCCCGAAAGACAGGGAAGGTGTAGTCCAGACAACAAGGAATAGCAGAAAGATTTTCTGTATCACGTTTAAACCATTAAGGACTGGCATTTGATTATTGAGAGTACAAAACAGTCGCCGAAATACACGCGTATGTCAAAAGGATCTGTTAATAAATCCCCGCCAAAATAACAACCAGAAGATGTGTGAAAGGGTTGTATAAGTCGCATGAGTTTTGATGATAGCCATAATAATATCAGTGCCGAAGCCTATGAAAAGATATTCAATTCATTGGAAACGGCAGTTATTTATTACAATGCGCAGGGGGAATTATCGGCTGCCAATGATGTGTCATGGCGTGTTTTGCCGATGCTCCGCAGCCATCTGTCGTATTTTACCGACTTCATTCGATTTGTGTACGACCATTCGATTGATTCAGAGGATCAAAATGGGTTGACCCCGTCTTCTGTATCACAAGATAACAGTCTGGCTTTCTATGAAGTTATTCGGTTATGCCCAGACAAGTTTTATTTGGTGCGTGCGATTGAGCAATCGCATAAAGGGATGATTGTTGAGTTATCCGACATTTCTCTCATCAAAACCCATGCAGATGATATGAGGGTGTTGGACGGGAATAACAAAATTCTGATTGAGGCAATGCAGACATCCCAAAAGGGGATATTTATTGCCGAGCATAGTGGTCAAAGGCGTATTATTTTTGCGAACAAAGCTCTTGATAAGCTATTAGAAAGAGAAACCATTCCTTTAGAAGGCTATAGTGTTGATGCCTTGTTATCCAGCCATTTCCAAGATGAATGGAGCAAGATTCAATCAACAATCCTTAATCGCCACAAAGGAAGTTTCTGGAAACGTATTGAAAGAGAGGGCGGTAATCCAAAATGGATATCTTTAAATTTATCCGCCGATAGTTGTTGTGGGGGGAAAAATCTGATTATCGGATTTATGTGTGATGAAAGTCAGGCAAAATTGCAGGAAAACCATTTGCGCCAAACACAGAAATTAGAAGCAATCGGAAAATTGGCGGGTGGAGTCGCACATGATTTTAATAATATCCTGTCGATTGTTGAGGGGTATATCCGCTTATCTGAATCTGCCTTGAAACGGGGGGAACCCATCCATGAAAATATTGCACGCATAAAACAAGCCGTTGCCAGAGGGAGCGGATTAACCAAACAATTATTGATGTTTGGAAAGCATCGCGTTGCCGATAGCAGAGTAATTGATTTATGCGCCCAGACCAGAGAGATGGAATCGTTGCTGTGCCCATTATTGGGTGAGGGCATATATTTGAATATTGATGTTCCCGATTCCGTTTTCCCCGTTAAGGTAACGCCCGACACTGTTTCCCAGATTGTAATGAATCTTGTCCTAAATGCCCGCGATGCAATGGCAAATGGTGGGGATATTCTGGTGTCTGTGTATCAAGAAAACACAAAAGGAACCGATTATGCCGTTTTGCGTGTCACCGATACAGGAAAAGGGATTTCTCCTGAAATCATGGAAAAAATATTTGATCCGTTCTTTACCACAAAAGAACAAGGGAAAGGAACGGGCTTAGGGTTATCGATGGTTTATGGATTGGTTCAACAAATAGGGGGTGAAATAGATGTTGTGTCAGTCCTCAATGAAGGAACAAATTTTACAATCCATATTCCATTCGCCGATGAAATCCATCTATCTGATATTGAAAAAATCCCAGATCATTCGGCAGATCATATAACAGGAAAGACCATTCTGATTGCAGAAGATGAGCCTGATTTATTGGCGATTATGAGGGAAACATTAAAAGATTTTCAATTGAATGTTTTAACGGCCAAGAATGGCAATGAAGCATTAATGGTACAAGATGAATATGATGGAAAAATAGATTTCCTGTTGACCGATATGGTGATGCCCCAATTGGGCGGATTGAAATTGGCAGAATTGATAGGTGAGGTGCGGCCAGAAACAAAAGTTTTATATATGAGCGGATATCCCGTGCGTGGCGAGATTTCCAGTATTGATTTACCAAGCGATGCCATTTTCATGGCAAAGCCCATAAAACCAGATTCTCTGCGTAATGTTTTGGAACAAATGGCATCGGGGCAGCCCGTCAACCATAATGAAGCAACCACTTGGCAATCATAAATCATAAGGAGAAATATCATGGCAAGCAAAGTCGAAGGTTTAGAAAAAATGAAAATATTGGTCGTTGATGACCAATCGGACGCACGATCAATGGTGCGTGGGATGTTGTCAGAATTGGGAATTACCCAGATATTCGAAGCAAGTGATGGCCGCGAAGCCATGACTTTTACCGATGCCGCAATGGATATGATTGATGTGGTTATTTGCGATTGGAATATGCCGAAAATGACGGGGATTGATTTGCTCCGTCAAATGCGAACAGTGATGCCCGATATGCCTTTTTTAATGCTGACAGGGCGTGGGGATATCGATTCCGTGGCTGAGGCAAAATCATGCGGCGTAACCGCCTATATCCGCAAACCGTTTTCCCCCGCGAATCTTGAAATTAAATTACGGGTGATTAAATCAAAACTCGAAGAACAGAGTTTTGCCTGATTGTCGGATAAGACGAGGTCATGTATCATGGGTGGATGATATATGACATTTGTATTATCGGTGGTGGTATCAATGGCGCAGGGATTGCTCGCGATGCCGCAGGGCGCGGTTTAAAAACCCTGTTGCTGGAAAAAGGCGACTTGGCGTCTGCTACGTCATCCAATAGTTCTAAAATGATCCATGGTGGCCTACGCTATCTGGAGTTTTATGAATTTGGTCTTGTCCGCAAATCTTTGGCGGAACGTGAAACATTGATGCGGATTGCCCCGCAAATTGTATCCCCCCTTCGTTTATGTATCCCCCATCGCAATGCTGTGCGCCCCGCATGGATGGTTCGTACAGGTTTATTTATCTATGACCATTTAACGTGTATGAATGTGTTGCCCAAATCGGAAATGATAAATTTGAAAAGCCATGTTTTCGGGGAAGCGTTAAAAAACAGGGACGGGATAGGCTTTGCGTATTCCGATTGCTATGTGGATGATGCGCGTTTGGTTGTCTTAAATGCGATGGATGCTTATTTGCATGGTGCAGATATTCGTACCCAGACAGAGGTCACGCGTATAACTCCAAAAGATGGGATGTGGAATGTTCACACTCCGCAGCAGAGTTTCACAGCGCGGGTAGTTGTCAACGCCGCAGGGCCTTATGTTCGGTCATTATTGGAACAAAATAATTTAACGGATGCGACAACCCCGAAATTGCGATTGGTGCAGGGCAGTCATATTGTTGTCCCCAAATTATATGAAGGCGACCAATCATATTTGATTCAATGTCCAGATAAACGTGTGGTTTTTGTCTGGCCGTATGAAAACAATTTCACATTGGTGGGAACAACCGAAACGGCGATAAGCGGGAATCCCGCAAATGCCAAGATCACAGATGCAGAAACAGAATATTTGATGGGCATTGTGAATGCAGAATTCAAAAAATCCATATCCAAATCCGATATTGTCTGGAGCTATAGCGGTGTGCGCCCGTTATTCGAGGCCGATGAGGGTGAAGATAACCGTAAAGCCACCCGTGATTATAAATTGATACTGGATACTCATAGCAGCGCACCCATTTTAAATGTCTTTGGTGGAAAATTGACGACTTATCGGCCTTTGTCAGAGGAGGTCATTGATATGTTGCGCCCTTTATTTCCCAATATGGGCGGTGCGTGGACAGCAGATGCAGTATTGCCTTTTATCGATTTTGAATTTGTGCCCGATGATAAAACCATCACCCATTTTATTCGCAATGAATGGGCGACATGCGCCGATGATGTGTTATGGCGGCGAACCAAATGGGGGCTGCACATGACATCAGAGCAATGCGCCACATTTAAAGCACAGTTTGACCGGATTTATGCAGAGGTTCAGCATGACAAAAATATTATCAATTGACCAAGGCACAACCAGTTCCCGCGCCATTGTTTTTTCGGACAAAGGCGATGTTCTGTATACGGCACAGAAAGAATTAAAACTAACCTATCCGAATAACGGATGGGTGGAACAAAACCCCGATGACATTTTAAATGACACGTTGGATTGCGTGCGGGAGTGTTTAACCCATCACAATGACATTGTGGCAATCGGCATTACCAATCAACGCGAAACCACAATCATCTGGGACAGGGAAACAGGAAAGCCTGTATATAATGCCATTGTCTGGCAAGACCGCAGAACCGCAGATTTGTGTCAGGAATTAAAGCATAAAGAAACAATCATCAGAGAAAAAACAGGGTTATTGGTTGACCCGTATTTTTCAGCAACCAAAATCAACTGGATTTTAAGCAATGTCCCAGATGCCCGCGCCGCCGCAGAGCAGGGAAAATTGGCATTCGGAACAGTTGAATGTTTTTTGCTGTGGCATTTGACGGGCGGAAAATCGCATATCACGGATATGAGCAATGCATCCCGCACGATGTTATTTAATATTCATACATTGCAATGGGATGATGAATTGTTGGAATTATTCAATATTCCAAAATCATTATTGCCAGAGGTAAGGGAAAATACGGGCAATTTTGGTACAGCCAGTATCGCAGGCCAAGATATTCGCATCATGGGCATGGCGGGCGACCAGCAAGCAGCACTCATCGGACAGGCGTGTATTCAAAAGGGGATGATAAAATCGACCTATGGCACAGGATGTTTTGCCCTGATGAATATTGGCGATACATCGATTTTGTCCCAGCACAAATTATTGACCAGCGTCGGATATGTGATTAACGGACAACGCGCTTATGTTTTAGAAGGATCAATCTTTGTAGCTGGTGCAGCCATTCAATGGCTGCGTGATGAAATGGAATTTTTCCATGACGCAAGCGAGAGTGAGCAATTGGCAGAGCAAGTCACTGACAGCAATGGTGTTTATTTTATTCCTGCATTCACGGGATTGGGCGCGCCATATTGGAACCCCGATGCGCGCGGCGCGATATTGGGATTAACGCGCGCCACAACTAAGGCACATATCACCCGCGCAGCGTTAGAGGCGCAGGCCTATCAAAGTTGCGATTTGATGGGCGCGATGATTGCCGATTTCGGAACAACACCGTCTGTCCTGCGTGTTGATGGTGGATTGGTCAAAAATAATCTGATGACACAATTTTTATCCGATATGCTGGGGATGCAGGTTGATGTCCCGCAATCAGTTGAAACAACGGCGTTGGGCGCTGCGTATCTGGCAGGCATTGGAGCAGGAGTGTTTCAGGGGTTAGATGATATCGCCGCCAATTGGCAAAAAGATAAAACCTATACCCCGACAATCACGCAAGAAAAACGCGACCAACTGTACAAGGGGTGGACAGATGCGGTCGCGCGGCTTCTTTAAATTTTAAAGACGTTTATTTCTCACGGAAAATAATACGACCTTTGGTCAGGTCATAGGGGGTCATTTCAACGACAACTTTGTCGCCTTGCAAAACACGGATGCGATTTTTGCGCATTTTACCGGCGGTGTGCGCCAGAATTTCATGGTCGTTTTCGAGTTTTACGCGAAACATCGCGTTTGGCAAAACTTCGCTGATAACACCTTTGAATTCAATTAAATCTTCTTTTGACATTATATTCCTAGTCAGTTGTTCACTAAAACGCGCTATTTCTAACGGGATTCCGCACAAAAAGCAATCCATATATTATGAATAACAAAAATGCAGGGTTTTTTGCTTAATTTTCCTTGGCGCAGGCGCGGTTCTGCGCTACAAACTCCCACTTGGACGTAAAAGCCCATATTGCGGATGTGGCGAAATTGGTAGACGCACCAGATTTAGGTTCTGGCGCCGCAAGGCGTGGGGGTTCGAGTCCCTTCATCCGCACCATTATATATAGAAAGTGAATTTTGAGATGAAAGTATCCGTATTAAAACAAGATGGTCTGACCCGCGAATTGGAAGTAACTGTTCCTGCTGCCACCATTTTGAAAAACGTCGAAGCCCAATTGGTGTCTTACGGCAAGAAAGCAAAAATTCCCGGTTTCCGTCCAGGAAAAATCCCGATGCCAATTCTGAAAAAGAATTATGGTCGTATGATCCTTGGTGAAGTTTTGGACAAAACAGTTCAAGACAGCATGGCGAATGCTCTGCGTGAACAAGATATCCGTCCAGCGATGCAACCGAAAATCGCCCTGAAAGACGGCGAGTCATTTGATGAAGGCAAAGATTTGACCTACACCATGACTGTTGAAGTTTTGCCAACATTTGACGTGATGGATTTGTCCAAAGTCAAAGTTGAAAAACCAGTTGCCAAAGTTGAAGACAAGGTTGTTCAAGAAACGCTTGACCGCGTTGCCAAAAGCAACCGCAGCTTTGTGAAAGTCGAAGAAGCCCGTGGCGCCAAAATGGGCGACACTGTTGTTCTGGACTTTAACGGTCAAACCAAAGAAGGCGTGAGCCTCCCAGGTATGTCAGGAACCGACATGAATGTTGAGCTCGGTTCAGGTCAGCTTATCCCCGGTTTTGAAGACCAATTGGTCGGCAAAAAAGTGGGTGACCATGCGCATGTTGATGTCACATTCCCTGATGATTACGGTGTGAATGAACTCGCAGGGAAACCAGCGATATTCCATTGCGATATCAAAGAACTCCGCGAAGCAGCAGAAACAAAAATTGATGACGCGCTCGCAACCAAACTCGGGTTCGAGAATCTCGACACATTGAAAGATGCTGTTGTCAAAAACATTGGCGAAGATTACGACCAACTGTCCCGTTTGCGCCTGAAACGTGCATTGCTGGACGTTCTGGATGAAAACCATTCTTTTGAATTGCCAAAAGGCATGGTTGACATGGAATATGACGCCATCGTCAAACAAATGGAACAAGAGAAAAAACAAGCTGGCGAAGAAATTTCTGATGCTGATAAAGACGAACTGAAACCAATCGCGGCACGTCGTGTCCGTTTGGGTCTGGTTCTGGCTGAAATCGGTCGTGCGAATAACGTCGAAGTAAAGCAAGAAGAGCTGTACAAAGCCATCTATGCCGAAGCCCGTAAATTCCCAGGTCAAGAACAACAGGTTCTGGAATTCTATTCCAAGAACCCACAAGTGATTGAATCGTTCCGTGCACCAATTTACGAAGACAAAGTGATTGATTTCATTCTGTCCAAAGCAAACGTCACCGAAAAATCAGTGTCGATTGACGACCTGACCGCCGAAGACGAAGACGCAGGCGACGCAAAACCAAAGAAAAAAGCAGCAAAAAAGAAAGCTGAATAATCTCTGGTAACAGAATAAACAAAACCCCGACTTAACCGTCGGGGTTTTTATTTGTCCATTTTTTAACCACCAAGACACTAAGTCACCAAGAAGATTTTTTTATTCATTTGCACGAAATTATCCCATTATTGTCATCCCCGCGCCAAAGAAGTGGGGGCGGGGATCCGGACCTTTAAAAGACCAGACCCCCGAACAAGTCGGGGGTGACGGTTGGGTGGGAAAAAGCAAAACCTAATGAATCTGCGGGGTGTACTCAGTTCGTTCCACGTTTTTGCTAGTCTTGCATTCCTGCGACAAGGGAAAAAAGCAGGAATCCATAAACCCAAATGGATCCCCGTTTTCACGGGGATGCAAAGAAGGCAAACTCAGTTCGTTTTTTGGTTTTTGGTGTTTTTTAAGTGGTTCACACAAAAGTCACAAAGAAGCACAGAGTCCACAGAGGTTTTTAAGGAAATTCGCACGAAAGCCGACATTCGTCATTGCGAGGAGCGCAAGCGACGTGGCAATCTATAATTATTGGCAAGTAGAATGGATTGCTTCGTCATTTCATTCCTCGCAATGACGGGTGCGGAACAAAGGCGCCCAGCACCCATGAACGAACATCCCCATTATAGGAAAATAATCATAAAATATCAATCATTATTTTATTGACATAATAAATATGGGGGGGGTAAGATGGTGGGCAGTTGGAAGCAATTTTCTCAGGGGGTATTTTATGTTAAAAAAATCGTACGAAGAGGCAAACCATATTACGAGCGATCAATTAAGAGAGGCTGTAAAGACCTATAACATTCAGGCGGTAAAAAATATTGTGCCCTTTAATCCGAGCGAGAAGGCAATCGAAGAATGTCTTAATCAAGTTGTATTGAGAGACAAGGGGAATACACCTGCTAGAGTGGAAATAGCCAGATTGTTACTACCTTATTATAAGCAGCAGGAACCATGGATCATTGATGAAGAGCAGGATCCGAGTGGTGAAATGTCTAAATTGTTGAGATCAGTGGGTGTAAAAGTCTTTTCTTCTATGCATGAGTTCATGCTATTTAGTGATCCCGGAGAAACCAAACTCTCCGAGGAAAGATCTATAGATAGGTGTGACGAAATGTTTGCTCATATTATCTCTAGTTTTGACAATCATTAATATACCTTAGAATTAGTCTATCCAACTCTCCGCATCACCTCATCCACCCCTAAAATTTCCATGGCATGGAAGAGGGAGGGTGAGGAGGTTGTGCCGGTCAGCGCAGCCCGAAGCGGCATCATGACTTTGCCGAGTTTTACGCCTTCGGATTCTGCCAAAGACTTACAAA
>CAZVSN010000029.1:10414-20242 GCA_964629455.1 uncultured Micavibrio sp. | reverse complement strand
CCGAATTCAGCCCCAAAGTAAACGGAATATCAGGTAATCTACACACAGGTTCTAGGGTGCGCTGACATTCAAAGTATTTTGAAGCGACCGCGTAGCGGCGGCATAGCCAAAACCACGCTTTTCGAGAACCGTATCGCAGAATATTTAATATATTTGAGAAACGGAAGCGCAGAAATGTGGGGTTTGCAGCCCAAAAGATGCTGAATGTCAACGCACCCTAGTCATCATCATTGAATTTATTACCCTCACCCCGCACCTCGTCCTCAAGATCATGGGCAATGGCAATCATCAAGGCATAGATTTCGCAAACAATATCCTCGTTATCTTCGCCGGCACGGTCGCCAACACGGTTAATCACCTCTTTTACGCGCTCTTCGACAACGGTCGGAATATTGTGCGTTTTCTTGAACGCGCCAACTTCACGGATAATACCATAACGCTCAACCAACAAATCGACAATCTTATCGTCCAACGCATTGATACGGTCACGAAACGGGGCCATTAATTCTGATACTTTGCTCATCTTTTGTCTTCCTGTTTGGCGGCAAAAACGGTAAATATCTATGTATGAGCACAGAAACAAAAAGTCCAGAGAAAGAAGCCCCGCCAGAGCCAGAAACCCCAATTTCTGATGCTGCAACGCCAAACAAAAAAACACCTGCACCCGAATATGGTGGGCGCAAAGGCCCAGAAGCCACAAGATTCGGGGATTGGGAAATGAACGGGAAATGCGTGGATTTTTAATGTCCCAACAAACCCCCGCCACCAACCAACTTTCGCTTTTGGGCTTGCGCCGATTTCTCCCCCTCTTCATCACCCAATTCTTCGGCGCGTTTATGGACAATTTGTACAAAAACGCATTGGTTGTGATGATCCTTTACGGGATGTCGGGCGAACTGAACACAGACCCCAAATTACTGACAACACTTGCGGGTGCGATTTTTATTTTTCCTTTTCTGATTTTCTCGGCCATCGCAGGAAAATTAGCAGACACAACCCCCAAAGACCGAATAATGAGATGGGTCAAGATTTTTGAAATTGGGATAGCAGGTTTAGGAACAATCTCTCTTTTCTTAGAATCCATCCCTCTATCTTTCTTGACATTATTTGCACTTGGAACGCACTCTGCAATTTTCGCCCCATGCAAATACAGCATTCTTCCGCAACATCTGATGCAATCCGAATTAATTGGCGGCAATGCGGTTATTAATACAGGAACATTCCTTGCCATCTTATTCGGCACAATATCAGGCACAATGCTGATGACGCTTAATAATGGCGCGGCTTATGTGGCTTTGATGATGTTTTGTGTTGCCATCATCGGATATATTGCCAGTTGCAAAATCCCACAGGCACCACCCCCGCAGCCCTATCGCTATTTTCCATGGAACCCGTTTAAAGAAAATTTTGAATTGCTGCGCTTTGGATACGGGTACAACAAAAACATCACCCGCGCGATCCTTGCCAAAGGATGGTTCTTTTTTATGGGCGGAATGTTTCTATCCCAATTTGCAAATTTTACCCACGACACAATTCATGGGTCTGAATCCGTCCTGACATTATTTTTGTTTTTGTTTTCAATCGGGATTGGACTGGGCGGAATGTTGAATAACCGGTTACTCGATAGCCAGATAAAAACAAACCTTGTCGCTTGGGCAGGTTTCGGCATGTCATTTTTTTCAATTGATTTATATTTTGCCAGCCAGAATATTTTACCCCATACCGATGTGATGATTCCATTGGATACATTCCTTTCTCACATGTCTAATTGGCGCATCATTATCGACCTCTTTCTGGTGTCTGCCTGCGGTGGATTATTTATCATTCCTCTCTCTGCCTATATTCAGGACAAAGCCCCTGAATCTGACCGCGCACGCATCATTGCGACCAGCTCCGTCACAGATTCAATATTTATTATTGCCTCGGCTTTGCTCTGCTCGGTTCTGATTGGACAAAACATGACAATTCCCGCCTTATTCTTGACATTTGGGGCAATAAATATCATCGTTTGCCTATACTTACAGAGAAAATTGTCATGAAAATTCGCCATTTGCCAGACACATTGGTTAACCAGATTGCCGCGGGAGAGGTGGTGGAACGCCCTGCCGCCGCCATCAAAGAAATGGTCGAAAATTCAATTGATGCCGAAGCCACCCGCATTGATGTCGAATTGGTGAATGGTGGAAAATCTCTCATCATTGTACGCGATAACGGATATGGCATGGGCGCAGATGATTTGTCTGCGGCTCTTGATCGTCACGCGACATCCAAACTCCCCGATGAAGATTTAACAAATATCTGTTTTCTGGGATTCAGAGGCGAAGCCCTCCCCTCCATTGCATCTGTATCGCGCATGAAAATTTCTACACGGGAACGTGGTGGGGATGCACATGATATTGAAGTCATAGACGGACAAAAACAACCTGTCCGTCCCGCAAGCATTACCGAAGGCACAACGATAGAAGTGCGTGATCTATTCTATCTGACACCGGCCCGCCTGAAATTCCTAAAAACAGATGCCACAGAATACGGCGCAGTCAAGGATATGTTACAGCGTCAGGCAATGGCATACCCGCACATCGCGTTTCGCCTGACCCATAACGGAACCACATCATTTCACTACCCTGTATTGGATAACAATAACACCACGCAAAGCCAAAACCGCCTGCGTGACATTATGGGCGCAGATTTTGTTGCAAATGCACTCCCTATTGATGCGGAACGCCAAGGAATTCGCTTAACTGGATGGATTGGAAAACCCACCCATAATGCGGGCACTGCCCAGAAACAATTCTTGTTTGTAAACGGTCGCGCAGTGCGTGATAAATTATTGCTTGGCGCTATTCGTGCAGGGTACATGGACGTGATGGCAAAGGACAGATACCCTGTTGTCTGCCTGTTCCTGAACGTCCCACCCGAAGAAGTCGATGTCAACGTCCACCCCGCAAAGGCCGAAGTTCGTTTTAGGGATTCATCCATCACACGCGGATTAATCGTCAGCACCATTCGCCATACATTACACGCGCAAGACATTCGTCCCGTGACATCATTAACTGATGAATTGGTCAACCGTCTGGAACAACAACGAAACACACCACCTGCACACTATCAATATCAATCATCCTATTACCCATCCTCCTCTAAATCTTACACAGGGCTGGCAGAGCGTATAACCAACGCATATCAACCCGCCCACCAACCTGCAATGGAATTTCAACCATCAGCAAGATTTGAAGAAACAGAGATAAACCCAATAGACGACAATCATCCGTTGGGGTCGGCGCGTGCACAAATTCACGAAAACTATATCATTGCCCAAACCGCAAACGGCATTGTTATTGTTGACCAGCATGCCGCCCATGAAAGATTGGTCTACGAAAAATTCAAATCCCAGATGATGGAAACAGGAATTCCTGTTCAGGGGTTATTAACGCCTGAAATCATAACCATGGATGATGTCGATTGCGCCCGCCTGTTAGAATCGCGCGATCTTTTTCTAAAATCAGGACTGGATATTGATGCGTTTGGATCTGGCGCAATTGCCGTGCGCTCTATCCCCGCTATTTTATCAGGACGGATTGACCTGAAAACACTGTTGCAAGATTTGGCAGACGATTTGCGCGACCACGAAAAAGCAACCGCCCTTGATGAAAAAATAAACCATGTCTTATCAACCATGGCTTGCCATGGGTCTGTGCGTTCAGGTCGTCGGTTGGCCGTCCCAGAAATGAACGCATTGTTGCGTGAAATGGAACAAACACCCCTTTCAGGGCAATGTAATCACGGGCGCCCGACTTTTGTCGCCCTATCCCTTGATGATATTGAAAAACTATTTGGCAGAAAGTAGGAAATAAAAATGGAACCAAGAATTAAAAATCTCTATATCGGATTTGCCGTCTGCATTCTGCTGACATCTATGCCCAATGCAACATTGCAAAATATTGCCGCCCTCTTTTCAATTGTCTTTATTATTACCGCCTATGTTTTGCGAAAAAAATTGACGCTGGATTCTTTTGAACATAGCCATGCAAACTATATCATTCGTACATTCTGGATATGGTCGGCGGCCCTATTTGTGGGCATAATGGTGGCAGGAATCATCATATCAAAATATGGCGACATGAGCGCAATCGAACAACTCATCTCTGCCGCCGCGAACGGAAATGTTCCTGATGAAAATGCATCCAATCAAGCGGCTCAGGATTATTTCCAGACCAATTTGCAACTCATACTCAAAACAACATTCTTATGCCTGTGTCCCGCGCAAATTTACGGAGCATGGAGCCTATACAAAGGGTTCTTGCTTGCCCAAAAGTCGCTGAAAATCAACAAAAAGACATAGTCGAGAAAAATTATTCTGAATTGATGGCCGCGTAATATTAACCCAATATTCCGCGCGCAATCACACAATCCATATCAATCTGTTTGACCAGATCATCAAGCGACGAAAACTTCATTTCGTCCCTGATTTTTTTGACAGGACGAATGTGCAACACCTGATCATATAAATCGCCATCAAAATCGAGGATATGTACCTCGACCAATCCTGTCTGCAATTCAAACATCGGACGAATACCAATATTGGTTGCGGCAAAACGCCAAATATCTTCGCCCTCAATCCGCACCAATGTTGCATATACACCATAGGCAGGGTGAATGGTGTCCCCTAACGGCACATTGGCAGTTGGATACCCTATTGTACGCCCGCGTTTATCGCCATGCCCCACAATGCCACGGATTTCCCAGTTCCACCCGAGCAACGCATTGGCTTCATCCATATGCCCTGCCTGCAATGCCCCACGAATACGCGTTGCAGAAATCACCCCATGATGGGCATCACGTTTTAACTGAAGCGGAAAAACATTCACCCCCGATGCCCGCATCATATCGGCATTCCCGGCACGATTATGCCCGAAATGAAAATCCTGCCCCACAACAACGCTGTGCGGTGACAATTTATCTTTTAAAATCGACCCTATAAAATCTTCGGGCGATAACCCTGCCAATTCCCAGTTGAACGGACAAACATAAACAATATCAATACCGCTTGCTGCGAACCGTTCCAGTTTCAAATCAAGCGGGGTCACACGAAACGGCGCATCATCAGGGCGGAATAACCGGCGCGGATGCGGTTCAAATGTCAGAACAGCACATGGAACATTCCGCGCAAGTGCTTGCGCTTTCGCCTCGGCCAATAACACCTGATGCCCCAAATGCACAGCGTCAAAATTCCCGATGGCAACAACCGCACCTTTGGCATTTTCTGGAACAGGGGATGATAAATCAAAAATTTTCATCAAGATTTGGCCTTTGTTTTATCAAGAACAATACGATACCCCTGATATCGCTCTTGATTAAGAAACCGCGCAACTCGCGCAACAGTTGTTGTGCTCGCAGAAGTTGCGGCCGCGATTTCTCTGTACCCCAAACCACCTTTATCAAGAAGCTTTGCAATTGCCCACCGCTCAGAAAAGGCCTTGATTTCCCCGGGCGTACATAAGTCAGCTAAGAACCGACGTATTTCGTCCTGCGTCTCCAACATGGCTAACGCAGCATATAAATCCGATTCATCTTTGGAGATTTTTTCTTTCATGCAACCGTATTAACACGAAACCAATTTCATAAGAAATAGGCTTCTTCATGAAAGAGCGCACAAAGTTTCAACAAATTTTTCATAAAATCTTTGGCTGTCAATTGCTACCGCAACAAAAACTTCACTGCAATCGGGACTTACTGAATCAATAATCGTCTGCCCAGCAGCCCCGTCTATACATATTCTAATCGGATACGGCTTTAGGATAAAAATATCTGGCGCATCCAAATATACCATTGCAACAACATCATGGAGAGCTCGAACGGGGTCATCAGGAAACTGTCTTAAGCATCCGTAATCATCCACATCATCTTGACCAACCGTTGATAGAATTTTTGCTGCGCGATGGGCACACCGCCCACCCCTTGATAAAAGTTCTTTTTCTATTTTACCATTATACAAGACTTGGCGTGTAATATTAAGACCAATCATTGTAATCTTTTTAAATCCTGCCTTCAAAACTATCTTTGCCGCCTCGGGATCAACGGCAAAATTATACTCTGCAAAATCGTTCGCCCCATCTGCAATAAAATTACCCATACGCCCCCGCACAGGTTCTGGCAATGGACACCCGCCCATTAATACCAAATCATCAATCTGACTCGAAAAATTTGGATTCCTCATAATTTCTTTTGCAAAATTTGTAAGTGGCGCAGTTCCAACGCACACCTGAGTGGTACAAATATCCCCCAATGTCTTATCCTGCATAATATAAAAAGGACTAGCAGATGGTGCGGGCATATCTTCTGCACCCGCCATACCTGTTACACCAAACACCTCAGGAAGACTGCGCAGGTTACGAAATAATGGTTGATTAGAGCCAATATAGACAGGGATATCTGCCCTTCCCGCCAATTCCAATATTTGTAAGGTATTTCGCGCACATTGTTCAACATCAACATTGCCTCCAACAACACTGATAGATTTCACATCAATATTCTGGCTTCCAAGGGCATACAACAACGCAACTGCATCATCCTGCCCCGTATCACAATCATAATGTATAGGTATCGCCATTATAAAAACCTGATTTCTGCGCTTTAAAAAAAGAGTTTAGGATTTCATATAAGAATTTTTATTTATACAAATATATAAATAAGAAATATTGATATTAGCCATCTATGGCGCAGGAAAGATTTCTCTATTTAGATTGCCCCACCTATTCTTACGACCGAACTCAATCCCTTGGAAAAACATAGAACCATCGTAAACAACAGAAACACTACCACTAACCGACATAGTATCAGACGAAATATTCACTTTAATGCTACTACCATTTTTCTGCTTCACTACACAATCCTGACAGTGCCCTCTATAAACAAGAGCAAGCGACAAAGCTGCCATATCTGAATCAAAAGAGGTCAAACACCTATCGTTTTGATTATATATATATGAAATGGAAAATAAGGCGCCAACACCGGCTGTGTCTTCCGCAAGAATAAGTCCTGCAGACAAATAACGAGACATATCATTATTCTTCATAATGCTATTATAGATAGCTCTCTTGCTCTCATATCTCCCCTCTATATTTTTGACAGTTCTATAAGTTGGATCATAAGAATCGGAAACAAGAAACCCAATGCCATTCATCATAACAAGCCGCTCATTTAGAGCGGTGTCATAAACTCTCCTAAATTTGGGCGTGATAGACATAGTCGCCTGCTCATCTTCAACACTTACAATAACATTTGCGCCCATTAGATAAGGCAGATTCAAAGTTACTTGTCCGCTTTTACCTTCAAGAAGCATATAACCAAGAGCCCTTGCCGCATTTCCACTAAAATAACTCTCAAGATCGTAACTTAAATTAGGATTATTCAGATCGTAAGGAAAAATAACCTGTGAAATATCACTTAAGTTTCTTATAATTTGGGATCTCGCTTCGATTCTCGCCTCATATTCCAACTTGTCCCATACAATTGCCACATCTTCCCCCCCCACATTAACAACAGAAACTCTTGTTAAGGAACACTCAACAGCTCTAGCATTAAAAACTTCTTTAAATTCATTAAAATTTTCCAACATAAAAAACCTCGATTGTATTATCATGCTAATACAGTACATCAAGACATTACATATGTCAAAAAATTATTTTTCGCTGCGCTAATCCTTATCCCGTTCCAAGCCATTCTCTAAAAACCGCCGTGCGACCAGCCATTCTTCACCAATATCGGCCTTAAAATCAGCAATCTCCGACAAACCCGCCCGCATCAGGGCAACATAATCATCCTGCGGCATTTCGTACAATCCGAATTGATCCAGATGCGGGTTACGAAATTGGGAATCAAGCAATTTAAACCCCGTGGCGTTCAGGCGGGCGCACAAATGGATAAGGGCGATTTTACTGGCATCACTCTCGGCTGAGAACATACTCTCTCCACAAAATGTACTGCCGAGCGCTGTACCATATAACCCGCCGACCAATGCCCCCTCCGCATTCCAACATTCAACCGAATGGGCAATGCCCATATCATGCAAGTCCAGAAAAAGAGAAATAATATGGTCATTAATCCAAGTGTTGGATTCATGCCTGCGTTGCGCATCGGCGCACGCGGTTATCACACGTTCAAATGCCGTATCAAATGTCACAACAAATGGAAATTGCAAAGCCTTACGCCGCAAGCGTTTCGGGACGTGTAAATTTTTGATGGGCAATAATGCACGGGTATAGGGCGCGACGATGTCAAATGCATCATCATCCCGAGTTTTTGCCATCGGGAAATAACCCAATCTATAAACCTCTAAAAGTTCGAGCGGGGTCATACCCTATATCCCCCTTGATACCCTTTTTGGCCTATTTCTGTTCGGAATCTTTCTTGGCAGTTGCCGCCGCTTTTTCAGCAAGCTTCTTTTCCAACCAGTGAATATTATAATCACCCGAAATAAATTCTGGTTGTTCCAGAATCCATGCATGCAACGGCAATGTTGTTTTCACACCATCAACCACAGTTTCACGAATGGCACGTTTCATCCGCGCCATGCATTCTTCACGGTTGCGCCCATGAACAATCAATTTCCCAACCATGGAATCATAATATGGTGGAATGCGATATCCGCTATAAACCGCACTATCAAAACGCACACCTAAACCACCTGCCGCATGAAACAATTTAATTTCGCCAGGGGATGGAATAAAGGTGTCTGGGTCTTCGGCATTAATACGCACTTCCATCGCATGGCCACGGAAACGAATATTTTCACCTTGGAAACGAAGTGGCAAACCTGCGGCCACACGAATTTGTTCGGCAATCAAATCAATTCCGGTCAGCATTTCGGTAACAGGGTGCTCCACCTGAATCCGCGTGTTCATCTCCATAAAGAAGAACTGGCCTTTTTCCCAGAGGAATTCGATTGTACCCGCACCGACATAGCCCATATTGCGAACCATATCTGCCGCCAATGTCCCTATTTTTTGCCGCGCCTCTTCATCAAGCGCAGGGGACGGGGCCTCTTCAATCACTTTTTGGTGACGACGTTGGGATGAACAATCACGCTCGCCCAAATGAATCGCGTTTCCATGTTTATCGCCAAAAATCTGAACCTCGATATGACGGGGTGTCGCCAGATATTTTTCCATGTACACGGTATCATCGCCGAAATTGGCTTTGGCTTCTGACCGTGCAGTTTGGTATTGCTCAACAAATTCTTCGGCCTTGGTCACAACTTTCATTCCGCGACCACCGCCGCCTGATGCCGCCTTAATCAAAATAGGAAATCCCATCTCAATCGCCATCGCCAATCCAGATTCAGCATCAACCACCGCACCTGGGGAACCCGGAATAACTGGCAATCCCAATTTCTGCGCCGTTTGTTTCGCAGATACTTTATCACCCATCAAATCAATATGTTCGGCCTTGGGTCCGATAAAGGTAAACCCATGCTCTTCGACCATGCGGGCAAATTGCGCATTCTCAGACAAAAATCCATAGCCAGGGTGAATAGCATCTGCGCCCGTTAAGGCCGCAGCACTCAAAATTGCATGAATATTCAAATAACTATCGCGTGATTGCGGCGGGCCAATACAAACACTTTCATCTGCCAAGCGCACAGCCATTGCATTCGCATCAGCAGTCGAGTGGACAGCAACTGTCTGTATTCCCATTTCTTTACACGCACGGTGAATACGAAGGGCAATTTCACCACGGTTAGCAATCAGGACTTTTTTGAACATTTTTTTGCCTATTCAATCACAACGAGGACTTCACCAAATTCAACTGGCTGACCGCTTTCAACCA